>CAZZHO010000146.1:0-11684 GCA_964653795.1 uncultured Roseivirgaceae bacterium | reverse complement strand
TTTATGTATCTGAATTTCGCCGCAAGTTATGCAATGAAATAACGATTTCAAAGACCATGTAAACCAAATAGATGCTTACGAAGTGAATGACCAAAATAAAGAGGTTTTCGTAAGTGTACATCAGTACGGTAATGAAGATAAGAGAGGACAGTAGCCTGAGTATTATTTTGATCATCGAAACCTGCGCTGACCACTCTTTTGGCACTATATAATCTAAGCTGATAAGGCCCAGGGTTTGTAAGAAAAAGAATGCCACAATAACCAGATAAGAAGCATGCCATGGAACATTGGGCACAAACGAAATGCCTCCGATAACCAGGGAAATCAAGGTTAGCCACACAATTTCTCTTTTCATTTTACCCGAGCCAATAAGTAGTATATAGTAGCTATTAAACTAAGTAGCACTGAAACCAAGAGTAAAAGTGGAAATTCATTTTCCAGCCAGCCATCAAGTTCATAACCTCCCCAAATCAACAGCAGATTGAGGGCAACAATCTCAATGGCAAGTCCGGTGTATTTTAGGAAGCTTTTATCAGCTTTGGGCTTGGAGTAGGGGTCTTTCTTCAGACTGGCCAATTTTTATCTCTTTGTTCTTCACACCCATTTTGCAGCTACCATTGAAAGCAGCTCCAGATTCCACTATGAGTTTATTAGTCAAAATATCGCCTTCTATTACGGCAGTACTTTTCAGAATCAAAACATCTGTGATTTCCACAGTCCCAGCGACATGTCCTTCTACTTCAGCATTTTGAGCCAAAACATTTCCCTCAACATAGGCTGATGGCCCTAAGGCTGCCTTTGATTTGGTTTTCACATTGCCAATCAATTTGCCCTCTACTCGGATATTCCCAAAGGTCTCGATATTCCCTTCTAGAATGGTTCCCTTTCCTATGATGTTACTTGAGTTATTGTGCTCCTGCACTTCCTTTTGATCTTTATTAAACATAGCTCAGTGTTTCCTCTCAAAACGCGATGTAGTCCTCAGGGTTGACAGCTCCCCCCTTATGCCACAGTTCGAAATGCAAATGTGGGCCAGAAGTTAACTCTCCAGTATTGCCAATTATCGCGATTATTTCTCCTCCGGTGACAAAACTACCGACGTTTTTCAATAAATCCGAATTGTGCTTGTACACAGAAATGAGGCTGCCCTTGGTATGCTGAATACCAATTACATAACCACTCTCCAGTGTCCAAGATGAAAAAATTACAATACCATCGGCTATCGATTTTACCGGTTCGTTCTCCTTTGCCACGATATCGGTTCCATAATGATCTCTGCCCGGATCAAAATAATCACTTACAATCCCTTCAATTGGTTTGAAGAAATAAAGGTCTCTCAACTCCGAAGATTCAGCGCTTGAAAATTTAACTAGTGCCGTATTGTCCAACTCATAAGCG
This sequence comes from uncultured Roseivirgaceae bacterium, assembly GCA_964653795.1. Lineage (GTDB taxonomy): Bacteria > Bacteroidota > Bacteroidia > Cytophagales > Cyclobacteriaceae > JAWPMT01. Next base: position 10,286 of record CAZZHO010000146.1, on the reverse strand, counting down.
GCACGAAATTGAGAATCGATCTCAACATAATTGGAGTTCAAGGCTCTCTCCTTAATTAAATCAATCTCATCGCTATCTTCTACTAAAGCGGCATAGATGCTATCTTGACCTTCCAGGATTAACCGGATATTCTGAATATACTTCTCCTTCGCAGACATTTCTTGTTCCATTGAATCTATGGCCATAGACATTTGAATAACCTGTCGATTAGCAACTGTCTGCGTATACCTGGGATCAAGCCATTGATTTAAAAGGGAAGTGACGATGTATAACGCTAAGCCTAAAAGAACAATAAAGAAAACTGCGAAAAGCAATAAGACTCGCGCATAATTGAAACTAATAGTCTTCTTCTCTGCGAAATTCTCCTCATTTCTGATAATGAGAAGGTATCGATTGGTAAGCCAACCCGATAATGTCCTTTTTGTCCCCAATGTTTCAAGCTTTTGAGCGTTGGCAAATATAGTTGAATGCCTACTGTTATTTTTGCTAACGATAACCTCAGATTAGACCTTGTTTTTCTCCACGAATTATTTGCGTTTACTTCTAACTAGCTGTCTGCTTTTTGTAGCCCTTTCAGTATCGGCTCAAGGACCGGTCTCTTCGGCATATAACAATATGACAGCTAGGTTTAACTCTTACTTCTATGCAAAACTTAGAATACAAGAAATAGAAGATGCCCTCCGAGACAATTATCGGTGGAACTACAACAAAATCCTTCCTATATATCCACAGTACGATACAATTTTCTCGCAATCTCAAGAAACTCAACTTGAAGATTGCATCAAGAAAGCATCTATCAGCATCCAATACCATCCAGGCTCAAGGTGGGAATATGACTGTTACATTCTTGTGGGAAAGGCTCGTCTGTACGGATCTGAATTTCCAGAAGCCATTGAGACCTTTAAGTATGTCAACACGCAAAGTGATAATAAAAATGAGCGACAACAGGCACTTGTCTCTCTCATTAGGACTTTTATTGAGGCCAATGAATATGCCAATGCAGAATCTGCAGCGGATTACTTATCAAGAGAAAAACTGTCCGGGGATAATCTGAAAAACCTTCATCTCAATCGAGCTTACCTGTACCAAAAAAGGAAAGACCTCAACAAAACAGTTCAGAGCCTTACAAGCGCTGAGGAACTTATGGCAAATGGTAAGCAGAAAGGCCGCATCAATTTTATCATTGGTCAGATTTACCAGGAGCTTGGCTTTGAATCACAGGCATATAGGCACTATAAAAGAACATTGAAGAACTCTCCTGAATATGAGCTTGAGTTCTACACAAAATTGAATATGGCTCAGGTGACAGAGTTGTCCAGAACCAACAATGCCAGAAGAATCGAAAAGTACTTTAGGAAGCTTCTAAAAGACCCAAAAAACAAAGAGTATCGAGACAAAATATACTATGAGATGGGTGATTTCGAATTGAAGCAAGGTCACCTGGAACTAGCTATCGCCAACTATAAAGAATCGATTAAAGAAAGTTCCGCTAATCAGAGACAGAAGTCCTACTCCTATTTAAGACTAGGGGAGATCTACTACGATAGTTTAAAAGAGTTTGAATTGGCGAAAGCATACTATGACTCTACAGTTCAGGTCATGCCTCAGGACGAGGATAGGTACCCAGAAATTGTCGAAAGGCAAGAAATACTTGAGGAGTTTGTTCAACATATTCGAACCATCAAAATAAACGATAGTCTGCTTGCTCTCGCGGCACTTTCTGAAGACCAACAATTGGCGCTGGTAGAAGACGTGCTGAAGCAGCAGGCGGAACTCGAAGAAAGAAAGGAAAAGGAAAAGACGAAACAAGCCAAACGCGCTCGAGCCCGAGCTAATAATAACAATGAGGTGATTGGCAGTACCATATCAACTTCAACAGAAGGCGTTTGGTATTTCTATAACATTTCCTCGGTAAGCAGAGGACGCTCCGAATTTGTAAAAACATGGGGTAATCGCCCATTGAATGACAACTGGAGGTTGAGTAGCAAAGTAACCTCAAGCAGTGCAGAGGCAGAGACTAAAGAGTCTTCCCAAACACTAGCAAATAACGAGGAACAAGACGCTTCTGGTATTGACCCTGAGGTTCAGAAGACTGAGCTTTTATCTACTATTCCAACAACGCCTGAAGAACAAATGAAGCTTCTCGCTGAAATCGAAGAGGCCTACTATCACGTGGGAAATATTTACAATTTCCAACTAAACGAAAAACTCAACTCCATCGCCGCCTTTGAAACTCTTATAACAAGGTTCGATACAACCTCCTACAAACCGGAAGTATTGTATCAACTATTCCTACTGTATAAAAACTATGACAGCTCCCAGGCCATAGTCAATGCTAATATCTTGTTAAATGAGTTCCCCGAAAGTGTCTATGCTAAGCTAATATTCAACCCGAGATACAGAGAAGAAACGCTGGCCAAGAATCAAAGAGTCCAGGAATATTACGCCCAGGCATATGGCATGTATAGGGAAGATCTTTTCTCAGAGAGTATTCAACTAATTGACAGTGTATTACTAGTTTATGAAGAAAGTGATTTTCACGATAACCTGGATCTCTTAAGAATAATTAATGTAGGTAAACTTGAAAACATCTACCAGTATCAATACGAGTTGGGCAACTTTATAGAAAAGCATCCAGATAGTGAGCTGGGAGATCATGCTCAAAAATTACTGGAGTCCTCAAGGGAGTATCAAATTAACCTGATCAGCAGCTCCAGGGGAAAATACATTCGAAGTTTCAACGAAGGGCACTATTATCTTATCGTCTATGGGTCTGATAATGAATTAACCGAGTCCCTCCCTAAACAAGTGGAACAATTCATCAAGAATGCCAATTTCTCAATGACCACAGGCAATCTGGTACTTGATGAAAAGTATTCACTCGTCTTAGTTAGTGAATTACCAGGTAAGTCAAGCGCTAAGGCCTTTTTGGAAATGGTAGCTTCAGATTCAGAGATCGTCGACAGCTTAAGAGGAAAAAACTCGTATATGTTGGCAATAACTAAATCCAATTTTGAGATTCTATTCGAAAGTAAAGACCTTAGAGGGTATTTAAATTTTTACGACAAGTATTATTGATAATCGTCCATAGACTATGGTAAAAAAAGTCATCATCATAATTTGGGTGATATTCTTTGGGTTTTTCCTTTCAATCGGCGGCCTCATTCTTATGGTGAAAAATGATGCCTTTGGCTGGTTTGGTGGACTCCCTAGCCTACAGGCCCTTGAGCGACCTGATCCGGATTTGTCCTCAGAACTCATAAGTGCAGATGGCGTCTCACTGGGTAAGTATTTTAGGAAGAATAGGACCCCTGTTTCCTACGATCAACTATCTCCAGAGTTAGTAAATACTCTTCTAGTCACGGAGGATATTAGATTTAAGGAACATGCTGGTATTGACCTTCGTGGATTGATCAGGGCTATTATAGGTCAGCTAACAGGTCAATTCAAAGGTGGAGGAAGCACTATCACCATGCAGCTTGCTGAGAATCTTTACCGGACTTCCTCAGAGAACCGAGGTTCCCTTTATGAAATAAGAGGAGCGGGGCAAGTAGTTACAAAACTAAAAGAATGGATCATTGCCATTCAACTGGAAAAATCCTATACCAAGGAGGAAATACTGGCCATGTATCTTAATACGGTGGAATATGGTTCCAATTCCTATGGTATCAAGGTGGCAGCCAAAACCTTCTTCAATAAGTTACCCTCTCAACTATCATTTCTTGAATCTGCAGTTTTGATAGGATCAATCAATGCTCCCACAAGGTATAACCCAGTATATAATCCAGAAAATGCCAAAAGAAAGAGAACAGAAATACTCTACAATCTTCACAAATACGACCAACTCACAAGGGTAGAATACGATTCATTGATCAATGAACCATTTGGCTTGAATTATAAAGTCGACAGCCACACTCAAGGTTTAGCAACATACTTCCGAGCGGTAATACGGGACTTCTTATTGCAATGGACAAATGAGAATGGATATGACCTATTCGAGGACGGTCTTAAAATTCATACCACTATCAACAGCAGAATGCAGGCATATGCTGAAGAAGCCATGAAAGAGCATATGGATACCTTACAACAGGTATTCATAGATCATCTAAATGGCACCGAGCCTTGGATCAATGATGAAGGACAGGTTATTGAAGAGTTTATAGAAAATGAAATCAAACGTACACCTCAGTACAGAGCCCTAACTAAAAAATTTCCTAACAATCCAGATTCTGTTGAAATAGCTCTTAATATAAAAACACCCATGACTGTTTTTAGTTGGGAGGGAGAAATTGATACCTTATTCAGTGCATATGATTCTTTAAGATATTATAAGCACTTTCTTCAAGCTGGTTTCATGTCCATTGAGCCCAAGACCGGCCATATTAAAGCTTGGGTCGGTGGTATCGATTATAAATATTTTAAATATGATCATGTGAAGCAAGGAAGAAGACAACCAGGGTCGGTTATTAAACCCATAGTCTACACCGCCGCCATCGATAATGGCTACTCCCCTTGTTTCCCAGTAGTAGACGCGGCAGTCACTTTCAAAATGCCTGGTCAAGATCCTCCTACCTGGACGCCTGACAATGCCAATGGAAAGTTTACGGGGAATACCTTAACTATAAGGCAAGCTATGGCCATGTCAGTCAACAGTGCTACCGCCTACATCATGAGCAAGATTGGTCCAAGGACCGTAGTAGATTATGCCCAAAGGCTAGGTATTAAAAGTCCTCTTAGTCCTGTTCCGGCTCTTTGTCTAGGAGCGGGAGGAGATGTCTCTCTATATGAAATTTTAGGAGCATACAGCACCTTTGTAAACCAGGGTAACTATACCGAGCCATTCTTCATATCAAGAATAGAAGACAAGAACGGCAATATCCTACAACAGTTTGTACCTGAAATCAAAGAGGCTCTAAATGAAGAAACTGCCTATATGATGTTACATATGCTAAGAGGCACTACTGAAGAACCTGGAGGCACTGGAGGCCCACTTGCGACGGAGTTAAAAATCAACAATGAAATTGGTGGGAAAACTGGAACTACCGATAATGCTTCAGATGGTTGGTTTGTTGGGGTAACCAATGATTTGGTAGCTGGAGCTTGGGTAGGCGGAGATAATAGAAGTATCCATTTCAAATACTGGGCCATGGGCCAAGGAGCCAGGACGGCTATGCCGATTTATGAAAAGTTCATGCTGAAAGTGTATGAAGATGCACAACTTCCATACAAAAAAGGATCGTTTGATAGGCCCATTAAACCACTCTCCGTCGAATTAGACTGTGGCCTATATGGGAGCCTTACATTAAGTGATTCTTTAAGACTAAGCCCTGTAGAAGAAGACGATTTCTTTTAGTTCATGAACTCCCATCGTTTTGATCGCAAAGAGTATCAAAGACTTCCAGACTCCCCGGGAGTTTACAAATTTTTTGATACCAGTGGCATAATCTATGTCGGCAAAGCAAAAAATTTAAAAAAGCGAGTTTCAAGCTACTTCAACAAATCCCAGGATTTAAATCGGAAAACACATCGGTTAATTTCCGAAATTCTATCAATAGAAATTGTTGTTGTCAATTCAGAATTTGATGCATTACTCCTAGAAAATAACCTGATTAAGGAGAATCAACCGAAGTACAATATCCTGTTAAAGGATGACAAGAGCTTCCCCAGCATCTGCATAACCAAGGATCGATTTCCTAAAATCTATTCAACAAGGAGAATTGACCCTACTAAAGGCGAGTATTTCGGCCCATATACATCAGTAAAAGCCATGAATAATGTGTTGGAGTTGATTCGCAAGCTTTACACCATCCGTACTTGCAATTTGAATCTTACCAGCAGTAATATTCAGGCAAAAAAATTTAAGGTATGCTTAGAATATCACCTCCGCAATTGCAAGGGTCCATGTGAGCAACTCCAAGAAGAGCAAGACTATCTAAACGACATCAACCAAGCTAAAAAAATACTCAAAGGCAAAGTTTCCATAGTCAAATCCTCTTTTATACAACTTATGAAAGCCGCTTCAGATGAAATGAATTTCGAGATGGCTCAACACTACAAAGAGAAAATAGACTATCTGGAGAAGTTCCAATCAAAATCTCTTATTGTACCTCCCAAAATCACCAACATGGATGTTTTTACCATCGTCAACGATGGTAAGTATCATTTCATCAACTTCATGATGGTAGAAGAAGGAGCTATAAAAGTATCTGAAACCGTGGAGGTAAAAAATAGTCTATCAGAACCACAAGAGGATGTCCTCACACACACCATCCTCACGTTGAAAGAAAAATACAAGAGCAACAACAGGGAATTACTTTGCAACATCCCCATAAACCATTTCAGCCATCAATACCAAGTAGTTGTTCCTCAAATAGGTGACAAAAAGAAGTTACTTAATTTATCGCTGCAAAATGCTCTTCTTACCAAGAAAGAAAAAAACACAAAAGTCCAGAGCAGAAGTTCCAAACTAGAAGTCCTACAAGAATTACAGAAGACATTAAGATTAAAATCCCTACCAGCACATATTGAATGTTTTGACAACTCCAACATTCAAGGGACCAACCCCGTCGCCTCTATGGTATGCTTTAAGGATGGTAAACCCTCTAAGAAGGATTACAGAAAATTCAATATAAAAACCGTAGAAGGGCCCGATGATTTTTCGTCTATGACTGAGGTAGTAAGAAGAAGATATGCCCATCTGCAAAGAGAAAATCTACCTTTTCCTGATTTAATCCTAATCGATGGCGGCAAAGGTCAACTCAATGCTGCAATTGATGCCCTTAGAGAATTAGATTTATACGGATCAATTGCTATTGCAGGTATAGCCAAGAAACTTGAAGAGATATACCTTCCTGAAGACCCAATTCCAATTCACTTCAACAAGAAATCTCAAGCCTTAATTCTCCTACAGAGACTAAGAGATGAAGCCCATCGCTTTGCCATTACCTTTCATAGACAAAAACGGTCAAAAGCCTCTTTCACTTCAGAGCTGGATACGGTAAAAGGCATAGGCCCAAAAACTAAAGATTTATTACTTCAGAAATATAAGAGTATGGAGAAAATAAAAGCGGCCAGTTACGAGGATTTAGTAGACCTTATCGGTCCAAACAAAGCTGAAATATTGTCAAAGGCTATTGGAAATTAATATTCCTTAATGCATCTAACACTATTACGATGGTAGTTCCCAATCACCCCGTGAAAGACATCTTGTGTCTGACTAATTGTGATTAAACCCGCAGTATTCGCAGATCTATTCTCTGAGTCCCAGTAATTACCACTTATTCCTATCTGTCTAAATACATCACCAGGATCTCCAAAGCCACCCAAAAGCAAGTTCATTCCACTCTCACCGTCTTTTCTAAGAGCTGGAGAGGCCTCATTCATACCACCATATTTAGAGGTCAGGAATTCCCAGTCTTTCACAGTAGGCAATCTCCATCCCTCAGGACAAGCTTCCTTAGCAGCTTCAAAAGTGTATAGCCTACCATAAACTTCGCAATAGGCAGGTTCATTGGAATAGCAAAAAGAACTAGGAACTTCGTAATTCAAGTTCTCAGCCATCCATTCTCTTTTTACGGAGACCCCACCCACTAGCGGTATGTCAAAAATTATAGTTTTATATGACTGGCCAGCAGCATCGGTCATAGTACCCTCAGTCTGACCAAGGCAACAAAGACAACTGCCGGCAACGAAGAGTACTAATACAGCCCTCTTCATCAAAAAATGTAGGTTGATCATATACTTACTTTAAAGGACCCTTAGTACTCCCAAAGCTCAGCCTCATATTCCATAAGGTCGTATTCATATTTTTGCTGAATAATTAGCTTGGTCATAGGATCTTTCGCAATCTCATCTTGATATTCCTGGCGTATATCAAGTCCTTGGGCGTTAGAAAGTTTAATGATCGGTGCACTAAACATACGAAGCTCAAAGGCATCAGCAAAGTTTAAATGCTGAGCCTGATTTTGTACATTATACCAAATCGCCTTCTCGTTATAAGCCCCTTTGAACAAGTCAATAACTTCTGAGTATTTGAAATGTCCAACGATTTTTTCGAATCCAGCAGGATTCCAATCCGTACCTACACTTTGAGGCAGAGCCAAACTAATACTTCTTATGTAAGTGAGCATTCTACTCCTGTTTCTGTCAAAAATAACATCCTCCTTGATGTATAAAACCGAAAACAATTCAGGGGGTATCGCATCTAACCTGGGACCATCATCTTCTGGCTCTTCTACCTGGGCATCCTCACCAGGTGTATCAAAGCCACCAAAACCACCACCTACGAAAGGGTTATCCGCAGCCTCTACTGAAATATTAGACTGAAATTGAATGTCTGGTAAAAAGTTTATACAGGAATCTGATCTGTAAGGTCGCAATAAACCGTCATTGACGGCCTCAATTATCATTTTCGAAATTTCACCATTTGAGCTGTTAAAAGGTGCATTTTGCTTTTCTAGAAGATCCATTCTCCTCCATACAGTCTTTTTGAAGAGTGTGTAGGATTCCGCCACATCAGGTTTAACCAAATTAGGTATTTCCTGCGCAACTATATCCAGTGTACAAAATCCGAAAACGGAAAGTAACACTAGCCTTGTCAATTTATTTTTCATAACACCTGTATAACGAATTATTACTTCAGGGTAATATTTATGAAAGAATTCGCTTTACTAATTGGGAAATCCTCCACTTGACCTCTGAAGTTTTGTCTTTGAACCTTCTTAATTTCTATAACCAGCTGATCTCCTTTTCTCGCTTGTTGAGCAATTGGTCCCAAATTAATTCTCTCTCCCTGTCTTATAGTACGTCTGCCTAGACCTCCACTTACCAATGTTATCTCAGCTTCGGCTACTCTAAATTTTGCATCATTAGGTAAGAATTCGGCGAAACTTTGATCTGGAACCGCTTGCAAGTAAAGTCTAGGTGTTTTAGCAGAGATTCCGGTTTTCATATCAACAGGACCTCTATCAGTTCGGGGCACGATATCCGGAGCAGGTATACCTCTTACACCGAACTCTCTATCTCCAATCTTATTACCGTTGCTAGAAACACCCAAATTGATTTTACCTAGTTTCTTCGGCACGATAGTCACTTGACCTGTAGCTTGTCCTGGTATTACGTCAGCACCTGCAGCAGTAAATCTTGGACTATAACTAGTACCCAAGGCAGGCACCTGTACATCTAATGCATTACCGCAGTTCAAATAAAGAGCATTCACAGACTGAGACTGAATTTGAATAACAGGCCTGATCACATAATATTCTATCTCATTCCTGAAAGTAGTATCTTGACCACCTGGCAACTTCACTGTGATTGCTGCCTCATAAGTTTTCCTGGCATTGCCGTTCTTATCATATTGACCAGGAGTCGCTACAAATTCAACTTGACCAATACCACCATTCACCGGAATATCTGTTCCATTGTAAGTCATGGTAGGTGTAACTCCCGAGGAGGAAGCTGCTATGAACATTTCTGCTTTGTAAGGCGTACCTGCTGCAACATATTTTGACTCTGGCCGAACCATTGCCTTAATCTCATCAAATTTCAAATCTCCAGCTCCCACTTTTTTTCTTAATAAATCCAGCGCTTGCGTTTCATAACTCAATACGCGCGATTGAAACTCACTAATAGACGCGATTCCGGCAGGTGTAGGAGTACCTTCAAATTCTAGTTGGGCAAACTTCTTTCCTTTTTGATTGGGGTCATTTTTGAAAACAGGATGAGTGTCTGCGTCATGTGCTAGAGACTCGAAATGAACTAAGTCAGCATCTTCGAAACCTTGCTGTTTCAGTTCTGATCTGAGTGTAGCGACATAGTCATCTAGAACCGCTTTTAATTCAACACCATGACCTTTTCCTCCTTCTTCAGCTGCCATCATATAATGGCCTACAGCATCATAATCGGTCTTGCCAGTAAGGTGTCTTGAATCTCCTGGATACTCAGCTTTGTGTCCTTCTAAATATCCTTTTGTCTCTTCAATGAAGGCAAGCTTAAAATTAGTGAGCTCATTTAGAGTATTGGTAGTCTGGGCTCTCATTGCCTCAGCCATTTCCACCACAGCCCGATCCGCATCTCTATTACCTGTCTCTTCTACAGATTTCTTAATACTAGTAAGCGTCTCAATATTTCTTTGAGCACTTTCTTCATTGGCACGATTCAAACTTTCGTTGATAAAAACGAATTTATCAAGGACAGTCACACTAACATTTAGTGCCAACAATGCAGTTAGCACCAAATACATCATGCCAACCATTTTCTGCCGTGGGGTCTCTTTTCCTCCTGCCATG
>CAZZHO010000145.1:0-11794 GCA_964653795.1 uncultured Roseivirgaceae bacterium | reverse complement strand
GGCGTTTGATTCAAAATGATACAAATGGTTCTCTGAATTATATAAACACTTGTTAAGTGTAATAGAAGATTTTTGCATCGTGATGAAAAATGAAACACGATGACAAAAGAATATACGATTACCGGGATGACATGTAATGGCTGTGTTGGCAAAGTAAAAGAGACACTTGAAAAAGCAACTGGAATCAACGAGGTGGAAGTCCAATTATCCTATCCCCAGACCAAAATTGAAGCCGATAAAGAGCTTGATTTAGAACAAATCAACAAATTACTTCAGGACAGGGGGCGGTATATAATAACAGAAGAACGTATTGAAAAAACATTACCACCCATGCCAACAATTGGTAAAAATGATATTGCTTTTAAGGATTTACCGGAGAAATCAATTGCTGCATACAAACCGCTTATTCTGATCCTGGCATTCATCATGGGAGTGAGTCCATTGGCGCAATATGATTTAGCTGATTTTTCATGGATGACTTGGATGCGTCATTTTATGGCTGGGTTCTTTCTTGTCTTTAGTTTCTTTAAACTGCTTAACATCCGAGGCTTTGCGTCCAGCTATGCGATGTATGACTTGTTAGCCGCAAAATGGAAGAGCTGGGGGTTTATTTACCCATTCATTGAGTTGGTACTTGGAATTGCCTATTTAATCAATTTTAATCCCTTCATTACCAATTGGACCACACTCATAGTTTTAGGATTCAGCAGTATTGGAGTAATAAAAAGCAATCTAGATAAGCAAAAAATCAAGTGTGCTTGTCTGGGTGACGTGTTTAATCTACCAATGAGCAAAGTTACCATCGTAGAAGATTTGACTATGGTCGGAATGGCAGGTTTGATATTGATTTCTAAGTAATTCCCAAAACTTTATAAATATTAGCCTGAATTCTATAAATCGCAAAATAGAGAATTTCGTATCTTAGCTTAATTGAAAAAGATTGTTTCCATATTTCTTGCATTATTAATGCTATCCAGCAATATGGGGTTTGCAGTAGCAACCCATTATTGTGGTGGAATGGCTGTGGAATCAAAACTGGTATTTGGTGATCACAATCTTGACTGTGGTATGGCAGATATGGATCAGAAGCCCTGTAATACTGAACCGAACACACTACCTGAGATTAAGAAAAAGCCTTGCTGCGAGAATGAATACCAGTCCTTAGATTTAGAGGATGATTACAAGCCATCTATTGTAAGCTCAAGTATTAGTCTGGACTTTGTAGTTGCTTTTACTTATGCATTTTTAGATTGGACAGTTCCTTCTCAAAATCTTTCCCCACAATACGCAAATTATTACCCCCCTCCGATAGAACAGGATATTGCCGTGCTCTATCAGGTATTTCGTATTTGATCTTTTGATGATAAGCTAGAACTGGTTGCTCGAAGGCAATCAGGGCTAAACAGGTGTGTTATTTTCAAACACGCACCATCACGTTTCTGTGATTTGTCATCAAAACGAAATACATGTTAAATCGAACAATAAAATTCTTCTTAGAAAATAAGCTTGTCACTGTACTCCTCTTATTAGGATTTATAGCCTGGGGTGTTGTGACTGCGCCATTTGGCTGGCAGGTGGGCGCTCTACCTTCCGATCCTGTACCCGTTGATGCTATTCCCGATATTGGGGAAAATCAGCAGATTGTGTTTACGCAATGGCAGGGTCGTTCTCCACAGGATATTGAAGATCAAATCTCTTATCCGCTAACAACTTATCTGCTGGGTATTCCTGGGGTAAAGTCAATCCGTAGTTCGTCCATATTTGGCTTCTCTAGTATCTATATCATCTTCAATGAAGACATAGAGTTTTACTGGAGTCGGTCTCGCATCTTGGAAAAACTGAATTCTATACCATCGGGACTATTACCAGACGGGGTTCAACCTACGCTCGGCCCTGATGCCACTGCTCTGGGCCAGGTTTATTGGTACACGCTAGAAGGAAGAGATCCAGAAGGTAATCCGACAGGTGGATGGGATTTACATGAAATCAGGACCGTACAAGATTTCTATGTCAAATATGGCCTGAATGCGACTGAAGGGGTTTCAGAGGTAGCTTCTATTGGAGGCTTTGTTCAGGAGTATCAAATTGATGTCAATCCCGATGCGCTAAAAGCCTATAATATCCCACTGCATAGAGTAATGACGGCTGTTAAGCAATCCAACAAAGACGTAGGGGCAAAAACTATTGAGATCAACCAGGCAGAATATTTAGTACGTGGCTTGGGCTACATTAAGAAAGTAGAAGACATAGAAAAAGCAGTTGTCGCTGTTAATGCAAATGTTCCCATACGGATTCAGGATATTGGAAAAGTGACACTTGGCCCCGCAACTCGAAGGGGCTTGCTGGATAAAGATGGTGCTGAAGTGGTCGGTGGCGTTGTGGTTGCCCGCTATGGAGCAAACCCTCTTCAGGTGATCAATAATGTGAAAGCCAAGATCAAAGAAATTGCTCCGGGATTGCCGAAGAAAACGCTAAGTAATGGAACTGTAAGTCAGCTTACGATTGTGCCGTTTTATGATCGTTCACAATTGATCTATGAAACCCTGGGCACACTCGAAGAGGCCATCTCGCTACAGATATTGATTTCCATATTGGTGGTGGTGATTATGGTTTTTAACCTAAGAGCCTCGTTACTAATCGCCAGTATACTGCCCATTACTGTTTTAATGGTCTTTATTGCCATGCGTTATTTCGGGGTAGATGCCAATATTGTTGCACTCTCGGGGATTGCTATCGCTATTGGTACAATTGTGGATTTAGGGATTATACTCTCAGAAAACATCATCAAACATTTAGAGGAAGCCCCCGATGACCAGAATCTCATAAAGACCATCTATGAAGGATCAGCGGAAGTGTCTAATGCTATTCTTACGGCTGTTTCCACCACAATCGTAAGCTTTGTTCCTGTCTTTACCATGCAAGCCGCAGAGGGCAAGCTTTTTGGACCATTGGCTTTTACCAAGACTTTCGCTCTTGTTGCTGCACTGGTGGTTTCACTTCTCATTTTGCCGACACTCGCACATTGGTTTTTTGGTTTTAGGATCAAAAACGGACGAATCCTCAAAATCGTCAATTTAGGGCTTTTGGGTGTAGGTATTGTGGCTTTGTGGCTCTCTTTCTGGTGGGCAGGAATTATGCTCATTCTATTTGCCTCAAGCTTCTTTTTCAAAAACTGGTATGAGAAAGAAGATAGACCTAAACGATGGTATTCAGGCATTATAGCCAGGCTCGATCTTATCATCGTGGTTTTAGGCGTGGTTTGGCTATTGGCCGAATATTGGCTACCGCTTGGTGCTGGTGAGAGCCTTTTCATCAATGTATTGTTTGTTGCCTTACTCGTTGGGCTGATACTACTAATATTCAATTTACTTGAATATTACTATCGCCCGATCCTTAAATGGTGCTTGGCCAACAAATGGCAATTCCTGATCATCCCATCTTTTCTGATTCTGTTCGGCATTAATATTTGGCTGGGTTTCAACACAATTTTCGGTTTTGTAGCCAAAGGATTTGACAAAGTTGGTGTTGAAGTTCAAACCAGTAGAGTTTGGTCATCTCTAGCACACACTTTCCCAGGGATTGGAAAGGAGTTTATGCCATCACTCGATGAAGGAAGCTTTTTACTGATGCCGACTTCCATGCCGCATTCTGGAGTTGCTTATAATCGAAAGGTAGTTGGTCAATTGGATATGCTCCTCACCAATATTCCTGAAGTATCTCTAACAGTCGGTAAACTAGGTAGGGTGGAATCAGCGCTCGATCCAGCGCCTATCTCCATGTATGAAAATGTCATTAATTATAAGCCTGAATATGCTGTCAACAAGAAAGGCCATCGCCAACGCTTTAAAACAGACAAAGAAGGACGCTTTGTGCTTGCTTCGGGTGACCAAATCTCCAATGAGGATGCTTTATCGCAGGGAGTAACTTCCACTGATCTCATAGAAGACAATAATGGCAAATACTTCCGAAACTGGCGGCCTCATATTCAATCGCCAGATGATATCTGGAATGAGATTGTAAAGGTGACAAAAATCCCTGGGGTCACCTCTGCTCCTAAACTTCAGCCAATTGAAACACGGTTGGTCATGTTGCAAACGGGGATGCGAGCACCTATGGGTATCAAAGTGTATGGACCTGATCTGAAAACTATTCAGGATTTTGGTATTCAACTGGAAGACATATTGAAAAATGTGCCCTCGGTTAAGACAGAGGCTGTTTTTGCAGATCGGATCGTAGGCAAGCCCTATATGCACCTCAACATCAATCGCGATCAGATTTCGAGATATGGCCTCACCATTGAAGATGTGCAGCAAACCATTGAAACAGCCATTGGAGGCATGAAGATCACCACAACAGTGGAGGGTAGAGAGCGTTTTCCAGTTCGGGTCCGTTATCCAAGGGAATTACGAGATGACCCGAGCACATTATCAAATATTCTCCTTCCTACTCCTACAGGCGCACAGATTCCACTGGGACAAGTTGTGAATATTGAATATGTACGAGGGCCACAAGCAATTAAGAGTGAAGAGACATTCCTAGTGGGTTATGTGCTGTTTGATAAAAGAGATGGTTATGCGGAAGTCGATGTTGTGAATGATGCGCAAGCCGCTATTGAGGATCAAATAAGTGCTGGAAGTCTAAATGTTCCGTCAGGAATTAGTTACAAGTTCTCTGGTAGCTATGAAAATCAGGTAAGAGCTGAAAAACGGCTATCAATCATTGTTCCGGTTGTTCTTGGTATTGTATTCCTGATCCTTTATTTCCAGTTCCGATCTGTTAGCACCTCACTGATGATCTTCACTGGAATTGCGATGGCCTTTACAGGTGGCTTTATTATGATCTGGCTCTATGGGCAAGACTGGTTTGCCAATTTCGAGTTATTGGGCGCAAACATGCGTGATCTCTTCCAGATGAAGACGATCAATTTAAGTGTAGCCGTATGGGTTGGCTTTATCGCCCTCTTTGGGATAGCTACTGATGACGGGGTGCTGATGGGTACATATCTTGATCAAAGCTTTGCCAGAAACAAGACCAAGACAGTACCGCAAATACGTGAGGCAGTGATTGAGGCAGGTTTGCGCAGGATCAGACCAGCCGTGATGACATCTGCAACTACGGTAATTGCCTTACTCCCGATCCTCACCTCTACAGGTAGAGGATCAGATATAATGATACCGATGGCCATACCAGCTTTTGGAGGCATGTTAGTAGCAGCAGTCACCTACTTCATCGTCCCCGTGCTATACTGCTTACGTGAAGAACGAAAACTCAGGAAAGAATCATGAAGAAGATTACATACATATTAGGCTTTATCATGCTTTTGAGTTTGCCGGTTCAAGCTCAAACATTGGAAGATTATTTTATCCAAGCCGCTGAGAATAATCCAGGTCTTCAAGCTAAATACAAAGCATTTGAAGCATCTCTGGAAAAAATACCTCAGGCTAACGCCTTACCAGACCCAACTTTATCGTTTGGCTATTTCATATCCCCTGTTGAAACCCGCGTAGGGCCACAGCGAGCAAGATTTTCATTAAACCAGATGTTTCCCTGGTTTGGGACACTAAAAGCAAGCGGGAACGTTGCTGCGTTAAATGCCGATGCGCAGTATCAGGTATTTCTTGATGAAAGAAACAAGCTTTATTATCAAGTTTCCGCTGCTTACTACCCACTTTATGAGCTAAATAAATGGTTGGAATTGGAGCGTGAAAATGCAGAAATTCTGGAGTCCTATAAAACTATAGCTACCACGAAGTTTGAGAATGCAGAAGGCACTTTAGTAGATGCTCTTCGTGTGGATTTGATGCTCAAGGATGCTCAAACGAATATTGAGATTTTAGAAGAGAAGAAACAACCACTACTTAGCCTCTTTAATCAATTACTAAATAGAGATGAATTTGAGCCTGTTAACACACCAGATTCTCTTGTCATTTCGAGTGATTTTGAAGTCTATCCAAAGGATTCGCTCTATCATGAAAATCCTGTTCTTCAAGAGTTGGATTATAAAATTAAGGCTAGTCAGGTGCAGGAAACATTGGCTGAAAAGCAAGGGCTACCAAAGCTTGGCGTGGGACTGGATTATGTCATTGTAGGAACAAGGGATGATCTGGCTCCTGGTGCAAGTATATCTGATGATGGTCAGGATGCCTTAATGCCAATGGTGTCGCTCAGCATTCCTCTCTATAGAGGCAAGTACCGGGCCGCAAAGAAAGAGGCTCAACTAAATCAACAGAGCTACACGCTACAAAAAGAAAATGCCATCAACACATTAACATCTGGGTATGAAATGGGTGTTTTTGACTTATCACAGCAAAGCCAGTTGGTGACCCTATATCATGAGCAAATTGCTCAAACTAAGCAAGTCTTGAACCTCTTGCTTACTGCTTATGGTAATTCAGGAAAAGAATTCGAAGAAGTGCTTCGTGTACAACAGCAGCTTCTTAAATATCAAAAAATGAAAGCTACAGCTCTTATGAAGTATCATATAGCTCTGGCAAAGCTCGATTATTTAACAGCAAAGAAGTTTTAATCATGAAAATATCCGTTCAAAAATTAATAGTAATAGGTCTTGTGATTTTGAGTGCAGGACTGTTCCTCGGGTGGTTTTTCTTTGGAGGGAATGCTTCAGTAGAAGAGCATTCACATACTGAAGTTATTAATGGAGAAACAGTGTGGACATGCTCTATGCACCCGCAAATAAGGCAAAGCGAGCCAGGTCAATGTCCTATCTGCGGTATGGACCTTATTCCACTTGAGGAAGACAATGGTGATGGAGTTGATCCAATGGCGATATCCATGTCCCCCACAGCCATGCAGCTTGCGAATGTTGCCACTGCTCAGGTAGGAAGTTTAAGACCTATTAAAAATATCCAACTCAATGGGAAGGTACAGGAAGATGAGCGTTTGGTCTTCTCGCAAACCTCTCATTTTCCAGGTCGAATAGAAAAACTGACGGTCAATTTTACAGGTGAATATGTCAGAGAGGGTCAGCCCATTGCTTACCTCTATTCTCCTGAGTTGGTAACCGCACAGGAAGAACTCTTCGAAGCTTACAAAATAAAGGAGAGTCAACCTCGACTTTATAAGGCAGCACGTGAAAAGCTAAAGAACTGGAAGCTTACCGAAGCTCAGATTGATGCCGTGATAAATACAGGTGAGGCCAAAGATGAATTTCCTATCAATGCCGATCACTCAGGATATGTTATCGCAAAGAACGTCAATCTCGGAGACCATGTAAAAGCAGGTCAAGCTATCTACGAGATCGCTAATTTATCTCAAGTATGGGTGCTCTTTGATATTTACGAAAGTGATCTCCCATGGATAAGCAAGGGAGATTCTGTCTACTTCACGGTCGCCTCTCTACCCGGAAAGAGATATGAAGGTAAGCTCGACTTTATTGATCCTGTTATTGACCCGCAAACCCGTGTGGCTCAGGCTCGTGTTGTCATCAAGAATACAGACAAGAACCTGAAGCCCGAAATGTTCGCCTCCGGGCTGATTAAGGCTGAATTAGAAGAACGAAAAAACCAGCTTATTATACCTAAATCAGCGGTTCTATGGACGGGTAAGCGCTCGGTGGTCTATGTAAAAACTTCTGAGGGTAAAGGACTACATTTTATGATGAGAGAAGTGGTTTTAGGCCCTTCTTTAGAAGATTCATACATCGTGGAAAGTGGCTTAATGGCAGGAGAGGAGATTGCTATAAGTGGAGCATTCTCAATTGATGCGGCTGCTCAACTCGCTGGAAAGCCTTCAATGATGGCTCCTGAAGGAGGAGCTGCAATGACAGGGCATAATCACGGGGGAATGAATCAAGGGTCTTCACAAACAGATCATTCTGAGCATCAGATGAGTGGGCAATTAGAGGTTAATCAATCAGATCAGACCTATTCAAGTGAACCCAAGTTTCACCAGCAATTACAAGCTGTTTTCACAGCATATCTGCCTGTAAAAGATGCGCTGATTGAAAGTGATGCAAAAACGGCTAGCCAAGAGGCAAAAAAACTCCAATCCATGATTGATAAGGTAGATATGAAGTTGGTCAAAGGAGAAGCACATATGGAATGGATGAAAGACTTAGAAGTGCTTCAAAAAGCTACAAAAGGCATTGCCAATGAAACAGAGGTCGAAAAGGCTCGAATAATGCTTTCGCCTTTAAGCGATCAACTGTTTCATACACTTACGAAGTTTCAGATAGAAGTTGACGGCTACCGCCAGTACTGCCCTATGGCCTTTGATTTCAAGGGAGCCTTTTGGTTGAGTGATTCAGATAAAATTCTCAACCCATACTTCGGAGATGCCATGCTCACATGTGGAAATGTAGAAGAAGAGTTATGAGGAGGAACAAGCAATATTATATAAGGAAAACACATCGTTGGTTAGGAGTTGTTATTGGCATCCAGTTCATTTTTTGGACGATAAGTGGGCTTTATTTCAGTTGGACTGATATAGACGAAATACATGGTGATCATTTCCTAGAAACTGTTAGTGAGCCAGTAAAATTGAATGCATTCGATATCTCCGATTCACTAAAGGTGAGTGAGCTAGCTCTTCGAGTGATCGATAGCAGGCCTTATTTATGGCTGAATGATTCTCTTCTGATTGATCCAGAGACAGGGGAACAAAAGCAGGGAGTGACGAAGGATGAAGCCGAGCGAATAGCCAAAAAGTACGTAAGGGATGACTTCCAAATTATATCAAGTTCATTACTTACTGAGGTTGACACTCATCATGAATATAGGGGGAGGCCATTACCAGCCTGGGCGGTAAAATTTGATAGTTCTGATGAACTAACGGCCTATATATCACAACGTGATGGAAGTTTCCAACGCATAAGACATCAATCCTGGCGATGGTTTGATTTCCTATGGATGTTCCACACGATGGATTACGAGGGAAGGGATGATTTCAATAATCTGTTGCTAAGAGCATTTTCTCTATTCGGTTTATTCACTGTAGCATCAGGATTTACCCTGTTTTTTATCACAACAAAAAAGAAAAGAAAGAAGAATTAAAACCTAAATATTAAAATCATGAAATACATCTATGTAATCATTTTAGCAGTGATTCTCGCCGCTTGTTCCACTTCTGGTGATAAGCAAACGGAACAGAAATCAGACGAAATGGATCATTCCGCTCACATGGCTGAAGGCAAAGAGCAACCAAAGTCAAAAAGTCCCATGCAAATGGCTATGACGAATGTAGGCAAGAACCATGTTCACATTGAATATCATTCTCCGAGTAAAAGGGGCCGACAAATATTTGGAGGACTTGTTGCCTATGGAGAAGTGTGGGTCACAGGAGCGCACAATGCTACATCTATCCGCTTTTCAAAGGATGTAGAAATAGGTGGAGTTGAAATCCCTGAAGGCAAGTACGCATTATTCACTATTCCTGGAGAGGATGAATGGACTATTATTATTAACAAGAATTGGGATCAACACCTTGCAGATGAATATGATAAGACTGAGGATATGGTAAGACTGACGACAGTCCCTGAAAAGTTAGAAGAGCCTATTGAGTCTTTGACTTATGAAGTAATTGCAGAAGACAACAATACAGGAACAATTTCAATTTCCTGGGATGATGTAAAGATTTCCTTCCAAGTGAAGAATTCCTAAGTTAAACCAATACAGTTATGGACCATCACGAACATTCTCATTCAGAACATAACCACGATCATTCGGTAGACCACCACGATTCACATGGTGGTCATCACGACCATCATGCCCACATGATCGAGGATTTTAAAAAGCGTTTCTACATCAATACTGCGCTTTCTATCCCTGTATTAGCTTTCTCAGAAATGATCCAGGGCTTCCTCGGCTTTTCATTCAGCTTTCCCGGTATGGGATACGTGGCTGCTGCGTTAGCCACTTTTATCTTCATCTACGGGGGTTGGCCGTTTCTGAAGGGCTTAAAAGACGAGCTTTCAGAAGGTGGTCCAGGCATGATGACACTGATTGCCATAGCGATAACAGTAGCTTGGGCATATAGCAGTGCTGTTGTATTGGGGCTGGACGGAAAGGTGTTCTATTGGGAGTTGGTGACTTTAATAGACATCATGCTCTTAGGCCATTGGCTAGAGATGCGATCCATTATGGGTGCATCAAAGGCTTTAGAGAAATTAGCTGAATTGATGCCTTCTGAGGCGCATAAAGTAGTAGGTGATGATATACATGACGTTAAGATCAGTGAGCTTAAGAAAGGCGATATCATCCTAATCAAACCAGGAGAGAAAGTACCTGCGGATGGTAAGATTGTAGAAGGTGATAGTGATCTGAATGAAAGCGCTTTGACTGGTGAGAGTAAGCCTGTAGAGAAAACTAAAGGTGATGAAGTCATTGGAGGGGCGATCAATGGTGATGGAAGTATAAAAGTCAAAGTGAAATCTTCTGGTGAAGATAGCTATCTCAATAAGGTTATCAAGCTGGTAGAGGAAGCACAACAGACTAAGTCTAAGACTCAGAACCTAGCCAACAAAGCGGCTGGATGGTTGGCTTATATTGCTATTGGAGTTGGTGTTACCACATTTATCGCCTGGGCCTTTTTTAGTTCTCAGGGAATGGACTTTGCCCTAGAGCGAATGGTAACGGTGATGATCATTACATGTCCTCATGCGCTAGGCTTAGCTGTGCCTCTTGTAGTAGCGATCTCCACCGCTTTATCTGCCAAGAATGGATTACTAATAAGAAACCGTACAGCGTTTGAAAACAGTCGAAAAATTTCAGCCATAGTCTTTGATAAAACAGGTACACTTACTGAGGGCAACTTTGGTGTGAACCGTATCGAAACTCTTGACGACAGTTCGGTAGATGAATTATTGACTTTAGCCGGAGCCATTGAGCAAAGTTCCGAGCATCCGATTGCCAGAGGCATTGTAAATGAAGCTAAAAAGCGTGAACTCAAATTTCCTTCAGCTTCTGATTTTAGCTCTACCAAAGGTAAAGGAGTAAGCGCAAAAGTCGATGGTTCCCCGTATCAGATTGTAAGCCCAGGGTATCTCAAAGAAGAAGGAATTGACCTACCGAAAGGAGCTAATACTGACAAAGCTGAAACGGTGGTCTTCATTTTGAAGGAAGGTAAATTGATCGGATTCATCGCTTTGTCAGATCAAATCAGAGGAGAAAGTAAGGATGCTATTTCTACTTTGAAGGATAAAGGAATTAAGGTCCTCATGGCCACTGGTGATAACGAACAAACCGCCAAAGCGGTGGCAGACGAACTCAAACTGGATGGTTACTACAGCCATGTGCTACCACATGAGAAGTCTGAACTGATTGAGAAACTTCAAAGTGAGGGAGAATTTGTAGCTATGACCGGGGACGGCGTGAATGATGCCCCCGCATTGGCCAAAGCAGACATTGGAATTGCAGTAGGTTCAGGAACGGATGTAGCTGCTGAGACAGCCGATATTATTCTGACCGAGAGTAGCCCATCTGATATAGCCAATTTGATCTTGTTCGGAAGAGCCACATATAGGAAAATGGTGCAAAATCTCGTTTGGGCTACTGGTTATAATGTTGTTGCGATACCGCTTGCAACTGGTGTCCTATTCTACCAAGGCATTATGATCAATCCGGCTGTAGGAGCTGCATTAATGAGCTTGTCTACGATTGTATGTGCAGCCAATGCGCAGTTGTTGAGGTTGCGGTTTAAGTAGTTGTAAATTGCCCTCTCATTCATAACTCAACCGGATAACGGTTGTTGGCAGGCTGATTCAAATTTTCCTATCTTTGACTGATAGCTAAATGAGTTCTTTAATCTCATAGATTTCTCATTAATCAAAGAAATTGGA
>CAZZHO010000144.1:7411-11883 GCA_964653795.1 uncultured Roseivirgaceae bacterium | reverse complement strand
GCCCAATTGAATTTCGGGTACAGGCTATCGGGCAAAGATGTAGTGTCGTTAGAATTGAAAACATGGAAGTACGCATGGTCCTTGGGTATTCCTTATGGGGATTCTTTTGAGGCGCCTGAAGAACAATTCCCTGGTTTCATTCGGGAATATGGGTTTGCTTTAGTCTATCAACGCTTTTGGTGGAAGGGTATGTATAACGCCGTTCATGTCATGAATGCCTTCCAACGATTTATTGATGATAACGGCAACAAAATCGATAATGGATTTCAGATTTTTAATACCTATCGCTTGGGATACCACTTCAAGCTATTTAAGGGAAAATGGTTCATAGAACCTTCCATAGCCGTCACGCACAGAGCAGTTCATACAGAAATGCCTGCATCATTTAAAGTGCTAGACGACCAGTGGTCCAAATTCTTTTGGGGAGAGCCTGGTATGCACTTTGGATTTAATTTCTAAAACCACGCCAAATAAAAAAGGGAGCCACAAGACTCCCTTCTTTTATCTTCTAAATGAAGTTCTTACTGACCCTGTCCCAGCGAATAACCTCTCACGCCATCAAACTCGTAGAGGTTTTCCGTTTTGATTACGTCTATCCCCTCGTCCAATGCTTTAGACAATACGTCTGGGATGCTCTCCTTATTGGCAGGATGCCCATTCTCCACTTCAAATCTGCATCTCCAATGATCGGTACAGAATGTTTCATCAAAGCCTTCTGGCCAAACTTTTACCCCTCTATTGGTGATCATACTTAGCTTAATGTCACTTTCCAGGTTTTTCAACTTCATGGCCAGTTGATCCACTTTACCACCATCCCAATCTACAAATACGTCCACTCCTTTTAGCACCTTCAGCGACTTAGGTCTACGCTTGTAGGCTGGTAAGTTCAACTTCACATCTGCTGCAAAAACAGCTGGCTTCAGATTCTTAGGCTTCTGCCCCAACCTTTCCACAACAGCGTCTGCAAACTCTTTGGTACCGACCTTCTTCTTACTTACATCTTCCTTATAGATATCAGCCGTGTGAATACCATCTTCAATAGTACAAGCCCAGGCATTGATCACTTTTTCTGCTACATCCTGCTGACCAATATGATTCAGCATCATGACCGCTCCTCTCAACAATCCTGACGGATTGGCAATATTTTGTCCTGAAATATCAGGTGCTGATCCGTGGATAGCTTCAAACATCGCTACACTTTCTCCAATATTCGAGGAACCCGCTAGCCCTACAGAACCAGAAATCTGAGCTGTGATATCAGAGACTACATCTCCATACAAGTTAGGCATGACCACCACATCGAACATCTCCGGAGTATCTGCCAGTCTCGCCGCTCCTATATCAATGATCCAATTGTCAGCTTCAATATCCGGATATTCGGTGGCAATCTCTTTAAATACTTTGTGGAATAGTCCATCCGTGTGCTTCATGATATTATCCTTCGTGAAGCAGCTTACCTTTTTCCTGTTGTAGAGCTTCGCATATTCGAAGGCATATCGTATGGTTCTCTCACAACCAGGGCGGGTGATGAGCTTTAAACACTGTACTACTTCATCAGTCTGCTGGTGCTCGATCCCAGCGTAAAGGTCTTCCTCATTCTCGCGGATCACCACTACATCCATTTCAGGATGCTTCGTCTTTACAAATGGGTGAAAACTATTGCAGGGTCGCACGTTGGCATATAACCCCAATGATTTGCGCATTGTAACATTTAGACTCTTGTAGCCTCCTCCTTGCGGAGTGGTAATAGGAGCTTTCAAGAACACTTTATTTTGCCGAATGCTGTCCCAGGCTTCTTTCCCGATTCCACTGGTATTGCCAGATAGGTAAACTTGCTCACCTACCTTGATTTCATCCCAGTCAATTCGAGCTTCAGCAGCATTCAATATCTTGATGGTAGCATCCATGATTTCAGGACCTATTCCATCTCCTTTCGCATATGTTACTTTTTGCATCATTTTTAAGTATTTCTTATTACTTAAAAGCAAAACAAGAGAAAAGGATTCATAACTCTTATTTTATGTTTTTTATGAAAAACATTTAAAAAGATTATGAATTGAGGTATAGAACTGAAGATCAGAAGTTCTTTAGCACCTTCAGCGGGACGAAAGGCATTAATATTTTAAAGAAAGACCAGGGCCACGAAGGCACAACGGCATTATTCGATTCTTTATTGATGGCTTTGACCAGTAATCTGGAGCCCTTATCCAAAGAGATCATAAAAGGCGGTTCTTTCCCTTCTATTGAATCCGTCATCTCGGACTGAATGAAGCCGGGAAAAATAGAAGACACCTTGATAGGTTTATTCAAGACATCAATTCTTAGTCCTTCAGCCAAGCTTTTCAAGCCGGCTTTGGTAGCAGCATATACAGTCATCGCTCTGGCATATCCCCTAAATGCCGATATGGATGAAATCAGCACTAAATGTCCATGATTCTGAGCTCTGAAGATTTCCATAGCTGCTTCCATCTGGCTCAAAGCCCCGCAAAAATTGGTAACTGCCGTTTGCATATTTTGTGCGGCATAACCTTTGCCAATGGAAGCGCCTTTGCCCATACCTGCATTCACAATTACTCGGTCCAATTGCTCTCCAGCTCCTTTGAAATCTACTTCGAAGGCTTTGAATACCTCGAAAACCTGCTCAGCATTGGTCACATCCAGTGATCTGATGAAAACCTGAATATCACCATTGACTCCTAGAAGTTCCTTTTTCAGATCTTCAAGGTTTTCAACTCTCCTGGCACAGAGAGCCAGGTTACAACCCTGCCTTGCAAACTCCAAAGCCATGCCTTTGCCGAGGCCTGAGCTGGCGCCGGTTATCAATATGTTTTTTCTTTTCACCAGATCTTGTCGATTTTATCAGAGTCGTAAAATAGCGAAAGTTGCTTCATCATAAGATCGATAGCCACATGGAGCTGTGATTTTACCCATAAAGTAATGAGTTTAGTAGCATGAAAACTCACTTGCAAAATTTAGCTGCTAGTTCGCTACTGACCCTATTGGCCAGCTGCACCGTATCCGTCGAAAATGAAGTCAGCACTGATTCTAAAGCTCACTTTGAAAAGGAAAAGGCTGCCATTATAGCTACCCTGAACAATGAGACTAAAGCTGCCTTTACAAGGGATTATGAAGCTTGGAAAGAAAAGTGGGTTCACGATCCGTCTATTGCTAAGACCTATATCAACTTCTCAGATGGCACCTCCTCAGAGTCTATAGGTTGGAAAAAAATTGACGATTTTGTCAGAACCTACATAGAGGACCATCCTGAACCAGATCCGCTACCCGAATTAGTTGAAGACATAGCATTGCGTCTTTATGGTGACGGGGCTTTTGTGGTCTATGAGCAGGTTGACCCAAACAGAGGCCGCAAAAGAGAAACAAGATTAATGGAAAAAGTGGATGGTCAATGGAAAATAGCAGGCATGCACACCACCATCTATGGAGAAACCGAGCCCCATTAGCAGAAAAAAGCCATCTCAAATGAGATGGCTTGAACCAATCGTAGAAAAGCGAATCAAACGATTTTAAGCGGGAATAGGACCAGCAGGACTTCCAGCAATGAGACCACCAATGGTTTCGTTCTCCATGATATAGGACTTCACGATCGGCTTATTCACATTCGCTACAATGATTTGTCCGATTTCACTTTGAACCTCATTATACAACTCCATCTTTTGCATGGAAGCTGTTTGCTTCTCGTTATCCTCCGTAGGTGTTAAGTAATGCACCGCATCACTCTTGTAACGATTCAGCAAAAACAGGTGAAGCAAAGTCATGAGTCGTTTTCTCCTGATGCCTGTATCAAAAGTGTTCTGATCTCTGACACTCAGAATTTTGGCCTTGTTTCTATCTGAGAAGGAAGTGAATACTACGTTGGCCAGTTTCTCCTCACCACTGTTAAGTGCTAGCTCCATGATGTTAGAACCCGGGCTGTGTGGACGCAACTCGGCCTTAAGGGCAAAATCAATACTATGATGCTTCTTCCATGCCACTAACCATTCATTTAGGATGGACACGGGTAGCTCTGTGTGCAATGCATGCTGAAATTCAGTAGAACCTTTACCCATGGCCCTTGTGGTAGCAGTCCTGCCAGAGGTAGCAGTCAATGCCCCATCTAGTCTTGGTCCACCTACATGAGTTTGAGGTTTTTTATAAGGGGAATCCAACAGTCTGAATTTACGCTGTGTTCGGGCCAAGGCGAGCATACCCTCAGCTTTCAACGCATGGGAGAACTCATCAGATGCCAACCCATCAATCTGATGTCCACCATAGGTGATGAAGTTGAACACAAATCCCATTTTACCTAACTCATTAGAAAAGTTGGTCATTTCCTCTTCCGTCATTCCTGTAGAGTCCCAGTTGAAAGAAGGTGAAAGGTTGTAGGCTAACATCTTATCCGGAAATACCTCATGGATTGCATCTGCAAACTCTTTAGCATCCTTTAAGTCGGCTGTCTTGGTCTCCATCCATAG
>CAZZHO010000144.1:1159-7311 GCA_964653795.1 uncultured Roseivirgaceae bacterium | reverse complement strand
CAAGCAGTTCATTATAGGCAGGCTCATAATCACTCGCTATATCAGACTGAAGTGCCGTTAACTGCTTATCTATTTGGGCGATAAGCCCCTCTTCTGTTATGAAAGCAATGGCAGCAATCATCTCATCTTCAGGCAAATCATACAATTGATGTCCGAAAATCGCTTCTACCCCCTTATCACTCAAACACTGATGTAAGGCCAGAAACACAGCTTTATAGGAAGGCACATTAAGATTCGTAGCACCTAATACAAAAGGCTGATCTCTTTCATCGCTCATGTTTTCCAGCAAGGTAGCTGCCTCAGCATCAGTCCTGGCCACAATAAGCCCAGGTACTCTCATAATATCCAATTGGAATCTTGCTGCGTTCAATCGCTTGATTTGCTCATCAATAGAAACCAACACCTTACCTCCCTGGTGTCCACACTTCTTAGTGCCAGGCTTTTGATCTTCTATATGGTAACCAGTAACGCCAGCTTCAACAAACCTTCTAATGAGGTTTCTTACATGGGCCTCGCCTCCATGACCAGTATCTGCATCAGCAATGATAAAAGGTCTGAAATCAAACTCCGGCGATCCAGCCCGCTCTCCATCGGACATATTCGAGCGCATGTAGTGTTGATTCTTATCCGCAGTAACCAAGGCTCGCACGATGCCAGCCGCTTCATTGGGTACCTGACTCAAAGGATAACTTGCCAGGTCAGCTCCGGGATCTTCATCGATGGAACCTTTCGCTGAAGTAGCCCAACCTCCAAGATAAATTCCCTCTATTCCCGCTCTTTTCATCATCACTGCCTGGCTGGGAGAATAAGGTCCATAAGTAGTGATCTGATCTCTTTTATCAAACTTCTCCCTGAGCAGCTGGAAGAAATCTCTAGCCGCATTCTTGGCAATAGAATAGTCATTGTAGATGGTTCCTTGCTGCTCTGCTACCTGTCGTTCAGAATAGAGCCGTTTTATGCCTTTGAACCTTTTCGAGTTGAAAAATTCTTTATTATCCTTAATGGTATTTTTATTACTTGTTATCGTCTTCATAGTTGTACGTTTTGAAGGTCTAGATTATGGGTGATTCTTTCATTTTTGGTTTTGAGTGCTTCGAAATATTTTAGGATCCTATCCACTGCGGTGGTAAAATCCTGGTTATTCAAATTGATATTCAAGAGGTCGATGTACCAGGGCGCTTTGACATTTGCCAGCACACATGCATGGACGATCTCCTTTGCTATGGGCAGCGTAGTAGTTTTAGAAGCGTCATAGACATCTTTGTTGGATGCTGCGAGGAGCTTACTGTACTCTTCATCCATGAGTCGCTCAAAGACTTCCCGGGTAAACATATCTCCTGAGAGTATGCCTGTTTCTGAGTCATCTTCATTTATGATACCTCCTTTTTGCAGCCATTCCCAAAGCACACTAACTCTAATTTCGCCAGTGGCCGCATCTTCCATGAGATACAACACATCATCGTCTCCAAAGAAATCAGCTGGTTTCAAAGCAGCTGCCTGCTGACCCTGAAGAAAGGCGTTGCCATACTGCAATGCTACACTCAAAAGATTCCTGGCTCCTCTGATGGTTCTTGGAGCCTCCTCCAGGTGATATAGCTTTTTCGCTGCTTCCTCGGTATAATCCAGCGCAGGAAATGATCTACCTAACTGATTCAACTCCCCTTTCTCTTCCCAGACTGGTCTGATAATATGGACCATTTTCCAATGTGCAACCCACTTACCTGATGCACCTGCTGCTTGTTCCCGTCTGGCACCAGCCAAAGCCTTTTTCATGCTTTCAGCTACGCCCTCTTTGGATCCCACAGGAATATTGGGCTCCATACCTCCCTGCCATAGAGCGTAGTTTCCATTTCTATCAGGAGTATTCACTGCTCTTCTAACCCGATCTTCATAAGCTCCCATGTAAGCATAAGTCATAGTGATAGCTTCGATGTTGGGATTGATAAAAGCCTCACGCCCCGCAAGCGCATCAGCAACACTATTGATGTAGTCCCATCGCCCGGTATTGAATCCTACGAAATGTTTACCCAAAACAGCCCTGATTTCCATCAGTTGATAGGTCTCTTCTATCTGCTCTATGAGCACATAACATTTTATTGTTCCTTCCTCAAGTCGTAAGTATTGTTCGAGAGTAGTTAATATCTTATTCCAAAAAGCTGCCTCTTCTGCCGTTTGAATTTTTGGCAGATACAGCACAATGGAGGAAGAACCAGCTATGAGGGTTTTATAGTTATTCACTACATACAGACAGACATCCGCAATAGAAGCTGAAAAACCCTCACCTTGCTCATTGATGATATGACGGTCATCAAGGTGCAATCCCCTAGCTCGGTAAATGACGGTTGTGAAATCCAGCTGCTCCTTCCAATCCTCAACTATTTTTTTACCAAAGAATCCTTGAGACCACTTATTCATTTCCACAGAAACTGCTTCAGCTACTTCTAGAAATTGAGGATCTCTCCTAATGGCAATCTTCAGGTTCCTGATATTGTCCAGGGACATAGTCTCTACCTGCCCTAGCGCATCTTCTCCATCAAACATCCACCCATCGGCACCCGAAAGCAGAGCATAGGCCACATTTCTAAGGCTTTTCTCAATGGAACTGAATGGTTTTGTGGCAGGACCCGTTCCTTGTATCCACTGTCTCTGAAGGTCTTGCGGAATGACTGAACCTTCAAAATTGCCACTTCTCGCATCTGCTACTTTTAAGTCAGTGCCTGCAATGATCTCCTCAGGGTTTAAAAAAGTAAGGTGATCATTTGTCTCATGTCGCCTCCTGCGACGATCATTTCTCTTGGTCATCAGGGCTTTCTGTTCAACATCCAAGGATGCCAAAGCCGCTAGCGCGCCACGAGCCTCTTCCGTGTATACGTCCGGATAAGCACTTAAGAGATGGTCTGGAATCGTGATCATATTTGTGTAATTTCTCCAAATATATAATTTATTCTCTTTTAGCGGATATTCCGCTCATAAATATTTTTCAACAAAGAGAGTATTTTTGCAATATGATCGATAACAGCACCCGTCTCCGTCTCATTTTTGGTTTCAAACTGCGGTATCTAAGGCTGGAAAAAGGAAAATCATATGCTGAGCTAGCGAAGGAAACAGGCCTTTCTACCTCCTATCTAAATGATATAGAGAAGGGTAAGAAGTATCCTAAGCCCGAAAAAGTGGAGCTCATTGCCAAGAGTTTTGGGATTTCCTATGATGAAATGGTCTCCACAAAATCAGATAAAAAGATCCAGCCCATCATCGATTTTATTTCATCCGACTTCTTCAAGCTCTTCCCTAATGAAAAATTTGGCATTAGCATAGAGAAGGTTTTGGATGTTTTCACCAACACACCAAGTAAGACCAATGCCTTTATCAATACCATCTTAAAGATGGTGCGTAGCTATCAGATTGGTCAAGAGGATTTTTATAGGGTAGCGCTTAGATCTTACCAGGACATTAACAACAACTACTTTCCTGAAATAGAGGAAAAGGCATCCCAATTCCTAAAGAGCAATAAGCTTAGCCGAAATGCTCTTGAGGACCAATTAGCAAAACTTAATATCGAAATCAATTATGAGCAATTAGCCAAAAATCCCACCCTATCAAGTACCAGGTCCTACTTCGACACCTCCAGCAATACGCTGTTCATCAATTCCAACCTTACAGAACCCCAAATCCTATTTCAATTACTGAAGGAAATAGGATTTCATTGGATGGGATTGACAGAAAGACCTTATGAGACAGTACTAAACAGAGGGGTATCTTTCGAAAAGCTACTGGCTAATTTTCAGGCCTCCTACTTTGCTATATCCTGTCTTATCCCTGAAGAGAAACTAATAGAAGAGATCAAAAAAATCGCACTAAGGACAGATTGGAAGCCCGATTTATTCAGAAACCTGTTAGACAAGTTCAAGACGAGCCCGGAAATGCTCTTGCAGAGAATGACCAATATCCTACCGCATGCTTTCAATGCCCATGATCTTTTCTTTATTAAGCTACAGCAAGACCAGAAGATGCAATATCAAATGACCAAGGAGTTGCATCTATCCAGAATTCACAACCCTTACAGCAATCGCCTGAACGAACACTTTTGTCAAAGATGGGTATCTGTCACCGCTATAGAGCAACTCAAAGATGGCGTGGTGGTAGACGGACAGATATCAGAATACGTGGAGCACGAAAACAGATATTTGTGCATTACCATGGCTAAACCCGGAAACAACATCGATCAAAAAGCCATGAGCGTCACTATTGGTATGCTGATCACACCAGAATTGCGAGCTAGTTTCAACTTCCTGAAAGACGAAAAACTAAGAAGGCGAACCGTCCATACAACTTGCGAAAGATGTCCACTGACCAATTGTCAAGAGCGTGCTGCAGCACCAGTCGTTATCCAGGCAAGGGAAAGAGATTCTGAAATTTCTGAAGCACTGAAGCAACTAGGATCTTAGCCAACCGAAGAAGGTGCACCTTGAGAGACTCCTCCATCTCTTACGGACTTAGCGCTTCTGATCAATTGGAAAATCGGTTTGACCGTGAAAAGCAAAACCAAAGACCCACCAATCAATGCTGGATAAATAGCCGAAGCGGCAATCACCGGAAATGATAAAACTCCCAGAATAACAAACGTTGAAAAGGGTAGTGATAGCGCCAATATCGATAGCGCCAGATCATTGTCAAATGTCTTACTACTTTGCTCTTTCTCCAGCTCATTCACCAGACTAATGTGTGCAAATGGCCAGAAACTAGCTGAGCTTTGTGCAAATACCAACATCAATAAGATCATAACTGAGCTGAGATCGGGTATCACCATGATCAGAACGGAACTAAGAAGAAAAGCTATTCCGGCCCGAAGTGACAACATTCTTAAAATAAGACCGAAATCATTTTTTCGAATTTTCACGGCCATTCCAATAAACAACAACACCAATGGCGCCATGATGGTACTCAACCGCAGTATCAAAGAAGAAACTGTTCCTGGCAAAGCTTCCATATTGATCCCAAAAGCCAGCAGGACTAACGCTACCACAATCACAATATTGATAGGCTCTTTAATCAGGGATAAAACCAACTCTTTCAGTCTGCTCTCTTTGGCATTGGATTCCACCTCTGGTCTTCTGTAATACCAATTCATGGCCACCAAGTAGAGTATAATCAGAACAAATACTTTATTTCCCACATCAGCCAATGCCGCCATGGCCAGGGCCTCTGAGCCAAGATACTCTGCTATAAAAGGAAAACATGATAAACCAGGTGCCAAAGAAGGCATCAACATCAGGAGCGTTCTCCTCCTGTCATTGGTAATGCTACTGATACCTTTCAAGGAGAAATGAAAAGAAATAAGCAAAACCACATTGATCAGCAGCCCCAAAACAGGAAGCAGTAATAAACCAGCATCAGCTTTTACATTGAGTAAGGCCGCAAAAATGGTAGCAGGTAATGCCACTGATAGGATAAGTACCTTCAGACCCTTGAGGTGATCCTGGGACTTGATCTTTGTCTTTAAGATCAAGCCCAGCCCTATAATCAACAGTAAACTTATGGTTCTTTCCAATGCCTTAGCTTAGAACAGTATCTAAAGCACTCACGAAAATTTTCACCTCCTCCATGGTGCCCATACTTACACGACACCAGTCCTCATCATAAATCTTAAAAGCTCTTACACCTACTCTTTGATCTGTCATTTTCTTCAAAAAGGCCTTTCCTTCCATTTCTATAGGAAACAAGACAAAACTTGTCACAGAAGGCACATAGTCAAACCCTCGCTTCTTCAATTCAGCAAAGACATATTCTCTTGCTGCCGTATTCTTGTCTCTTGACTTCTTATGAAAATCCACATCATCCATACTGGCCAAGGCAGCCATCACTGAGGGATATGAAATACCCATTCCTCCTCGGGTAATGCTTTGTATTTGCTCCAATGTAGATTCCTTGGCAATACCATAACCCACTCTTAAGCCCGCCATACCATGAATCTTAGAAAAGGTCCTGGCGATAATCACATCATACCCTTCAGCCACAAGAGAAACCATACTCATTTGCTCCTCCTCAGGAAGGAATTCCATGTAAGCCTCATCTATGAATACAGGCACTTTCTTAGATACCTTTTTACAGAAGTCCTTAAGCTTAGCTCCATCCGTAATGCTTCCGGTAGGATT
>CAZZHO010000144.1:0-1059 GCA_964653795.1 uncultured Roseivirgaceae bacterium | reverse complement strand
ACATATTCTTCGAAGAAAGGACTGTAAAGGGCATTACCATTTTTGCCCAACTTCACAGGAGCTCTCCATGACTCAGAAAGACTTAAATGAGGGACTAATGTGAGGCCTCCCATTGTTAGCATTCCGTTTCTTAACAATTGACGTCTTGAGGTTTTCATAAGCGCATTCTTTCTTGGTTCGTGATTTAGGTTTTTCAATACAACCTTGCTGTAATTTACCCTTCGACAACAACAATGAAAAAACTGTAAAAACGCCTTTAAACCGTATAAAATGAGGTGAAATAGGGAAATAATTAAATAATTATATTGTTTGCTTTTGATATTAAGAATATCCTAAATACCCAATACCAGACCTGCCGGTTTTTGACAAAATTGCAAGTGAAATTTCTTTGATTTTTTTTCGAAATAGCTGTCGGAAGTCGCACTTTAAGTAGTTCAGCTTCCATTCACTTTAATAACTTAGGTGCAGCATAACATGCTCCAAACATGAAGCCATACCTAAAAACACTTTCCATTCCTCCTTTTGCCATATTTACTTTCTTTCTTGCCATGGTTGGTTGCCAAGTACCAAATCAGGATGACCAGAAGGCACCACCTAATATCTTGTTCATCATGTCAGACGATCATGCGTATCAGGCGATAAGCACTTACAGCAACCGCCTTATTGAGACACCCAATATTGATCGAATCGCCGATGAAGGAATGAAATTTACCAATGCTTGTGTCACTAATTCTATCTGTGCTCCTTCGAGGGCTACAATCCTTACAGGCAAACACAACCATATCAATGGTAAGATTGATAACCGAATGCCTTTTGACACCACACAAATCACCTTCCCTCAAATTTTTCAAGATAATGGGTATGAAACAGCCATGTTTGGTAAGCTACACTTTGGCAATAACCCCAAGGGAGTAGATGAATTCATGATCCTGCCAGGACAGGGTAACTATATCAATCCAAGATTTATTACCAACGATGGTGATACTACGATTACGGGCTATGTAACAGATATTATTACCGACTTAACGCTTGGCTGGCTAGAGAAGGAAAGAAATCCTG
>CAZZHO010000143.1:0-11889 GCA_964653795.1 uncultured Roseivirgaceae bacterium | reverse complement strand
TTGGTCTGATTCGCCCAATAGAGCCCTCAGGGGCATGCCATGGAAGTGTTTACTTGGAGAGGACTTGGGAGTGTTGAGATCGCCGTGAGCATCAAACCAAACAATAGCTAAATCACCATCATAAAGCTTATTTAAATAGGATACAGGTGCTATTTCAGAAGCACAAGTGCCACCGAGCATGAAAGTCGAAGAAGGCTTTTCTGTAAGTAGCAACTGAGAGGTTGCTTTTAGCTGTCTCAAGTTAGCTTCATACCCCATAATGTCATTCTTCAGTATCAATTGCTCATTTTCAGGGACCTCCACCAAATCAAAGTGGTGTTGGCTGCCGAGCATTTTCTGCATAGCCAATGTACCAAAGTACACGGAGTTAGATTCTGCATACCCTTGCCACTCTGGAAAACAAAAATTGAGATGGCTCATTTGCTATTGGAGAAAAATATACGCCAAAGGGCAACTATAGCTATTACTACCCATACAATGTTGATGGCTGTTGAAGGGTAAGCACCATAATAAATGGTGTTGACTATTAGGAAAACAGCGCCAGTCAGATTTAAGAACTGATACAGTTTAGACTTGCTGTCAACTTTTTCCGAACTGATCAGCGCGTAGGCTAGTATGACTTCCACAGAGCCAATCCAACCAATAACATCAACAAATAGCTTCATGAATTCTTTTTCACCAGGTATTTATCAAGTTGACCAACGGCCATTTCTTGTATTTTTCCCTGCATGAATGGGGTCCATCCCAACAACAATCCCTGCACGCCCAATGCCATATGACTCCACTTCCAGATGTTGAAGTGATCGTGATGCTCAATTATTTTACCGTCTTCAAACCTGAAGGTGGCTTGAATTTTATTATGCACCTTCCGCCCGGTTTTAGAAAAGGGATAATGGGCCTCCCAATGGCAATAACCACTAACCTCATCGGCCATGACACTATCGTAATGAATGATAAGATTACCTTGAGCTCTTTCTAAGAGCATAGACCACATACCTCCAACTCTTTCAATACCTTCTAGCTCGCCAAAGCCAGGATCATGAAATGATACCTTGTCGTGATAACACTCAATCATTCCGGCTGAGTTGTGATCTTGAAAAGAAGAATAGAATTTCTCAATCAAGTTGTGGTGAGCTTCCATGTGATGCTAAGTTTCCGTTTCAATGAGATATGATGCGCATTTAGGCGTTCCAGTGGAGGCGGGTTCTTCGTAGTAAGTTACACCTTCTATGTTTAACTCTGGTTTGTTGGGGTCTATTACGAATATCGGCACCCCTGCTTTTGTGTAGTTTACTAAACCAGCGGCAGGGTAAACCAGAAGTGATGTGCCAACTACCATGAAGATATCAGCGTTTTGAGCTTCCTGTATGGCTTGATCCATCATTGGTACCATTTCGCCAAACCATACAATGTTAGGTCTTAGTTGACTGCCCTTCTCACATTTGTCTCCCTCATTTAGTTCCCATCCATCCATCTCATAAACCAAAGAGGGATCCAATGTACTTCTCGATTGAAACAGTTGACCATGTAGGTGCATCACCTTCGAAGAGCCTGCTTTCTCGTGCAGATTGTCGACATTTTGTGTGACGATAGTAACGTCAAAGTGCTTTTCAAGATCCACTAATGCTATATGGCCTGGATTTGGTTTCGCTGTTAGTGCTTGTTTTCTTCTTTGATTATAGAAGTCTAGCACTAGGGCTCTATTCTTATCCCAGCCTTCAGGAGATGCTACATCAGTGACATCATGACCTTCCCAAAGTCCTTCGGCATCTCGAAACGTCTTGAGACCACTTTCCGCACTGATGCCAGCACCTGTTAAAGCAACAAGCTTCTTCAATTAGATTCTAAACATTCGACCTACCTCAGCCCATGGAATGCCAATGATCATCAAGAGAAGAGCTGCTCCGAAGAAGATCGATTGAAATCTAAATTTTACGGAAGTATCACTGCTTTTCTTTGATATACTCCTTCCAACTTGAGCGAAAATCACGGCGAAAATCATGACAGTAATATGTTCCACTGCCCAAAATCTTAATTCGCTATCTCTCATGGCTGAGCCCATGTCCTTCATGGCGAGGCTTGTCAAAGGGCTTAGGAAGAAATAAAGGATTAAGCCAATCAGTAATTGCAAATGCATAGTGCCCACAAAAGAAGCTGCTAGAATATTATCTAGTTTCTTGTAGCTCTGGTTATCAGAGAATAATCCGATTAAAGACTTTACCACCACCAATAAGGCAAGAATGAATACGATCCATCGAATCCAGGAGTGAGTGTATAGGGTGAATTGATACATACAACAGTCGAATTTAACTACCTCAAATATAGTCTTAGAAAGGCGCATCCATTGGTTTTAGTTGTTTGCTTACTGCTTATTGATTCTAATTGTCATCTAGAACACTCTCAGCTGTCTATATTTGAATTTTGAAAAATCAGAAATGAGCGATTACATTATTTGTGGCATCCAGCAAATGGGCATAGGTGTTTCCAACATGCCAGAAGCATTTAAGTGGTATAGAAAGAACTTTGGAGTAGATATCCAGGTATTTGAGGAAGCTGCAGAAGCGAAATTGATGTTGCCCTACACGGGAGGTGAACCAAGAAGTCGACATGCTGCATTGGCTATCAACCTCCAAGGTGGTGGTGGTTTTGAAATATGGCAGTATACTTCTAGAACACCGGTAGCGCCGGAAAAAGAACCTCTTTTAGGGGACTTGGGGCTTTTCGTCGCGAAGATAAAATGTAAGAACGCATCAGCTGCCTATGAGAAATTAAAAGGGCTGGGAGCTGAACTTCTCTCAGAGCCACAGACAGATGGTAGAGGAAACTCACACTTTTTTGTGAAGGATCCATATGGTAACATTTTCGATGTGGTAGAAAATGATGTCTGGTTCAAAAATGAAGGCAAAGAAACTGGTGGAACCTTTGGAGCCATTATAGGCGTCTCGGATATAGAAAAGTCCAAAGACTTCTACACCAATATTCTCGGTTATGACAAAGTGCTTTATGAAGGCGAAGAGGTCTATGAAGACCTTAAGAACTTACCGGGTGGTGACAGGAAAGTGCAAAGGGTAATCCTTACCCATAAAGAAGAGAAGGGTGGAGGATTTAGTAAACTATTTGGTCCCTCCGAAATAGAATTAGTCCGTGTGGTAGGGCATGAACCTAAAAAGATCTTCGAAGGTCGATTCTGGGGCGATCTCGGGTTTATACATCTATGTTTTGATATAGTGGGTATGGATGCCTTGAAGCAGAAATGTAAAGAAGCGGGTCATCCATTTACCGTTGATAGCTTCGCCAATCTTGACGCCTCTTTTGATATGGGTGAGGCTGCTGGTCATTTTAGCTATATCGAAGATCCTGATGGTGCTTTGATCGAGTTTGTGGAGACACACAAGATTCCTATCATCAAAAAAATTGGCTGGTACCTTGACTTAAGGAAAAGAGAGCTTGGTAAGCCAGTTCCAAATTATATTCTGAAAGCGATGGCTTTTAATAGGGTAAAGGACTGAGGTAGCCTAGCAATGGCTGTCTACCTCAGCAAGTAAATTGGTTTTCAGATAGCTCAATATTTCCTGATGGGATATTATTTTGTAATGTCCCAGCCCTTTCGTGTGGACAAATTTCGCGTAGGGAAAGGTTTCTTGCATTTCCAAGCCTCTTTTGAATGGTATGGTCTCATCGGTTTCGTCATAGATCAGGTGCAAATCAGATTCCTTGAAATGATCCGCTTTTGTTCGAATGTCGAAGTAGTCAATATGCTGATGGTAATTCTTATCGACTAAGTCGCACATTTCTTCATATACGCGATGTGAGAAACCCAGGTCGCTTATTATTTCCTGAAAGAAGTATCGAATAAAAGGCGGTGCCGCGATTAAGAACATTTTCTTTGGAAGCAAATCCTTGGAGACTTCTGAAAGCGTAATGCCAGCTGCCAACCCACCAATTGAGTATCCGACCACAGCATGGAATGGAGCATGTTGGACATAGTAGTTCTTCAAAATGTCTCTCATCTCAGGTAGGGCGGTTTTGCTTCCTCCGGAGTTCCCATGTGCTTTCCAGTCAAGGCCTTCCACGACATATCCAGCATCTATTAGTGTTTCTATTAAGGCTCTGAAATCAGCAATCTTTGACCTCCAACCGTGACTCAATAGTACTTTGGGGCCGTTGGTTCCCCATCTGTATGTAACAATATCATGTCCTAGATAGGACATGCTACTTTTTTCTGCCTTCTCAATCAACTTTTGTTGTTTCTCCGTAAAAGCAACCTTGCCAGGGTATGTGAATTGGCTCCAAACGATCTCAGAAGCAGTTTTTGGAGACACATGCTGTAATACCTGGACTCCTTTTTTTAGTAATTCTACTTTCCAATTGTTTTTTGGAGGACGATTGGCTGGTCTTGACTTGTCAATGTTGCCTACGTCGATGAATGTGGTGGGATTTATTTTTGTCTTCATATACCAATCGGTATTTATTCTTATAAAAAAATTATGCGGTAATCTCGTCTATGTCTTTGAAAAGCCTTCTCATCACTATTCCATACGTATCTACATCACCTTCAATCCGTGACTGTAGGATGGCTCCCTCTAAAGCCGCATAGTAGAGCATGGCAAATTCCTCAATATTGGTTTCTGCTTTGATCTGGCCTTCTTTTATTCCTCTGTACATGATTTTTTTTAGAGAGTCCTTAAATATGCCAATGAATCTTATCACCTGAGCCCGCAGTTTGGGATGATCATCGTCTGCTTCTACCGAAGTGTTAATCACTGGACACCCGCCCTCTATTGGCGGTTTTTGGATATAATTGGCATAATACTCTAATATGGCCTTAAGCTTTCCAGGTGCGTCCGGAGACCCGGAAATTACGGATCTCAACTGCCCCATTATTTTCTGTATGGCGTAGATGAAACTCGATTCGGCAACATCGTCCTTACTCTTGAAGTGGCCGTAAATAGCACCCTTTGTAAGACCGGTCGCTTTGGTTATGTCCGAGAGTGAAGTAGCCCTATATCCTTTCGTGTTGAAAATAGAAATCGCCTTGTTGACAATAAGGTTTCTAGTCTTTTCCGGATCTCTCATGGAACAAATATACCGATCGGTACATTAAATTCAAAAAGAGATGGTGAGTTGCTGAGGTTCAGCACTTGTTTCCTTGAAATTAGAGATACCTAACCCTAACAACCTGATACCTTCTTCTTTTAGGAACTCTTCCGAAATCTCTTTTTGGTATATCTCTCGCACCTTTCGTGGGTCAGTTATTCCATCTTCTAACGTTTTACTCCTCGTGATCTGCTTGAAATCACCGTATTTGATTTTGACTGTTAGTGTCTTGCCTATTTTATCCTTACTATATCTCCTAAATAGTGAGTCACAAAGTTTATCGAGGGCATTGTGCACTTCCTCAATCCTCATGAAATTGGAACTGTAGGTGTTTTCAACACTTACTGATTTCCTTTCCCTGTTGGCTTGTACGGGTCTGTGATCTACTCCTCTGCAGATATTGTAATAGTAAGAACCAGACTTACCAAATCTTCTTGTCAATTCTTCTAAGCTGTATTTTCTCAGGTCTTCACCTCTGAATACCCCAGCTAATTTCATTTTCTCAGCTGTTTTTTTGCCGATTCCGAAGAATTTGTGAATCGGTAGTTTAGCTGTAAACTCATCTGCAGCATCAGGTAATATCGCATATAGACCATCCGGCTTTTTGATATCTGAGGCCGTTTTGGCAAGGAACTTATTAAACGATATACCCGCAGACGCTGTGAGGTTAGTAGTATCCTTAATTTTCTTCTTAATCTCCTTTGCAATTAATGTAGCCGAGTTCAGCTGCTGTGGAGTATAAGTGACATCCAGAAAGGCCTCATCTAAGGAGAGGGGCTCCACGGCATCCGTATATTCGAAAAATACTGCTCTAATCTGCTGACTTATGGCTTTGTATCGATCAAACCTAGGGCGAACGAAGATTAGTTCAGGGCAGTTCTTTTTAGCTATTGCAGAGGGCATTGCGGATTTCACGCCGAATTTTCTTGCCTCATAGCTAGCGGCGGCTACTACACCTCGATCTGCATCTCCTCCGACAGCTACTGGCTTCCCTTTGAGAGCAGGATTGTCCAATTGCTCGACTGAGGCATAAAAGGCATCCATATCTACATGGATGATCTTTCTGACTGTCGGTGAAACCTTTTCTTTTTCCAATCCAGAGGATGGTTACGTATTCAAGGGGAATAAGTTAATGCAATTGGCTACTATGTCTAAGTATGACAAAGGAGGTTTTTCATGGACCTAAGAGTGCCACACTCCTGTTGAATTGGTATCAAACCTTAAAACCAGTTATATGATGCAAAAGATTTTAGTGATGTTCTTTCTTTTGGCTACTAACATTTTAGTAGCTGAAGGGGCAAATCAGCGGGATCTCTTTTCCGAAGGAGAAGTTGGATTCGATGGCTACGACTTGGTTAGTTACTTCTCTTCTCTGGAAAAAGGCCACGAAGAATTTAAAACTCTTTTTAGGGGAGTGGAACTTCGTTTTAGCTCAAAAGAAAACCTAAATAAGTTTCTGTCCTATCCAGATAAATATTGGCCGGCGTTCGACGGCTGGTGTGCTATCTCTCTTGTTTATGATGTATTGAAAAAGCCTGACTTTAGCCATTATAAAATTCAGAACAATAAAATCTACTTCTTTGAAGTGCGGGCATTCTTCAATGGGCTCACTCAATGGGAGAAAGACCCAACTAAGAATGACATCATAGCTCGCGTCCATTACAGGAATTACATAGCCGATATTTGATCAAGTACTTTTTGTGTGTGGAGTTCTACCAGGCTCCACACTTTTTCCACATGCCTCTTCTCCAAGTAAGTCTGACCTGTTACGATTCTGATGACATACTTGCTATTAACCTTTGTGTGTGTGATATAGGCTTCGCCAGATTTATTGATACTGGTTAGTATGCTTTCATTAAGTCTATTTAGATCTTCTTCACTTAAATCAGGATTGGTATACCGGAATACTACCATGTTCAGTTCACAAGGTGCGAGCAATTCGAATTGTGGATCGGCTGCAATTTTACTTTCTAGCCACTTGGCATAAGCTATGTGATTGCTGATTCTGGATTTGAGACCTTCAACTCCAAAACTCCTGATAACAAACCATAACTTGAGGGCTCTAAATCTTCGTCCAAGCTGAATTCCCCAATCTCTGTAGTCATTTACGAGACCCTGGGTCTTTGTTTTTAAATATTCAGGTAGAATCTCAAAGGACCTGATCAAAACCTCTTTGTCCTTTACGTAGTAAGCCGTGCAATCAAAGTTTGTGAACATCCATTTGTGAGGATTAAAAACGTAGCTATCAGCTAACTCAACTCCTGCGGTCAGATGCCGTTGTTCTTCTAATACTCTGGAAGTGCCGGCATAGGCTGCATCTACATGAAACCACAGCCCGAATTCTGAACATATTTTGCCAATGTCTTCAAGTGGGTCAAAAGCCAAGGTTCCAGTAGTACCGGATCCAGCGACTACTGCGCACGGGATATTTCCTTCTTCTAAGTCCTTTTCGATCGCTGTTTTGAGTGCCGAAGGGATCATGGCCATTTTTTTATCAACAGGGATTTTCACCAAATTAGCTCTTCCGAATCCAGCTATTTTCACTGCTTTATCAATACTGCTATGTATTTCCTTGGAACAATAAATCCGTAGCTTTTTGTCTTCGAACCCTTTCTCATTTACCTGAAAATTGGTCTGTCTTTCTCTTGCAGAAATAAGAGCGACCAAAGTGGCGGTGCTTGCGGTATCCTGAATAACTCCATGCCACTTATCGGGTAAGTCCATCATTTCTTTCAGCCAATTCATGACTGCCTCTTCCAATTCAGCAGCTGCAGGGGAGGTCTCCCAAATCATGCACTGGGCTCCAAGAGTTGACGTTATCATCTCTCCCAATAAAGACGGGAAACTGCTATTGCCTGGAAAGTAGGCGTGAAAATTTGGATGCTGCCAATGTGTGATGCCGGGCATGATCTTTTCATTGACATCCTTCATTATAGATTCGAAAGTCTCCGTTTCCTGCGGAGGAGAGGAGGGAATTTGATTTAAGATATCCTTTGGAGCGACACTAGATTTTACTGGTCTTGACTCAATGGTTGTATAGTAGTCTGCAATCCAATCAATAAGTTCGTATCCGTGCTTTTTGAACGCCTCTATGTCCATTTTCTGCTTTTCAATGCTTTATAAGTGAGTAAAGAAATAGAACATATCTAAAATCTTTACTAGAATTCGTCTATTCCGCAATTAGAGTGGTAAGGGTTTTATCTCTCTATATCCTTTTAGAAGTAAACTAGGAGAAATAGCATATTTCCTAGTAGGCAACCAAAAAAACCAAAAAACCGCTCGATGCTACTTGGTACAGCTATATTGTCCATTGGGATATTCAATGGAGTGATGCTTTCTTTTCTACTCTGGTTTCAGAAAAAAGAGAAATTTCTGGGCTTTGGAGTATTTGTCTATTGCATGCTTCTTTTAAAGTACTTGGGTTATTGGGTAGGTTTCTTTGAGGAAAACAGACTGTTTGCCGAACTTCTGCGACCCATGGAATTGCTAATGGGTCCCGTTTTATTAGGAGTATGCCATCGAATTGGTAAGTGGGAGTTAAAGAGAGAGTGGTTGCACTATCTGCCTTTTGGTATTCTTTTGGTTGTGATTATTTCATTCAATGTCTTTAATCTGCAACACTTTGGAGAAGTCAAGTCCTTCTATGGACGTCCGACCCTGATTGGGAAGATGTCTCATCAGATGATGTACTTCTTGTATTTTCTTTCATTCCGAGATCGACTGACGAAACCAATGATTTCGATTGGAGCATTTTTTGTGTTGCAATGGGTGTTAACGATATGTTTTATTACCGTTCGATTTCAAAGTGAATTTGACTTCTTCAATATTTTACTTTTCAGCGGAATGGCTGTCTCAGTGAACTATCTGGCCTTTTTAGCTTTAAGTACATCCACAATTTTCAATCAATCTATTCCTTTGAAAAACGATCCTAAAGCTGCCAATGAAGGTGATAAGGAACTGAAAGGTATGTTGGATGAAATATCAGAGCTGGTTCAGTCAGCTGAGCTCTTCCTTAATACCAATCTTAAAGTTTCTGATTTAGCGGAGAATTTGAAGATGGGAGAGAAGCAAATCTCCAGATGTATTAATGAAGTTACAGGAGAGAATTTTAACTCGTACCTAAACCGCTTCAGGGTTTCTTATGCTGAAAAGCTCATATTGGACCCTGAATTTGATCATTATACAATTGATGCCATCGGTATGGAGTCAGGTTTTGCTAATAAAGTCTCCTTTTATAAGGCGTTTAAGCGTATTCATGGTGTTTCTCCTAGTAATTGGAAAAAGAGTTCTAATCACTCAGGATCTGCGATTCTGGCCTTTTAATTAGGTTAACATTTTTTGTCTCCAGTAAACAATTAGAACCTTAACATAATCCAGGTAAATCGTTAACCAGCTGCGCTGGAAAATACTAAGTGTCGCTGTGCCTCTGGCAGTCTCTTTCTGAAAGAGACAAACCATGCTCAGAACCCAACTTAATATCACAACGGAAACTAAACTAATTCGTCAGGCCTGGGAGATACAACTAAACGCGGAGGAAGCGAGAGAGGGGCTTTACTATCTGCCAAGCAATTCCTGTGAAGTATTCTTGGTCTTAAAGGGATCTCTAACCAGGGAGCTAGTAGGGACAAATAGGAAGAGTAATTTATACAGTGGTAAAGGATACTTTGGATTAGTGAGGCCACGTGCTATGTGCCTTAGGAGTGACGAAGATGTGACCTTTATTCTTCTTCAAATAGACTCTTCTGTTGGCTTTTCATTCTGTTCGAAAATTGATGAGGGAGAGAGAAAGATTCTATGGCCATTAGAAGAGCTCTTGGTTGACTCAAGTGACCATTGGTGTTTTGGCAATATAAAGGCTCTTGCGGAATCCTTAAATAAGCATTTGAAGGCACCTTCGAGTATTGGTATTGTAGACAGTAGTTTAGAGTTGATAAAGAGCTCCAGGGGGAAAATAAAGGTGAAAGAGCTGAATGATCAGCTGGGAATTTGCAAGTCCACTTTAGAGGAGAAGTTCAGCCAGATGATAGGTTTAAGTCCAAAGGAAGTATGTAAGATTGAGAAGCTCAATTTCTTCCTATCGAACTACAACAAATACAGCGATCTTTCACTCACTGAGCTCACTTTCAAAAGTGGTTACTATGATCAGAGCCATTTAATTAAGGACTTTAAATACTTTGC
Source organism: uncultured Roseivirgaceae bacterium (assembly GCA_964653795.1). Classification (GTDB taxonomy): domain Bacteria; phylum Bacteroidota; class Bacteroidia; order Cytophagales; family Cyclobacteriaceae; genus JAWPMT01. Next base: position 1,614 of record CAZZHO010000143.1, on the reverse strand, counting down.
CGACCTTAGTCCAAGAAAGTACCTCAAGCAGACAAAGAGGTTAGATTCTGTGATCGTTTAACTGTTATTTGGATTTAATGGTCGATTAGATTTCCACAATTAATAGAAATTCCTTTTCTTCCGTTTATAAAAAATAAAAGCTGTCCCCTCTGGGAACAGCCTTTATAGGATTATACTACTTAGTTTATCTTAAGAACACTTTCTGTCAAAAGCAGGAAGTGCTTTTTTATTTTATATTTTATGCAAGTCTACAACGAAGAAATTCTTAGAAATAGTAAAAAAGAACTGGCCTTTGAATAGGGGTATTTGATGGGCGGTAAAGAGTGAATTTCTTTGGTTTTTCATCTGTGAGTATGACTTATTTTCATGACTCTAGATAAACGAAATAGGCCCGGATTAATCCAGGCCTTTAGCAATATTTAAGAAAATAGTGGTTATTAGATCTTGGTCATTGTTACTTGGATGATTCCTCCAGTACCGAATCCACAACCACCATCCTGTGTTTCTTCGATACTAAAAGTAAATTCATTGTCATTCAGGATATCAAATGAACCACCTGCGTCACGAGCTGTTATATCCCCGCCAGCACAACTGGCACCCAGGGAATAATCTGATGCAGTTACCTGATCACAACCGAAGTTGATTGGCCAGTTTTGAACGAATCCAAAAGCATTATAATCAAAATTGATTGTTCTATTTGTGGTAGAACCAGGAACTAATGACAAAGTCAATGTGCCAGAGTTACCGCCAAGGTTAAAGAAATCTCCAAAGCCACCGGCATAGTCGCTGTAGGTTGCGGTATAGTCTCCGACAAATACATCATCTGGTAGGGGACACGTCACATTTATAACAGGTCTGAAAAAACCTGCAAAAGCTGCGCCATTCACAGTGGCAGCTGTATTATCAAATGTATAAGTAATCCCATCCGACAAGGTCACTCTAGTATCAAGTGTAATTTGATCTCCAGATACCAGACTAGCAGGAGAGACTCCTAATGTCGAAGCAACTGAAGGGAAATCAAGAGATACTCGAATAGATCTGAATCCTCTTTCTGAATCTGTAAAATCAGATTGACCAAAAGTCAAATGCTGCGTGTAATCCCCTCCGTTTAAGTTTACGAATAGAGAATAACTATCAACATTAGCACCTTTATCAATGGTCACGAATTCAACAGTATAGACAAAAGCGGAGTTATCAGGATCCTGTAGATCATACTCACCTTGCTCTAGTTGCACTAGTCTAGGGTATCCACCTTTACCAACGTTATCGAACGTTACGATAGGACTCAAGTCCTCATCAGCACATGATATCACTACTAAGGATACCAAGGCCACTAAACTTATATTTTTCAAAAATTTCATAACTCTCAATTTTATCTAACTGCGTCAGCAGGAGTGTTGTCCCAGAATACTTTATCTGTAACTGCTTTTTGTACAGCATTTCTGTTCAAGTTCACATGTTCCTGAGGGTAAATAGCTGACCAAGCAAATACGGCAGTTTGAAAAAGAAGTGGATCTTCCAAAGGCGCTGCATTTAGAGGCATACCTGTCCTTCTTATATTGTTATAAGGCTCAATACCATTACCCCATGCAGCAATGTGGTACTCTTTAATGA
>CAZZHO010000142.1:0-11965 GCA_964653795.1 uncultured Roseivirgaceae bacterium | reverse complement strand
TCTGAATTGGGCATTTGGCGAAGAAATTGTAGTTGGACTGTCAAAGCTAAATAGGCCACTTCTACTTGTGTTTCTCAATACAAAAATTTGGGTATCTGATAGTTCTGAGACAATGATTTCAGGTGTATTGTCTCCATTTAAATCAGCAAGGGCCAATCCTCGAACTTCTCTATTTGTACCGGGAATTGTGATCTGAAAAACATTACTGACATCAGTGGAAAATGAGATGTTGCCACCAGTATTAGTTAAGTTTCGAAAAAGATCTATTTCATTATTACTTGTATTGCCTACCACTATATCCAGGAATCCGTCACCATCAAGGTCAGCTATTTCTAGTGTTTCGGGGCTCCTTAAATTTCCTGCTTCATCTCGAGGTAATTGTAATATGAGATCGGGACTTGTGGAGAATACACCTGCTCCAGAATTTTGGAAAATAAAAACTTCATTGTTCTGATTGGCCCCTTCCGTTGCGATAATATCAGGAGCGCCATCACCATTCAAATCCCCGCATACCACTTTGATAGTGGGTCTATCTCCTAATCTTGTTGGTGTTGCAAAAGACGTTGAGCTTAGTGTGCTAGTATTGAGGTAAAGTAATAGTTCTGTTCTTTCATCACTATCGACAGGTGCTTCGTTATTTGTGACTACTAGGTCGTTGAGACCATCGAGGTTGAAGTCGCAAGAACATATATCGTAAGTTTGGAATTCGTTAGTTGCAATATCGTCTTGAACTCTAAACCTTTCAGTTGAAAAGGAGTTGGTCGACCCATATTGATAGATAAAATTAGTTTGAAACTGAGAGGAGAGATTGTTTGAAATATTGGTGACGGTAATTGCGCCAGAGGTCGCATTGGCTGGGACTTTCACTACAAGAAGGTTGTTCGAAGCACTAACTATCTCTGTGACTCTACCAGAGCCTAGAAAAATGATATTTTCAGATGTTGTATTTGAAAACCCTGAACCTGAAATTGAAACAGTCTCGTCGAAACCAGCACTAATTGGATCAACGCTGTTAATGAATGGTTGTGAAAATGCAACTCCAACCAAAAGTATTGATAGACATAGTATTAATACTCCTTTCATCTTATTCATTCACTTTTAGGACCCATATCTCGGATAATCCCGGAGAGTTTCTAAACCTATTTCTTTGATTAACTGCATCTGAAGGGTTTTGAGAACTAAAAATCACTACGTAATAGTAACCTCTAGCGCTAACGTACCCAACGATAGTGTCGTGGAAGCCCTGCTGGAATAAATCATCACTAAAGTCCTCGGCGTGATCGAATACTTCAAACGCTCCGGCGACAACATAATTTCCGCCTGGTAATTCCAAGAGGTGATTGCCTTTCTTCACTTCTATTGGTACATCAGGGTTGGCAATTTCCTCAGGTGTTCGGGATTCTGTGGGAGTCTCTACTATCGTGAAAGTTTCTTCTACTTCTACTTTTTCTTCTTGTACTTCTTCTTCTTGTACTTCTTCTTCTTGTACTTCTTCTTCTTGTACTTCTTCTTCTTCTTCTTCTGGTTCAGGCGGCGTTACAGGTTCTGCTTCCTCAGGAGTTAAGGTAGATATTGAAGGAACAGGCTCTTGTGCCTCGATCGGTTGCCACTTCACAACTTTTTCTCGGGTACCGTATTCATCAGTGCGAATTAATTCCACTGCGACTTCTTTGGTGCCGTCGAGTGATGTTCGTTCTTTGTGTTCGGCGTTCGTATCCACTTCCCACTTTTCTTCTGGCGTATCAGCGGGTACCCAAGTTGTAATTGGAGCTACCGTACCATCCGCAAGACTTTTTTCAATGGTCACCGCCTTTTCAGTCTCACCAAAGTCATTGGTCCTGGTTGCTTTAGCTGCCGCAGCAGGGGTTGTTACTGGCTTTTCTGCCTTGGGTTGAGCAATGGTAAGCTCATCATCATCTTCCTCTGGAGCCTGAGGTTCTCTGGATTTTCTTAAGGCAGCTAGCCTTCTTTCCCTTTCTAATTGAGCTTTCTCAGCTCGTTGCTCTGCACTCAATCTATGACTCTTTATAAAGGAAGAGACATGTTCGGCATGTTCTTTTTTAGAACTAATATGATAACCTATATGAATCTCATGTGAAGGACCTAGCGCAGACGACACATCTGTATTTCCTAATTCGAAAGCATAGCCCAACGCGAAGCTCTCTTTTATTTTAAATCCTGCATGAAGCAAGAAGTTATTATCCTGTCTATAAGAAGCTCCTGTCCACACAATATGATTAATATGAAATATCACAGCTGCTTCCAATAAATCAGGACCAATTTCACTATATCTATATAAGACATGTGGCTCAATAGCAATGTTGTCATTAATGTGTCCTCGGTAATTCATTTTAGCCAAAAGGTTATCTAAGGGGCTGACTTTTACGGGACTAGTACTTTCGACGGTAAAAACATCATAGGTTACTAAGTTGGGTAAAGAGAATCCTACATTGAAATGACCAAAATGGTATGTTGCTCCAAAGTCCCCAATAAAGAAAGAATTGTTTCGAGCAATGTTCAGAAATGCTGGATCTGTGGGAGCATCTATTTCACTAAAGTTCACTGAGTTAGTTCCTCCACCAATGGACATGCCAAATCGCAAATAATGTTCTTTATCAATTGTTAAAAGATAACTAGACGTCACTTTACCCCAAGAAGTATTCAGAGGTCCCTGAGTCTCATTAAAAACCATAGCTCCAAAACCTACTCCGCCCTTTAAAGGAGTATGGAAATTGACATTCGCGATTGTTGGTCCTCCGTTAATGTTTGACCATTGTTGTTTGTACAAACCAAAGATTACACTATGTCCTTCAACTCCAGCATAAGCCGGGTTGTAGAGATAAGGGTTCATGAAGAACTGGTTGTAGACCGCATTTACTTGGCTATAGGAGAAAAATCCAAGCAGGCTGCAAATAAGAAAAATTACCGTTCGTAAAAATGGGAAGAGAGCAATACATTTTTGATCAAACTTCCTTTTGGCGGACTGCATTTCCATCTTGGAATGTAAATATAGCTGAATTTGTATTATTCTAATATTAACTGGCAATTCTCATTGCTTGTAGATTAATAACACTAAAACGCCTATCACAATAATATTCGTATGAAAAGTAGGTTAGAATGATAATAACCAACATTTTTGAAGAATGAAGGAAAGAATTCTTCTGATTTTCCTGTTTGTAGGAGCGCATTTTTTGGTTCAGGGGCAATATTGGTTTGGTCCAAAAGTGGGTGTCCATCGTACTGATCATAATTATCAGGCAACTAACTATAAGACAGATTCTTTCAATGTCAAACCCAATTATAATTTTCAAGTTGGGGCAGTCTTAACCTATCAGGCCTCAGATAGGTATTCAGTTCATACAGAAATTAATTTTGAGAGATACGGTAGGGATTTGGAGAATTTCGAAGGGGATTTACAGGCAATAAGTAGTAGTAATTCTGGTTTTATATCCGTTCCTTTTCTGTTGCGATTCAATTTCGGACGTGCTCCATATTTGTTTTACATCAATGGAGGCACGAAGCTTAGCTATTGGCTTTATCAGAACGGAACCTTAGAGAATGAGTTTTTGCAAGAAGGTGAGCCTCCAATTCTGAACTATACCTTGGCTTTCAAGGATGATGGTAATAACACGGATTTTAGTGTTTTGGCCTTAGAGAGACCTAACAGGCTGCAGTATGCTTTGCAGCTGGGTGCAGGTGCCTATTTTGATCTTGCAGTGGATTCCAGAATTATGCTGGATATTAGATATAGTTTCGGACATTCCAATATGGGATTTAATGGATCCCCTGATTTTGATTTTGAAACCTATATTGAGGACTTTGAATACCGACACAACGCGCTATCGGTATCAGTAGGCTACATGTTCGAATATAATGCCCAGTTCAAACGCAAGGGTAAGAGTACAAATAAACTCAGTAACAAAAAGAGATGAGGACTTCTTAATTTGAGAATTGCCTGGTCAAAAAATTACTGTCACCCACTTCCAAAGAATCATCGATTCCCGATGAGTAAATATGAGTTGCTGCCTCAGCAGCTATTGGTTGAAGGTATTGCTTCTGAAAATGATTTTTTTGAACCTGATCCGTTATCGGCAGACCAAATTTTATCCACTCATTCTTTGGTCTATTGGCAAAAATTGTCACTTGGCACATTATCCAAAGATGAAATAAGAAAATCTGGTTTTCCGTACAGTCGTCAACTTGTCGAAAGAGAAGTAACGATAGCTGGTGGCACATTTCAATGTGCTCTCTATGCTCTGAAGGAGGGGCTAGCTATGAATATTGCCGGAGGAACACATCATGCATTTACTGATAGAGGAGAGGGGTTTTGTTTGCTTAACGATATTGCGATTGCTGCCAACCTCCTATTATCTAAATCCTTTGTGAATAAGGTTCTGGTTGTGGACTTAGATGTACATCAAGGTAACGGAACAGCCCAAATATTTTCGAGTGAAGAGCGCGTCTTCACCTTTAGCATGCATGGAGCTAAGAACTATCCTCTGCAAAAAGAAAAATCGGACTTAGATGTTCCTTTGGATGATGGGACATTAGATGAAGAATATATAATGTTATTAGAAAAGTATTTATCTGGGATATTAGACTCCTTTGATCCTGACTTTATCTTCTACCAAAGTGGGGTAGATGTTCTCTCCACCGATAAGTTGGGAAGGCTAAGTCTTACTGAAGAGGGCAGCAAACAAAGGGATAAGATTGTTTTTGATGCTGCCTCAAAAAAATCAATACCAATTGTAGCATGTATGGGTGGAGGATACTCCCCAAAAATTGGAACTATAATCAATGCCCATAAAGCTACTTTTGAAGTGGCAAAGCGTATTTATGAGTAGCGATTATTAGAATAAACCTAGGTTAAGTCTTTTAGATGTTGGCGCACCACCAAATTTTCCTAATTTTAAGTAGGAAAAACCGTCATAACTGTGCTAGACTCATTTTTGAAATTTTTAGGTGGTGAACCAGGCGAAGAAAAGCAGATGTGGCTTTTACTTGGCAAGGGCTTCTTCATGGGAATATTCCTAGCTACCTATCAAATTGGATCAGAAACTCTTTTTCTTAAGACACTTGGGGATTCTTATCTGGATATAGCCTTTTTTACTGCTGGAGCTCTAGGTATCGTCTTCACTGGTTTGTTCGTAACGCTACAGAAGCGTATTCGATATAGCACACTTGTTGTAACTAATATTTTCTTAATATTCTTTTTCATTGCTGCCACCAGATTCGCTTTTGAATTTATTGATTATAAAACCGTCGACGGGAAATTTTCAATATTACCTTTTACATTATTCGTAATGATTGGGCCGATCACGGCCATAACACTATTGGGTTTTTGGGGGGTTTTTGGGCGGATGTTTGATGCAAGACAATCCAAGAGAATTATTGGAGGTATTGATACAGGTCAGTTGACTGCTACTATCATTGCTTTTTTCTCTATTCCATTAATAACAAGATTGCCTTTCTTCAATGATACTTATGACCTTCTTTTCGTATCTGTATTGGCTTGTTTCGGTATAGTATTTTTTACTATTTGGATTATCAGGCTTTACAACCTTGATAATATTACTAAAGCCAAGGAAAAAGAAAAGGTGAAGAAAGTAGGGTTCATTGATTTGTTGAAAGACAAATATCTACGACTACTTTCATTCTTCCTTGTTTTTTCGATGGGAGCAAGTGTTTTCGTTGACTACACTTTTTACACTGCTACGGAAACGATGTTTCCTGAAGAACAAAAGCTTTCAGATTTTTTATCATTCTTCAGTGGGACTGTAATGATTATGAGTTTTTTGATTCAAAGTTTTGTTAATGATATAATTATCGGACGATTTGGATTGAAAGTTGCTCTTATCACAATGCCTGCGATTTTGGTGCTTTTCACTATTGGTGCAATTATCTCTGGCCATTTTTACGGATATGAAATTAAGACTGAAGAGTTTTTGCTCTTCTTCATGTTTACAGTGTCTGCTAAAGCATTCACCGCTTCTTTGAAAGATGCTTTAGAGAGTCCTGCATTTAAGCTTTTCTTCTTGCCGATCGATGTGAAAATAAGGTTTGATATACAGTCAAGAATAGAGGGAGTTGTGAATCAATTTGCGACTTTGGCTGCTGGTGCTGCTCAGATTGGGTTAGGTCTTCTTGTTTTCTTTAAGCTCATCCATTTCTCCTATTTCATCATCGGTTTGGCAGCGATGATTGTCTGGCTTTCTGATAGACTCTTTTCCGAATATAAAATCACTCTTCAAAAAACGCTCCAGAAGCAAAAGGAAGAACTTCAAGGAGAAGGCACAAGAAATGAGCACAATACTACTAATGTGCTAAAAGCGGAATTGAAGAGTAAGGATCCATCTCGAGTGCTCAATGCTCTGAAGGTCTTTGAGAAGCTTGATCCTGTGGAATTTGAATTTGCTCTTTTGGATCAACTCAATTCCAAATATCCTGAAGTAAGGCGAGTAGCTTATCAGAAACTAGATGATTTTCTGTGTTACGGAGCTTTGGGGATAATCTCTAGCGAATCAAAAACTGAAGGAGATGAAGAAGCTGAGAAAATTGCTAATCAGACGCTTGGAAATTTACAAGAAGCTTCGGATTTTGAATTGACAGACGTAAGTATTCGGAAATTGATAAGATCAACCGAATATCGGGATCGCATGAAAGGAGCTCGTCTTCTGTCCAAAATAACGGAGGATAAACACATTGTATATATACTAGAACTTCTTAGGGATATAAATCCTGAGGTCCGTTCTGCCGCAATGACGACCGCAGGCAAAGTGAAAAGGCCGGAGGTATGGCCTGTGTTGATAGAAAATTTACATTTGGCTACCTACGGTAATGCATCAGCTTCAGCTTTGGCTTATGCAGGCGAGATTGCGTTTCACAATATTGATACCTCGTTCTACAAGACTGGCCAATATCAATCTACAATGATTCGAATCATTCAATTGCTGGGGAAAGTTGGTGGTAGGCAAGCGACCGAGCTTTTGTGGAAAAAAATCGATTTTCCAGATAAGAAAATCGTTTCTGAGATTCTTAAGTCATTGAGTTATATCGGATTTGAAGCGCGAGATTTTCAAGCCGCTAGGATCAAGATTATTCTGGAATCTACAATAGGGGATATTGCTTGGAATATCAAAACACTCGAAGATATTGATATTCAAACGCCATTGGATCAGGCTATTGCTGAAGCTATTGCTGAGGAAAATAGAATTAATCATGACAATATTTTTATGCTTCTTAGCATGATATATGATGCGCAAAATGTTCTTTTGGTAAAGGAAAATATTGATGCAGGGACTACCGAATCTGTGACTTTCGGCGTTGAAATGTTGGATCTTTTTTGTGAGGAAGAACTGAAGCCTAAAATTTTCCCAGTGTTGGATGAGATGAAGACGGAGGAGCGTCTGGAAAAGCTTCAGAATTACTACCCACCTGAAAGCTTCGAATCTTATGAAGATCTTTTATTACAAATTGTAAATAGAGATTATAACAAAATCTCTAGATATACAAAATCTCTGGCGATGCTGAGAGTAAGTCAGATTGAAGGTATGACGGTGGGCTTTGATCTGATTGCCAATCTTTTCAATACAGATAAATTAATGCTCCAAACGGCGGCTTTCACCGTCTATAAATTGGATCCTGATGCTTATCATGCTAATACTAAGCGGCTAAAACCATCTACTAAAAAGGAGTTGGACAGATCGATTTTGCCGCCTGTATTCTTGGAAGAAGGGGAGGAGTATCATCAAAAACTTCTTTTGATAGAAAGAATTTTGCTATTAAAGGGTCTCAAAATATTTTCTACCATTTCTGGTGAGCTCATTACCTACATTGCGGATGCCTTGGAGGAGATTAGGGTAAGAAAAGGTACTGCACTTATAGAAAGAGGAGATAAGGGGATCGAGCCTTTATACATCATTCGTGATGGTAAAGTTAAATTAGAGTCTGTAGAGGAGGTTTCAGAACTGGAACACGGCGATGTTTTTGGGGAAAAATTGATTTTGGAAAACGAATTATTCGATTTTTCCGCGACAGCAGAGACTGATGTCACTTTATTAGTTCTACGTAAAGAAGAGCTCCTTGATCTCATGGCTAAGCACATAGATATAGTAGAAGCTTACCTTAGAATCCTAAATGACGATTTCATGGAACAAGAGGAGGAGGAAGAAAGCCTGGAAATGGATATCATTTAGATGGCAGCCTAGAGAACCAATTTTTTTTAATGCTGAAAATTTTAGTTATTTGTTTCAACCATAGTTTCACCGCCCATAGATGAATTCTAATACAGACATTATTGTACTTTTCTCAGAAAAAGATAATCAACCGATTGAGGGCGGTTTAAAAGGTTGGGTGTCAAACTTCCATAAGTTTCTGGATACATTGCTTTCGCAGATTATCAAAGGAGATGCCAGCATTCATCTAATGTCTAGCGAAGATTATGATCTTCAAAAGATTCAAAGTGCCGCAGTTATCATTCCTGTAATGTCAGAAAATCTCATTGGCTCTGGCAATTTGACTCATTTGCTGAACGAAATTAGTACTACTTGGAAAAAAGAAGATGTACTCGTTCTTGACGGGGTATGTCGGGTCTTTAAGGTGCATAAAGGTCCATTTGAGGATGATGAACATCTGACAGCTCTTCAGGAATTTATCAGCTATGATTTATTCATGGTGGATCCAATGACGGGTGAAGCACAAGAGTTTAAGAGGTTTTTTGGCACCGAAGCTGAGAGAAGCTATTGGATGAAATTGGTCGATATGGCATATGATATCAACCAAATTTTGCATTCTATTCTTAAGCCCGATACCAAGAAAGAGACCAAGGTTGTAGAAGAGTTTCCTAGAGACAAAACTGTTTATCTCGCAAGCACAGGTGTCGATATGGTGATTCAAAGGGATGTTATTCGTCGAGAGTTAATCCGCCACGGATACAGAGTACTACCAAACCATACATTACCTAAAGAGGCCAAGGTTTTAGAGCATCGGGTGAAGGAAGACCTGGCAAAATGTCGACTTTCCATACATCTCGTGGGTGAAGACTATGGATATAGGCCAAGAGGGTCTGATTTGTCAGTAGTAGACATTCAAAACAGAGTCGCAAGCAAGCACACTTATGAAATGGTTGAATGGAATGAGCGGCAGATCGAAAAGGAACCCTTCAGCCGCCTCATTTGGGTGTCTCCTGATTTGAATAATGTTTCGGAACGGCAAAAGATTTTTATTGAGGACTTGAAGAGTGATGCTGCAGCCTTAGAGGAGGCTGAGGTTTTACAGATTACGCTACAAGAGCTGAAGAGTATTATTCGTGAGGAGTTGGTGACCGGAGGAAGGTTTAATACTCATAGAGAAGTAGCTGGATACAAACCAGCAGCAGAAGATGATTCTCAGATCATTTACCTAATATCTGACAAAAAGGATATAAAACAATCAAAAGATCTAGCAGAGCATTTGCAAACTGAGGGGTATAGAGTGGTTAAACCCACTTACGAAGGTGATCTGATTGATATCCGATATATCCATCAAGAGAATTTAAGAAGATGTGATGCCTCTATTATCTATTTTGGCGAGGCCACTGAGGAATGGATTAAGACGAAACTAAAGGATTTGCTAAAAGCGCCAGGATTTGGCAGAAATAAGCCACTGAAGGCAAAGGCAGTATATTTCGAAGGAAAAAAAGAAGTTGATTTAGAAACATATAAGAAGAACAACGCACTAATTCTTGGTAATAACGGTGGTTTTAAGCCGGAATACCTCGGTCCATTTTTAGAAAGATTGAAGAACTAATTGAACAAAGCCTCCGCCTAAGGTCGCTAATCGCTAAATATTACAACCATGAGCGAAAAAGACATAAATATTGATCATAATCAGGGGATAGTCGATATCACCGAACTTATTAACCCTTTTCCAGGCCTAAGACCTTTTGGAGTAGAGGAAAGCCATCTATTCTTTGGCCGAGAAGGTCAAAGTGACGAGGCACTGGTGAAATTAGCTGAAAATCGATTTGTAGCCATATTAGGTGCCTCAGGTAGTGGTAAATCGTCATTTATGTTTTGTGGTCTGATCCCGACCCTCCACGGTGGCTTTATGACAGAAGCCGGATCAAATTGGCGAGTGATTGTTGCAAGGCCAGGTGGTGGACCAATTGATAATTTGGCCGAGGCACTTTTAGTTAAAGATCAAGAATATAATGCGCTGCCGGAAGAAGATAAGTTAATTAGGAAGACGATCATTGGTACGGTTCTTCGTAGTAGTTCTCTGGGATTGATTGAGGTAATTAAGCAACTGAAGACATCTAAATCACAGAATATTTTCGTCTTGATTGATCAGTTTGAAGAACTTTTCAGATTTTCAAAACTTGAGTCCGCTCAAAGCGATAGGGACGAATCGTCGGCTTTTGTGAATCTTCTCTTAGAAGCTGTACATCAATATGATGAGCCTATTTACGTGGCCACTACGATGCGTTCGGACTTTATCGGTGAGTGTGCGAAGTATCCCGATCTAACCCAAATGATCAATGATTCGCACTACCTGATTCCACAAATGACTAGGGATCAAAAGAGAATGGCGATTGAAGGGCCAGTGGCAGTAGGAGGGGGTAAAATAGCCCCTAGACTCACTCAGCAATTGCTAAATGATGTTGGGGATAACCCGGATCAACTGCCAATTCTTCAACACGCTTTGATGAGGACCTGGGCGTATTGGGTAGATGATAGGAAGGAAGATGAGCCGATGGATCAAAGACATTACAATGCCATTGGTACATTGCGAGAAGCTCTTTCTCAGCACGCAAATGAAGCGTATGATGCTTTGAACAAACGTGAGAAGCAAATTGCTGAAGTCATGTTCAAGGCCTTGACAGAACGCGGTTCGGAAAATCAAGGTATTAGGAGACCTACAAAACTCAGTACCATTGCGGCGATTGCAGGTGTTTCTGAAGATGAGGTAGAAAGGGTCGTAGATCGATTTAGGGAACCGGGCAGGTCATTATTGATGCCTCCATCTGGAGTGAGACTAGAATCAGAGACCGTTATCGATATCTCTCATGAGAGCTTGATGAGGATATGGGATCGACTCAAAAGATGGCTTGATGAGGAAAACAAGGCAGCAGAGATGTACATAAAACTTTCCGAAGCTGCTGAACGATTTCAGGAAGGAAAAGCCAGTCTTTGGCAAATGCCGGATCTACAGCTAGCCTTGAACTGGAGAGAAGAAAATAGGCCCACTCTTGTTTGGGGTCAACGATATAACCCCGCTTTCGAAAGGACAATAGTTTTCCTTGAAACTTCTGAGAAAGCTTACATTACCGAGCAGCGGAATAAGGAAATTCTTCAAAAGAGGAAAGTGCGCAACATGCGGGTAATGGCTGTAGTGTTGGGTCTAGCATTTCTTGTTTCCATTTTCTTCGTTGTGTTGGCGAACATCCAAACACAGTTTGCTAAGGATCAGCAGAAGATTGCAGAACAACTTAAAGATGAAGCTGTGGGTTTGACTGAAGAAGCGAAACGGTCGGCAGAGTTAGCTACTCAAAGAGCAGCGGAAGCACAAATTGCTCAGAACAAGGCGGAAAAGGCTCAAAAGGAAGCAGAGGCTGAGAAGGCAAGAGCAGATGAGCAAAGATTAGCAGCAGTAAGGGCTTCTGAGGAGGCCAGGAGACAACAAAAGCTTGCGGAAGAGGCTAAAATCGAAGCGGATAAAAATGCTGCTGAAGCCCAAAGACAAACTGGTATTGCTCAAGAACAGCAAAGGTTGGCCAATCTGGAGAAAGATAGAGCAGAAAGGCTTAGGTTCCAATCGATCGCACTTTCAATGTCCATCAAGGCCAAAGGTATTCCTGATAAGGAGCTGAAAGCCCTAGTGGCGAAGCAAGCCTATTTATATCAGCAGGAATATGGTGATCCCGAAAAACCGTACAATGGTGATATCTACGCAGGGGTTTACTCGGCCTTGCAAGGGGTGTTGGATG
>CAZZHO010000141.1:0-12119 GCA_964653795.1 uncultured Roseivirgaceae bacterium | reverse complement strand
GAGACACTCATAAGCAGACTTTTCTAGCTCTTTTGCAGGAGAAAGGAATGATGTAGCATTCGGCTCTATCTAAATAACTGACCTGCGGTCAATACTTTTCTTTTCTTTAGTCTGTTGAGCAATTTGAGCAGGACTTGGGCTGTCATAAAAGCATCTCCCAGTGCGGTATGTCGGTTCTCAATTGGCACATTCAATTCCTGACATAATGCATCTAAACGAAGTGAATTTTGACCAGCAACAGATCGTTCAAATCGTGTTGGGTCGAGCCGTTTCATCAAGTCAAACGTGTCAAGCACTTGGTTTTTTAGTTTCAGTTGACTGTTTGCTGATCTCAAAATACCATTTAGTTGTTCCATGTCAATAGCGATGCTATGTCCAACTATCACCGAATTCTTAATAAAATCTAGTATTTCGGCAATAGCTGTTGCAGGAACTTCTCCTTCGATACCGCTAAGTTCGCCGTGAATTGCCGCAGCGGAATTATTCTTACTAAATGAAAACTTAAAGTCTAGCGCGTCGCTGGTGAGAATACGATTATTGGCTACGTTCACCGCGCCTAAACTGACCAGTTCTGCATCCTTGTCTAGTCCAGTCATTTCACAATCCAGTACAACAAAATTCAAGTCTTCAATCTCCAGATCTTTGGGTACTTTAAATGTTTGATGCAGGTACCGGTCAAAATCTTGGTTTCCTGTTGCTATCTTTTTCTTTGTGAACCAACTGATCATCGAAAATAAGCTAGTTGAAACCGCACCGCTAACAGTCGCTGAATCTCCTTGATGGGAAGGAAGGCGCTTTTAAGCATTTGCTTTTCCAGCTTGTTCATGCTCTCGACGTTTACGAATCTGCCACTTGATCCACTTTTTAAACCGTATTTAGTACGGATTTTCATCAATATCTCATAAGCCTGAGCGCATTCCTCGTAGAGTGTGCTATTTGTTGAATCAATAGTTGCAAGTTTGCGAAATCTAGCTGGGGTATTTTGAATATTGGTTTGCTTGTATTGAAGGCACAACGTTCTTGCAGCATCGGAAAGCGGCATCATCGCCCTTTTCTTAATATCGAATTCCTCATTGTGTTCTCCTCCCTTTTCCACCAGGAATTGCTTGAAAAAACCAAGAGGTGGCGGGTTTTGGATAGAATTGGCGGCCAAATGATTTAGGAAGATATCATGTCCTTCCAGCTTGTCAATCAAAAATTCTTGAAGGTGAGTAGCTAAGGCTGAGTTTCCATACAATGATCGAAAGTCAAAGAAGATGGTCGCATTCATCAACGCCTTTGGTTCAGGTGTTTCGATCCATTTGGAGAAGTAATTTTCCCAGCCGGTTATATCCTGGCAATAGGCAGGATTTCTCGCCATAATATCTGCCGGGCACGCTACAAAGCCACTACTGATTAGCGCTTCATTCACATGATTAGCTAGCTCCAGCATAATGCGTTGACTTACTTCAAAATCACCTTTAGCATCAAACAATATTGCATTGTCCTGATCCGTCCTTAAAAGCTGCTCTTCACGTCCTTCACTGCCCAGACTCAACCAGCAGAAAGGAACCTTCCTGGCCTCTGGAATTAGCTCTATTGCTTCTTCTATGGCATTTTGGATAAGTTGATCATTGATTTCGGTAATAAAGTTGGAGATCAAACTCACTGATAAGTCCTTTTCAATAAAATCAGTTACTTGTTCCTCTGCTTTATCTCTAATTACCGGCCAGTCGGAGCTCACTTTCGACTTTCTCAAAGCCTTGACTAAAGCCGCGGGATTGTTGTTCTGTGATAGCAGCACATCATGATCTGAGATCATCCCAACAATCTTACTCTCATTGGATCCATCTTCCGTAATAACCAAGTGATGCACCCGTTTACGCATCATATGAATCAATAATTCGGAGTGGGTAAAAACTGAACCTATGGTTGCCACGGGGCTGGACATTATGCCCCCAATTTGACCCTTCAAAGGTAAGGCTGGTGCTACCACTTTATTCCTTAAATCCGTATCCGTTACGATTCCCAGGGGAAAGCCCTTATCATTTTCGATTACAATGGATCCTACTTTTCTTTCAGACATCCATTTTGCTGCCTCCTGAATGCTTGTGTCAGGATGGCAGGTCAATACATTCCGACTAAACTCAACATGCTGCTCAGTAAGTCTTAAAAAAGATTCACTGGTCTCATCCTCCTGCTTTCGTACTACGGCCTGTCCTGCGGCGTAGCCAGAAGCAAAAAATAGTGCAAACTTTGGATGTGCGCCCAGCAATCCATTGAAGGTCTCTTTCTCAATCTCATAAATCAGAGACTCCTCCTTGCATGTGGCACTGAGTACGTAAGGATTTCCTGTCAAAAGAGATCTTACACCTAGGATATCTCCTTCTTCGCATTGATCGATTAGGACAACCTCATTGCCATCTCTTCGTGACAGCAAGATATTACCCTGACGAACAACAAAGCATTGTTCGTGTCCTTGGTTACCTTCTTCAAACAAGACTTCACCCTCCTCCACGTACCGGACTGTCAAATCATTGGCAAGCTGCTCCAGCAATTGATAGTCCAGATAACCAAAAGGGGGGTAGTCCTTTAGAAAAAAGGCTATTCGATCGGCTATTTCATTAGCCATAGCTTACTTCTCTAAGCCAGCACCTTTTATGATCTCGTCAACGATCTCTGGATTCAATAAGGTCGAGGTATCACCAAGATTGGAAATCTCTTTGCTCGCCACCTTCCTCAAAATCCTACGCATGATCTTACCTGATCTGGTTTTGGGGAGACCCGAAACAATCTGTACTTCATCTGGCTTGGCAATTGGTCCAATTATCTTCTTGACTGTTTCCTTGATCTCGTTTTTCAAGTTTTCCTCAGTTCTCCCCTCCATATCACAAATCACGTAGGCATAGATACCCTGACCTTTTACATCATGAGGATACCCGACTACCGCGGACTCTACCACCTTCGGGTGCTCATTGATAGCGTTCTCCACCTCAGCTGTACCCATTCTATGGCCTGACACATTGATGACATCATCCACTCGTCCCAAAATCCGTAAGTAGCCATCATGATCTCTTTTGGCCCCATCACCAGTAAAGTATTGCCCCGGATAAGTAGAAAAGTAGGTTTGTTTGCAGCGTTCATGATCGCCATAGGTTGTCCTGAGCATGGATGGCCATGGGAATTTCACACAAAGATTTCCTTCTACATTATTCCCTTTTAGTTCATTCCCATCAGCATCTACAATAATCGGCTGAATGCCCGGAAGTGGCAATGAAGCGTGAGCAGGTTTATTGGGTGTCACCCCAGCAATAGCCGAAATCATAATTCCACCTGTCTCTGTTTGCCACCAGGTATCTACCAATGGGCAATTACCTTTTCCTATATGATCATGGTACCAGTGCCATGCTTCTTCATTGATTGGCTCTCCAACGGAACCTATGACTTTGAGCGAATCGAGACTGTACGGCTCCAGTGGCTCTAACCCAAAAGCTTGTAAGGCTCTAATCGCTGTAGGAGCAGTATAAAACTGATTCACTTTGTGCTTGTCCACCACATCCCAAAACCTTCCAGCATTTGGGAAAGTCGGTACTCCTTCAAACATCACAGAAGTTGCACCAGCCAGGAGAGGACCATAGACTATGTAGGAATGTCCTGTAATCCAGCCCACATCGGCAGTACACCAATACACATCTCCTGCTGTATACTGGAATACGTTGACAAAGGAATAATAGGTATACACCATATAACCTCCGCACGTATGAACCACTCCCTTGGGCTTACCGGTGGAACCTGAAGTATAAAGTATGAAGAGCATATCTTCTGAATCCATTACTTCCGCCTTACATTCTGTGGACATGCCTTCAATGGCATCATGCCACCAGATATCTCTTCCTGATTCCATTTTGACATCAGCTCCAGTTCTCTTCAATACAATCACTTTTTCGACGGTAGAAGTTTGTTCCAAAGCCTCATCTACAACGCCTTTTACATCGATGGTTTTAGCTCCTCTGAAGTTACCATCAGAGGTCAGCACCATTTTCGCCTCACAATCATTGATTCTATCTGCAAGACTCTGGGAAGAAAATCCGGCGAAAACAACTGAATGAACCGCCCCTATCCTGGCACAAGCCAACATCGCGATAGCTGCCTCAGGCACCATGGGTATATAGATGATGACCCGATCTCCTTTCTTCACTCCTTGGGCTCTCATCGCGTTTGAAAACTGACAAACTTTCTCATAAAGCTCCCGGTACGAGATAGTAACGGCTTCTTCTTTAGGGTCATTAGGCTCCCAAATGATGGCAGGTCTTTCTCCTGAGGTAAATAGGTGTCGATCCAGGATATTCTCAGTGATGTTGAGCTTGCCATTGACAAACCATTTTACATCCGGACCATTAAAATCCCATTCCAGCGTTTTATCCCAGATTTGTTGCCAGTGAAAAGATTCAGCTATTCTACCCCAGAATTCCTCGGGTTGGGAAACACTCTTCTGGTATTCGTGCATGTAACCTGAGAGGGTCTGTATTTTATGGCTCATGATTAAAAAAAATTTATGTTGTTAATTATTTAATGCTGTTTTCTGCGCAAATGCCTTGATGTGCTTCATCAAGTTTCTGGTTGAAAAGGGCTTGGTGAGATATAAGTCCGCCCCCATATCAAATCCTTTCTTGATATCCTTATCCTTAGATTTGGCACTTAAGAAAATCACTTTAACATGAGAAGTCTCATCTGTACTTTTCACCTTCTGGCAAACTTGGTAACCATCAACTAAGGGCATCATAATATCAAGTACAATAATGTCCGGGATTTCATCTTCAATGATTTTCAATGCTTCCGAGCCATCTCTTGCTACAAAAACATCATAGCCTTCTTTTCGCATCAAAAAATCCAGCGATAAGAGGATGTTAGGCTCGTCATCTACTATAAGTACCTTCATGGCAGTTGCATTCTCTTTTGTTCTGAAAAATCATTTTTTAGTGGTAAAAAGATCGTAAAGTTGGACCCTCGACCCAAGGTACTCTCTACATGGATCGAACCCCCATGTAGCTCTACAATTTTTTTAGTGATTGATAAGCCAAGTCCGGTTCCGACAGGCTTCTTAGTGGTTTGGTCTTTACCCTGGAAAAACTTTTCAAAGAGCCGTGGCAAAAGTTCTTGCTCTATCCCCTGACCATTATCAACAATACAAATTTTCATAAAGCCATTTTCTATTCTGCCCAATACTTCAATCACAGGCTTCTCAGGATCACAGTATTTTATGGCGTTCGATATCAAATTAGCAAAAACTTGCTTCATTCTATCTCTATCCACAGGCAAGAAAGCTTGCTTGAAGGCCTCACCGTAATTCTCTTTTAGTAGAATGTTTTTGGACTTCAATAGGTGCTCGAAACTCTGAATGGACTCCTCAAGAATTTGTCTTGGCTCAGAATGAAGTTTCTCAATAGTGGCAGCGCCGGATTCCAATTTCTCTATATCCAATACCTGATTGATAAGACGGGTCATCCTATCAATCTCATCATTAATGATTCCTAGGAAGTTCTTAGCGTCATTCTCATCCTGCATGCCTCCATCTTCTAATATCTCCACAAATGCTTTGATAGAGGTGAGTGGTGTCCGCAGCTCGTGAGTCACTGTGGATATAAAGTCATCTTTTTCCCGATCTAGTGCTTGCAATCTTGAGTTAGCAACCTCCAATTCATTAGTTCTCTTAGAAAGCTCCAGGGATTTTGACTTAAGCTCTTTATTTAAAAGACTTGTTTCGGAAGTCTCTTTGAGGATATTTAGCACTTCATCCATTTCCAACTCCTCCTCTTTCGCCAAAGAGGAAATAACCATTCTGGCCGACGCGGACCCCACCACTCCAGACAGAAGTCTTTCCATGTGGTTCACAAAAGATACTTCGACAATGCCATCACTGTTTACGGGTTCACCATGTATTGATTGATAGTAAGCCAATGATTGGCTTGTCCTATTTGATCCCAATAGCTTGGTAGAAACCCTGATCAAATCCTTATAAACAAGGTTGCCCTTCCATAGGACTTTTCCAATCCCTCCGTCGGTATAATCCCAAATATCGTAGTATAATTCAGCGAGATTTTTCTCCTTAGCCGATTGAAGTGTAAGAAGACTCCCCAAGAAAAAACACGCAAGGTTTGCCAACAAACTCCAGAAAGTACCATGTACAATGGGTTGTAATTGAAGGCCTAATATAGCTTCTGGTCTTAGCCAGGAAATACCAAACGGACCTGATTCTATAAGTGAAATTGGCAGCAACCCAGCTTTAACAATTGTTGGTATTACAAGAGTGTAACCCCAGACAAAGAATCCTACGACCAATCCCCCAAGCGCTCCGTTTTTGTTAGCATCTTTCCAAAAAAGCGCACCTAAGACTGCCGGTACAAATTGAACAATTGCTGCAAAGCTGACGAGTCCTATTGAAACCAAAGAGAATGCATCCGCCACATATTTGTAATACAAGTAGGCGAAAGTCAAGATTACGAAGACAGCAAATCGCCTGGATTTAAGAGGTAGAGAAGTGTAGGTACCACTCGTATCTATCCGATTGAGCAAAAGGGGTACTACTATATTATTACTTACAATAAGGCTGAGCGCAATTGTGGATACGACGATCATGCCAATAGCTGCTGAAAATCCACCCAAATAGGTCAATATAGCTAATCCGTTAAGTCCCTTAAATAATGGTAAAGCCAAAACGTAAGCATCAGGATCAATCCCCTCTGGCAAAATCGATTTCCCCGCTATGGCAATAGGAACAACGAAAAGATTAATAAGCAGCAAGTAAAGAGGAACGAGCCAGGATGCAGTTTTCAAATGATTGACATCTTGATTTTCGGCTATGGTGACTTGAAACTGCCGTGGTAATAGTAGAAATGCTGATAGACTAAGAAACAATAGAAAAAACCACTCCAGGCCAGATTCAGCAGGAAACTGTTCAAAAACTATAGACTCTGCTGGAGTCAGTCTTGAAAATAAGTCTCCAAATCCATCAAATAGAAAAAATGTGACGAAACATCCTACCACCAAAAAAGCCACCAACTTCACTAAAGAGTCCAGTGCAATGGCTACCATCATACCATTGTGTTTATCAGTGGTTTCAATGGATTTGAAAACAAAGAACACAATGAACAGTGCCAAGATAATTGAGAGATAGAAGGATGAGTCCGTAAAAAATATCCCCTCAACTGCCGGAGAATGTTGTGATGTTAGAATGTTGAAGGAGTTTACAATAGCCTTCAATTGGATTGATATGTACGGAATAATCCCCAAAACGAGGAATACACTTGAGAAAATGCTAATGCCCAAGTGCTTTCCATATCTATCTGCCAAAAAATCTGGGAGCGTTGAAATCCGTTGAACTTCACAGACTTTGATCATTTTCCTTACCACTATCCACCAAAGCGGAATACTCAAAATCGGACCCAGGTAAATTGTAAGGAATTCCCACCCATCATTTACGGCCTTACCCACACTGCCATAATAGGTCCATGCGGTGCAATAAACAGGTATAGAAAGGGCATAAATCCATTTACTCCCTCCCAACTCTGGTTTTAGCTTCTCCGTCCATTGTGCAGCCAAAAAAAGAACACCCAAATACACCAAAGAGAGCAATATGACTATCCAACTTTGCAATGTGTCTTTATTTAAGCTTACTAAAGAAGATACCCATAGCGATAGTCAGAGCCAGCCAGACGACTGTCAGGTAAATCATTAAACCCGGAAGGCGACCCAACATACCATGTGGTAATGCTATGAAGGGTACATTAAAAAGTAGGAGAAAAAGGACGAACAGGAGTATCAAAGCCGATTTCTGCTTGCTATTCATTCCGTCCATTTTCTCCATATTGAGGTTTAAAAAATTTCCGAGTCGTTTCAATTAATGATCATGGGCCTCACCTGCCCCACGAGGATATCTGATGTTTTCTACCAATTCCTGAACTTCCTCAGGAGTCTCGGAAGTAGCTCTTGAAACAATTAAGCTGACCACCACATTGACGATCATAGCAATCGTCCCGAAGCCTTCCGGGGAAATGCCAAACCACCAGTCTTCAGCAGTACCTCCACCAAATCCCTGAAGCTTGTACTTGATCATGTAGAAGAGCATTAATGCAATTCCTACTATCATACCTGCCACTGCTCCTTGTCGATTCATCCTCTTATCAAAAATTCCGAGAATAATAGCCGGGAAGAACGAAGCAGCCGCTAAACCGAAGGCCAGTGCAACTGTTGCTGCCACGAATCCAGGAGGGTTGATTCCAAAATACCCTGCTACCATAACGGCTGCTGCCGCACCAATTCTAGCCCAGATCAACTCCCCCTTTTCCGAAATATCAGGCTTGATCTGCTTTTTAATAAGGTCATGGGATACACTGGTAGATATTACCAGGAGCAATCCCGCAGCGGTAGATAGGGCAGCCGCTAGTCCCCCCGCAGCAACCAATGCAATTACCCATGCAGGAAGATTCGCGATCTCGGGATTAGCCAACACCATGATATCCCTGTCAATCGTGAGCTCATTGGTCTCCTTGTCCGCTACATATTGGATCTTACCATCACCGTTCTTATCATCATATTTAATTAGTCCTGTCTTCTCCCAGTTGCTGAACCACTCAGGCATATTGGAATAAGACTCATTTGATACCGTATTGATCAGGTTGGTTCTGGCAAAAGCACCAATTGCGGGGGCGGTAGTATAAAGTATAGCAATGAAAAGTAATGCCCACCCAGCACTAATTCTGGCATCTTTCACTTTGGGTACAGTAAAGAACCTGACAATAACGTGCGGCAATCCGGCAGTACCTACCATCAATGCGAGCGTAATGGCAAATACGTCAATCATAGATTTGGAGCCAGAAGTGTATTCAGCAAAGCCCAACTCTACATGCAGTTGATTCAGTTTATCAAGAAGATAAGTTCCGTCATCTATTTTGCCACCAAACCCTAACTGAGGAATGAAACTCCCTGTCAATTGGAAAGAGATAAAGAAGGCTGGGACCATGAAGGCGAATATTAAAATACAATACTGAGCCACCTGGGTATAGGTAATCCCTTTCATACCACCCAAAACAGCATAGAAGAATACCAGGGCCATTCCTATATACACACCGGTATTGATAGGTACTTCCAAAAAGCGGCTAAATACAACGCCAACCCCACGCATCTGTCCAGCAACATATGTGAAGGACACAATAATTGCACAGATGACAGCAACTGTTCTGGCAGTATTCGAATAATATCTATCTCCTATAAAATCAGGAACGGTAAACTTTCCGAATTTCCTAAGATACGGTGCCAAAAGAAGCGCCAGAAGCA
The DNA here is from genome assembly GCA_964653795.1 of uncultured Roseivirgaceae bacterium. Lineage (GTDB taxonomy): Bacteria > Bacteroidota > Bacteroidia > Cytophagales > Cyclobacteriaceae > JAWPMT01. Next base: position 2,807 of record CAZZHO010000141.1, on the reverse strand, counting down.
CATAGCCTCCTGTCCAGCCCATTAGGTATACAGCCCCATCATAACCAGCAAATGAAATGATGCCAGCCATCGATATAAAACTGGCAGCAGACATCCAGTCAGCAGCCGTAGCCATACCATTAGCAAGAGGGGGTACTCCACCTCCCGCCACATAAAATTCCTTAGTGGATCCGGCCCTTGACCAGATTGCTATTCCGATGTAGAGAGCAAACGTGATCCCTACTATTATAAATGTCCAAGTTTGTACATCCATTTTTTTACTGTTTTGAAGCCCCTGAATATTCAGAAACTAAGTGATTAGATTACTTTTCGTCCACATCAAATTCCTTGTCGAGACCGTTCATTAGCCGGACATAGACGAAAATCAAGATGACAAAGACATAGATAGAGCCCTGTTGGGCAAACCAGAAACCAAGCGGAAATCCGCCTATTCGTATCCCATTTAGGGCATCCACAAATAGGATCCCACAGCCATAGGAAACTACGAACCAGATAGCGAGCAGTACTCCTAAGTACTTTAGGTTCCGCTTCCAGTATTCTTTCATATTGCTAGACATATTTTGTAAGGTTTAGATTGCTGTTAAAGAAAAATATGAGTTTGTAGACGCCATTGCGTCACGTTACCTTCTGTAATCGGACTATCTCGATAATCATTTCTGATAGTATGATACTCAAGTGTAATCTTGGCATTGTGTCCTCCTACATAGTAGTTCACTCCAAAATCCAATGAATTGATATTGTCCTCCAATGCCTCATAGTCACCAGTTTGGAAAGCTACATAAGGCATAATTTGTAGTTCTTCAAGGAAGTAGCCCAACTGAGCATAGAGGTTAGTCCCTGTCCCTCCCCACCTGGAAACATAGTTTTCACCGTAATCAAAATTGATGAAGGAAGCATAAGCATTTACGCCACCGCCAGGTGCTGGGGCATCATAAAAAATATCGAGGGCCATATGAAGAACGTCTTCATGCTGGGCACTCAGTGTATCATAAGCTCCATTAATATGACTGAAGAAACCAGCACCTACTCCCAGCACCTTTTTCTTCCCAAAGTAGGTGCCTACTTGATAAGGTAATTTCGTCGACTCAAGATCAAAGAAATTCAACCTGTAATAACCTTCAACGATGGCATTTCCAACCGGATCACTATTACCATCGGCTATACTTACTCCATTATAGGTAATGTTGGACCCTGTACTATTAGGAAATCTATCGCCCAGATTGGAGCCTCCTGCTATTGCTTGAGAAGGGCTTAATGGATTGTTGAAACCCATACGATAATCAAACTTCCCAATCTGGCCTTTGATATAAACGCCCATGTGCCTAGCGAACTGATCTGTAATTCCCAAGGAGTGCCAATGAACAAAAGGTCTCGCCTGGTCCAAGGTCATGAAATTCAATGTTGAAGCATTTGAGAGCCTTGTAAGTCCTTTCCAATAATGCAATCCAGTACCTACAAAAAACTCGTTTCCCTGAGATGCTTTGAACTCGGTCCATGCACCGTGCAAGAAAAATTGAGGACCGTCGCCATTATTGCCAAGTGATGTTAGGTTGCCAGTATTTAGGTTGTTTAATCCAAAATGCGTTAAGATTAAGAATCTAGGAGAAACCTGCGAAAAAGCTAATAAACGACTTCTTCGGGCAAATGAGTTCAGGCGCAATGGGGCATCACCCTCTCGGTTATTGGTTTGAAGCCATTGCTGATGCCAAACAATAAATCTTACATATTTCTTACCACTCTCGTCAAGCTTAAGGGTAAGTGGCTTATAAGAATGGTCAACTTCTTCCTCCTCTTGAGGGAAAGCCTGAATACTTATCAGTATCAGGAAGATTAAAAAATTGATCTTTTTCATTTTGATAAAAAATTGAGTTGAAATTGCTCATCTGTCAAAAAATAAGATCGCGATCAATTCGAAATTGAAAATTTTCTAACCAATAACATAAGTCATGGTATACTTTTGCTAAAAGTATAGCTACTCTCGGAATCGCTCCCACTTTATCATCATATATTTATCCCCAAGCTCAGTAAGTATTAAGCCCGCACCTTTGAGGTTCAAATCTGAGGCAAAAAAGTCCTTTAGCTCCGAATGAGAAAGGATTTTATAGGTTGGACGATAGTCGCTATTCTTAGGGGCTTGGATGCTATACTTTTTAACCCAATTCATTACTGAGACATGACTGATTCCCAACAATCGCTCTATTTCTCGGAAGCTCACACCTTCTATATATAGTTGGAGAGCTTTTATTACAGTATAGTTATCTATCTGTTTTCCGAGTTTGTCGACTGTAAAGAAATAACCGCAAGATTTACACTTAAACCTTTGTCTACCCTTGATAATGCCACTTTTTATAACTTGGTGCGATTGGCATTTAGGACAAAAAGTATTGGAATTTGCCATATGAAATAACTAGCTATACCAATTAAGCATAAATATATCTATTTAGCAAAGAATACTCCAGATATTATTTTGCTATTGATCAACCGTAACAAATAAATTATGGAGTTAAGGCTAACTAGCGAAAACTTCTATCAACCCAAGTATTCTACGCTCACTGCTAACAAAGCCCCACAAAGACTAATGGCCACTTTTCGCCATCCCAATTGGTGATTGGGACTACTCTCCACAAAAATGGTAGTGGAAATATGTAAGAAGCTGCCGCTTACGAATGCAAATAGCACAAGCAGCATATCTTGTGGCAAAGCCGGAGCGTAATTGGCAATCAACAACCCAGCAGGTGAAGAAATACTAAATAGCAACAGCAGCAACCAATCTTGAACAAGCGGTTTTTTGCCATTTGTGATAACCG
>CAZZHO010000140.1:0-12167 GCA_964653795.1 uncultured Roseivirgaceae bacterium | reverse complement strand
TTTCTGATGAGTAACCCATTCTTAGCAGACAAGGCGGTTGATATTGCTACAACCAATGGTACTGCCAGTCCTAATGCATGCGGACAGGTGATGATCATCACCGTTACCATACGCTCTAGGGCAAAATCCATTCCCTGAAAACTAAAGAAAGCCCAGGCGATGAAAGTGATCACACCAACACCGATTGCAACATAGGCTAACCAACCTGCGGCTTTGTTAGCCAGATTCTGGGTTTTGGATTTGGTTTGTTGTGCTTCTTCAACAAGCTTAATGACCTTATTCAGATAGCTGTCTTCACCGGAGGATTTCACTTCCACTTTGATACTACCGTCTCCGTTAATCGCTCCACCAATCACTTTATCACCCTTTGACTTCTGGACGGGTTTACTTTCACCTGTCAGCGCACTTTCATTCAGGTCACTTTCACCTTCTACGATCTTACCATCTGCCGGAACTTTCTCTCCGGGCTTGACCAGGATAATATCTCCTTTTTTAAGCTCATTGATTTTAATGTCATGGATATCATCGTCTTCTACTTTGTGTGCTTCTGATGGCATCAATTCAGCTAATTTCTCCAAAGCTTTTGAGGCACCCATGATGGAGCGCATCTCGAGCCAATGACCTAAAAGCATAATATCTATCAAAGTGACCAGTTCCCAATAGAAAACTTTTCCTTCCAGTCCTAGAATGACAGCAGTACTGTATGCCCAGGCAACCGTGATCGCTATGGCAATGAGTGTCATCATGCCAGGTCCACCTTCCGATAGTTCGTCTTTCAGTCCTTTTAGAAAAGGCCAGCCTCCATAGATAAAAATGAAGGTCGCCAATGCTGCTGCCACATACCCCATACCCTGGAAGCTAAATGAGAAGCCTAAGAAGCTCTGAATCATTTCTGAAAAGGCCAGTACAGGGATTGAAAGTGCTGTATTGATATAGAAACGCTTCTTAAAATCCTCGATCATGTGGGCATGATGGTCGTGATGACCACCAGAATGGTCGTGATCATTAGACTGATGTTGTTCATGATGATGGTCGTGGTGTTTGTGATGATGATTATCCATAGCTGATAGTCTTATAATTTCTCCTCTACCTTACCACATTTCAGCATCATATCGCCAAAGTATGGGTTTCTAATTTCATCCGACATACTTAACCAATTCGCTCCTGTATTATCGAATGCCATCGGACAGTACTGCACGTAAACACCGTCCTCTGTTCCATTAGCTTTCAGGGAAGCAATTAAACCATCCGTTACAATTTTGAATTGAGTCCTTTGAACGGCAACATCATCCGAAGAAGCGATTGCATTTGCGGCATGAATCAGTTCTTCACCTATGTTTTCATTGCTCAATGCGCTGCTTAAATCCGATGCGGCGGATTTTGCTGTTACGGCATCCGTTTGAACTAGCGCATCCTTTAAAGCCATGTAGGCTGGAATGGATGCCGATGTTTCTTGTGATACTTTCTCGTTCGGACTAGAATCTGTTTTAGATGCTTGTTCCGTTTTTCCACTAGTGCAAGCCATCAAGCTTAGTGATAGCATTGCGATGTAAATTATTGTTTTCATTATGTATTTAAAGTTTTAATTGTTGATATTATTCTACATTCTTCACCTCGAATGAAATTTTCACATCATCCCAGGAAATAGAAATTGTACCTCTATTCTCGTCTTCTGCAATTACTTCATAAGTCAAAGACTCAACGGGTTCTTCAAGAGCTTCAGGTGTCACTGCGAGTCTTACTATGTCTTCAGCTTCATTATATTCATCAGCTAAATGTTGATCCCAATTCTTGTTGATAATGACCGTCCATTCGTTCTCTCCAGGAATAGTGAATAATGCGTACTTGCCTTCTGGGATTTTAACCCCACCTATCTCTACATCCTTTGAAAAGCGGATAGATGTAGCATTATGCGCTCCTGTGACCCATACTTCTCCATAGGCAACAAGCCCTCCAAATATTTGACGGCCTCTCTTACTTGGCGAATGATATTCAATGTGAACATGGTTCTTGCCTACATTCGTCATAGCCATTTGCATGGGACTTTTTGACTTTGGTTGCTCTTTGCCTTCAGCCATGTGAGCGGAATGATCCATTTCTGATTCTTCTTCTGATTGCTTTTCGCCAGAAGTAGAACAAGCGGTGAAAATCACTGCTAGTAGGATTGCATAGATGTATTTCATGGTTTTAATATTTAGGTTTTACTTTTTCTTCCTTTTCTTTTTTGTCGTGATAAAAAACAGAGTAAATCCTGATGCTACAGTGAATAATCCGAACAACGAAAAAGCCCGTAGTAGAAGGTTATTGAAATCGTCTCTTCCCTGGTAATCCATGGTGTGGAACATCCATAGGAAGTCGAACCAACGCCAAGATTGATGCCTTACGCGTTGGAAACTTCCATCACGTTGTGAGATGTAAGCCGTCAACTCATCAGAACTGTCAAATTTTATCGCCCAGGCTGGCAATGGCCTTCCCCTGTATTCATGATGGGTGTCAACCTCAGTGAGCAATGAACTTGATACAAGTTGGTAATCGTCCTTTAGGTACTTTCTGGCAATTCGCTCTGCTTCCTCTTTCGTCACCCCTTGCTTTTGCTCCCCGGTCTTTGAATCGATCAGCAGAGAATCATTTACCCATAAATAGGCTTTGCTATCGATCATTCGGAGAGCTAGTTCACTCACCTGTAGTGAATCGGGAATGTTGAATGCTTCCAATGTTACGGATTCACTGACAGGTACCATGAAATGATCACCATGGATTTCATCAATATCCGTCCAACTGAAATAAAGTCCGCTTATTGTCCAGAAAATAAATTGGATGCCGATGGTTATCCCCAACCAGCGATGAGCCTTTCGAATGTAGTATTGATTATTTTTTCTCATAATTCTTCTTCTACATTTCCGCAAGTGAGCATCGCATCTCCAAAGTAGGGGTTCAACACCTCGTCTGAGTTGCTAAGCCAAAATGCGCCTTGGTTGTCCATGGCCATCGGGCAGAATTGCCTGTAGCCATCTACGGATACCTGAAATTTCTTTAGTGTGTAAAACAGCTGATCGCTCAGTGGGGAAAGCATCATTCGAGCTATTTCGACATCCGATTCATTAGTAATGCCCTCTGTAGCTTCCCGAAGAACCTCCAAATCTTTCATCCATACCATGTGTACTTCTCCTTTGACCAACTTCATGTCCACCTCATCAATAGACGCTTTAAGTTTCTCGGCCTCTTTACCCGCTGTTTTTACGTCACTTTGAATTAGTGCATCTTTTACAGGTAAATAGGCGGTAAATACCGCTTGCAATTGCTCTTTAAATTCTGGGTCGCTTGCATAGGTCTGGTCAGATTCATTCACCTGCAATTGCTCACCCATTTGATGTTGTGTGTGATCGATTTGTGTAGAGCCTTGATTCATACCCCCGTGATTATGACCGGTCATTGCCGCTCCACCATCTGGACTCATCATGCTTGGTTTTCCAGCAAGTTGGGCGGCTGCATCAATGCTGAATGTACCATTTACAGCAATCTCTTCCCCCGATTCAAGACCCTCCTCAATCACATAAGCATCACCCAATGGCGGGCCAAGCGTGACCTCTCGCATCTTAAAGTGTAGACCCTGATCACTTTTCAGCTTGACGTACACGACAGATCGCTTTCCTGTCCACATCACAGCAGATTTTGGAACAGTCAATTGATCTCCAGTCTGACCTAATTTTGCTTTCACTTCTCCAGTAGCAAACATTTCGGGTTTCAGTTTTCGATCATTGTTTTGCACAACTACTCTGGCTTTTGTCACGCGGGTTTTGGAATCGATGACCGGATCTATGTAATCAATGGTTCCTTTAAAGCTTTGACTAGGCAAAGAGCTAATTAAAAACTGAATCGAATCGCCTTTATTGATCCATGGCAAATCATTTTCGTATACATCGAACTGTACCCACACCCTGGAAAGGTTGGCAATCTCATAAAGCGTCTGCCCTCTATTCACATAGTCTCCAAGATTGACTTTTTTGCTAATCACATAGCCAGATTGGTCTGCCAACACGGGAAATTGATCCTTCACCATTCCTGATGATAAAATTTGATCAATCTGGTTCTCAGTAAGTTTCCAGTTTTTCAGCTTCTCCCTGGCCGCCCGATAGAGATTGGGTTGACTTTCTCGGATTTTGTAAGCCTCAAACAGTTCCTCTTGGGCGGTGACCAATTGAGGTGAATAGAGATAAGTGACCGCACTTCCTTTACTCACATATTCACCTGTGAAATTCACAGAAAGCTTTTCGATCCTCCCTGGAAAATGAGTGGTCTGGCTATAAATCAATCGCTCATCTTCTTGCACTTTCCCATTCAGGCGAATGGTTTTCGTTGCAGACTCAGAACCTACTACTGCAGTGACCACATTAGCCAATTGCATGGCTGTGGGAGACATGGTGATGGCCATCGGATCAATACCGTCTCCATTGTCATCTTCTAAAGGAATGAGGTCCATCCCGCAAATCGGACAGCTGCCAGCCTCGTTTTGACGAATCTGAGGATGCATGGAGCATGTCCAGACAGTTTCGCCATTGATGACCTCTGTATGAGAATGTTCCGATTCAGAGGATCCACCAAAAAAGACCCAACCGAGTAGCAAGCCACCTCCGAGTGTGACTATTGCTACGATTATTAATGTTTTGACTGATATGTTCATCTTAATATTTTTTGGCTGTTAAATAATTGAGCTTGGCTACTGCGATCTGATAGTTCATCATAGCAGTGGCCTCCATTTTTTTGTACTTCAAAAGCTGTTGCTGTATGCGTAGGACTTCTTCAAACTCTTTCCCTGAGTTGCCATAAGCGGAAAGTAAAAGATTGAGTACCTGCTGTGTTTCCGCCATTTGCTTATCATAAAGGCTTAAGAGATCAAGTTGCTTTTCTCTTTCGAAATCCGCCATTTCAAAGCCTGAGACGAGTTGATTAATCCGATCCTCTTTTTGCAGTGAATAGGATTCTTGCATTAGTTGTGCCTCCTTTTTAGCAGACCTGTACTTTCCCCTAAAAATTGGAAGCCCGACCGTGACCATTGGCATGAGTGCATTTTGGCCATTATCAGGAACTGCCATGTCCGTACGATCACTTACGATCACGTAATCCAGGCCGACACCCAGCTTGGGTAAGCCTTGTTTTTCTGCAAGTATTTCCTGTTTCTTACTGGCTTCTAATCGGATGTCCAGTTCATCCAGTACCGGATTATTTGCTAGTAAAGAATCTCTATTGATCGTCAATTCAGAAACCATAAGGGTGTCCGCAACAACCACCTCGTCACTTTCATTACGGTTCAAAAGGTTATTAAAAGAAGTAATAAGCGGTTGCTTCTTCTTTTGTATAATCTCCAAATTGGTTTGAGCATCCTTCAGCATCAAATCCACACGAAGCACATCGACCAACGTCCCTTCATCGTTCTCAAATTTAGAAGTAGCAATGCTTTTGTAAGACTCAAGTATTTCCGTATTCTCCCTCTCCAGTTCAATCCATTTTTCCAACTCATACAGCGGATAGTAAGCCGCTGCAACCTGGTAATAGAGTTTGTTTTTAGCATCTAAAAACACCTGGTGCTGAGCCTCAGCATTCATTGCTGCTACATCACCACTCGCTTTTAAAGTCCCGAACCATGGAAACATTTGCGTCAATGAAAACCGTGCTCGCTGTGGGCCTACTCTGGTTTCAACCGGAGAAATGAAATACCCAAAGGAAAAGGTTGGATCAGGCAAGCTGTTCACTTGCGGTATTCGTTCCATGGCCGCCTCAAACGCTTTGTATTTGGCTTGAAGTCCCGGATTGCTTTCCGCAGCAATTTGAAAGTAGTCTTCTAAGGTTTGGGCACTTCCTTGAAGTGCCAAGATTGAAACAAAAAATATGATTAAATACTTTTTCATTGCTTCTTGATTTTTCGTTCTTCTCTCATACAATACAGCACTGGCACCACGAAATAGGTAATGGCAGCTACTGCCATTCCACCAAATGCAGGAATTGCCATCGGCACCATGATATCTGATCCTCTGCCGGTAGAGGTTAAAATGGGAAGCAGGGCAATAATGGTTGTAGCAGAAGTCATTACTGCAGGCCGGATTCTTCGCAAGCCTGCTTCGACCACAGCTTCTCGTATTTCAGGAATCGTTTTGGTTCTGTTCCGACTAAAACTTTGATCCAGATAAGTGCCCATTAACACTCCATCATCGGTGGCTATGCCAAACAAAGCGATAAAGCCTACCCAGACAGCCACACTCAGGTTGATGGTCTTGATCTGGAAGAGGTCTCTAAAGTCAACACCAAGCAGCGTGAAATTGAAGAACCAGTCTTGGTCATAAAGCCAGATCATAATAAATCCACCACTGAACGCCATCGCAATTCCCGTGAACACCATAAGGGAAGTAGTGGTTGATTTGAACTGGAAATAGAGGATCAGAAAAACGATCCCCAACACTACCGGCACGATGATTGACAATCGTTTTTCAGCCCTTATTTGGTTTTCATAGCTGCCGGAAAACTTATAGCTGATACCTGATGGCACATCCAGTTCTCCATTATCGATTTGTTCTTGAATGGTGCGCTGCGCATCATTGACTACTTCTACTTCCGCATACCCGTCACGTTTGTCAAACAGTACATAACCCACTAAAAAGGTCTCTTCACTTTTGATTGCCTGCGGCCCTCTCACATATTCGATCTCTACCAACTGACCCAATGGAATTTGCACACCTGTTGGGGTTGGGATCAATACTTTAGCCAGTGATTCAGGGTCATCCCTTAGCTCTCTTGGGTATCGTACCCTCACGGGGAACCGCTCTCTACCTTCCACGGTATTAGTGATTTTCATCCCTCCAATAGCCGTTTCTATGGTTTGCTGAACATCCTCAATATTGAGCCCATACCGGCCAATTTGCTCCCGATTGATATTGAGATGCATGTAGGGTTTTCCCACAATTCGATCGGCAAAAGCAGCCTCTGCTTTCACCGAAGGGACTTGTTTAAGGATATCTTCTAATTGTAATCCAAAATCCTGAATGGTTTGCAGATCAGGACCATACACTTTAATTCCCATTGGGGCACGCATCCCTGTTTGGAGCATGACCAACCGGGTTTCAATGGGTTGTAGCTTGGGTGCAGAAGTCACTCCGGGAATCTTGGTGACCTTCACGATTTCATTCCAGATATCATCAGGAGACTGAATTTCAGGTCGCCAGTTTCGGAAGTAATTGCCATTGTCATCTTCGATGAGCTGGTTTTGTTTGATCCCCTTTTGTAAAGCATCATCATTGCTTATAAATGAGCCATCCTTCAATTCAAAGCGATCCTCATCATCCACGCTAAATCGCACCCGGTGACCACTTTGGTTCACCATGTATTCTGACTTGTAATTGATCACATTCTCATACATGGAAATAGGTGCCGGATCAAGTGCAGATTCCACCCGACCTAGTTTGCCAACCGTCAAATCAACCTCTGGAATATTGGTCAGAAGCATATCCAACTGTCCGACTACCTTTCGATTGTATTCCACTCCTGAATGTGGCATGGAGGTTGGCATGAGCAAAAAGCTTCCTTCATCCAGTGATGGCATGAACTCTTCGCCCACACCTGGAAAAGCATGTGCCAGCGTTGACCAGACTTTAGTGGTTTGAACCTCAACCCCAATCGCTTCAAATCCTTTGGATACAAAACCAAAAACCGAATTAAAACCTAGCCAGATGTTGGCCGCTAAGAGGATCAGCAATGTCGGGATGAGCAGGAATTTGACCTTGTTTTCCAAACACCATTTAAGAATGGATTGGTAGTAAAATTCCAGCAGACTGAAGGCAGCCAGGATCAGTCCAATGAGTACTGCCACAAACAGCACATTAGCCAAAAGACTATAACCAGCCCCCAGTGGCAACCAATACTTACCTAGCAGCCACACAACTCCAATTACGGCAAGGATCAATTCTGATTTATCAAGCAGGAAATGATACCAGGTATGCGGACGATCCTTTCGGTTGTACCAAACTTTGAATAACACTACAGAACCGAAGAAAATCAACATTATGCCGCCCCATACCTGACCGAAGATCAAGGCTACTATTCCGATCAGAATTAACCCTACATTGACCAATTGCCTCACCTTTTCATTCTTGATTCTAGCACCGAAAAACCAGTAGGCCAGGGTCGGTAAAATCAAAAGGGAAACGATCAACGCTGCAACCAACGCAAACGTCTTGGTGAATGCCAATGGTCCGAACAGCTTACCCTCAGCAGCCTGCATGGTGAACACCGGAATAAAACTCACGATAGTTGTGGACACTGCGGTTAAAATGGCAGTAGCCACTTCTGCTGAACCATTATAAATAGTCGTGATAAGCTTTTGATCTTCAGGAGCCTCATCCAGGTGTTTGATAATGTTTTCAGAAAGGATAATTCCTAAATCCACCATGGTACCGATCGCAATTGCAATACCGGACAATGCCACGATATTGGCATCTACTCCAAAGTAGCGCATAGCGATAAATACCATAAGCACGGCAATGGGCAGAATACTGGAAATAAGGAACGAAGCACGGAGGTTATAAACCATCACAATCACTACCAGGATGCTAATTAGAATCTGGAGTGAAATAGCTTCTTCCAGCGTACCCAATGTTTCATAAATCAATCCAGAGCGATCATAAAAGGGCACAATGGTGAGCTGGCTTTCCGTACCATCTACCAGTGTTTTCTTAGGAAGTCCCGGAGCAATCTCTTTGATCTTATCCTTGACATTGTTGATCACTTCCAATGGATTCGCTCCATACCGCGCCACTACAACTCCACCAACCACTTCTGCTCCGTCCTTATCTAATAGACCTCTTCGAGTAGCTGGCCCCAACGTAACGATTCCAATATCCTTCACCCGAATTGGCACATTATCCTGAACGGCTACTACTGCTCTTTCGAGATCATCCACAGACTTGATGTAACCCAATCCACGCACGAGGTATTCCGCTTGATTGAGTTCTATGGTTTTCGCCCCCACGTCTTTATTGGATTGTCTGACTGCCTGCATCACTCGATGCAATGGAATATTATAAGCCAATAATGCGTCTGGATTCACATCCACTTGATACTCCTGGACAAATCCCCCAATAGAGGCTACTTCCGAAACACCCTCAGTAGCGTTCAATCCATACTTGACATAAAAATCCTGAACCGTACGGATTTCGTGAAGATCCCAACCACCAGTTGGGTTCCCATCTTTGTCTCTTCCTTCTATCGTGTACCAATAGACTTGACCAAGTGCGGTGGCATCAGGTCCAAGGGTTGGTTGCACACCATCCGGCAGCAACCCCGAAGGAATGGAATTAAGCTTTTCCAGAATTCGTGAACGACTCCAGTAAAATTCAATATCTTCATTGAAGATGATGTAGATACTGGAAAAGCCGAAAATGGATGAGCTTCGAATGGACTTTACTCCTGGAATTCCCAAGAGGTAAGTAGTCAATGGATAAGAGATTTGATCTTCAATATCCTGTGGCGAGCGACCCTGCCACTGGGTAAATACGATTTGTTGATTCTCCCCAATATCGGGGATGGCATCAACAGGAACAGGATCAGAAGGCAATGCGCCAACTTGCCAGCCAAATGGAGCGGTAACGATTCCCCAGGCTATGAAGCCAATGAGAATAAGAACAGTTACCAGTCTGTTTTCTAAGAAATACTTTATAATTCGATTGAGCATAATATGAGAATAATTGAACTTGAAACATCAGTTCAAAGGGTACATGACCCGAACAGTCTGACGCTAGTCAGACTCATATTATGCGTATTAAATAAGGAAGACTTGGTGAAGGATCGATATGTCCCTGGTCACCAGAGGCGGGTCGTAGGCTGAATATTGTTGTTGCGCTTGATCCGTAGAGAAAAGATCAATGTAAGACACCACAAATGCTGCAACAAATTCAAAGTTCAAGGTGCTTCGCTCAACACTTGATTTAAACTCATCTTCAACGTCCATGCTCAGATATTCATTCTCACAACATGGCTTCTTGTCGAGATGTGTTTCCTTATCGGATTTGCGTTCACAATCCTTATCCATATCACCCATGCCACAATCCAGATGATCATGACCGATCATTAGCTTGGATTCAACTGCGTGTCCCATACAATAGTGGGTACCCACAGCAAAACCTAGATTACTGGTCAGCATCAACAGTGCAAGCGATATGGATATAATTCTTTTCAACTTATGCTAAGATACGAATTTCTAAGATCAAGGATTTATATAATTCTGAGAGATAGTTGCAAAGTTTTGGTAAGGTGAGTGCTTTTTAATTTTAGTATTTACTAAAATACTGAACTTTATTGCTAGCTTGACGTTTTAGTGATTGCTAAAATATTAGAACATGAGTAATACGTGCATAAGAGTATTGGCTGATCCTGTTCAGATAAAGGACTGCAAAGACACTTTAAACAGATTAGATGAAGACCTTTCATTAACCACCCAGATTTTCAACCTATCTGGTAATGCTGCAAGGCTGAAAATCCTGTTCCTTCTACACAAAGAAGGCGAAATGTGTCCGTGTGATCTCAGCGACATACTTGATATCTCTGTCGGAGGTATTTCCCAACATTTAAGGAAGCTTAAGGACGGCAAGCTTATCAACGACAAGAAAGTAGGTCAGACTGTATTCTATTCTCTCATAAATGAGAATATCGAAATTCTCAAGCCAGTTTTAGAAACGCTTTCAAAACAGAACCAAAAAGCAACAGTATCATGAGTACTTCAGATATTTCTTCAAAAAGCGCAAGTGCAGGACTATTGGCTGCCATTGTAGCTTCTCTATGCTGCATAACTCCTGTGTTTTCTTTGTTAGCTGGCATTGGCGGTATTGCCGCTACCTTTTCATGGATGGAGCCATTCAGACCCTATCTCATAGTATTGACAATTGGTATCCTGGGTTTTGCATGGTATCAGAAACTTAGGCCTAGAACAGCGGAAGAAATTTCATGTGCTTGTGAGGATGACCCAAAGCCATCGTTCTGGCAATCGAAACGATTTCTTGGTATCATCACTGTGTTTGCCGGGTTAATGCTTGCCTTTCCTAGTTACTCACATGTGTTTTATTCAAATGGAGGAAATATGAGTACACCAATGCTTGTTGAGCAAGACACTACTAAAACAAATAAGATTATTATCGATGTGAAGGGTATGACTTGCTCAGGTTGTGAAAACCATATCGAGCACGAAGTTGGCCTACTTGAAGGGGTGAAAATGGTTGATGCTACCTATTCCACAGGATCTGCTACTGTTGAGTACCTACCTTCTAAAGTTGACAAAGAAGCAATCATAGAAACCATAAATAAAACAGGTTATACCGTCATCCAAAATCCAAAAGAACAATAGCATGGAAAAAGAAGTGGCGTTAGAATCAACCATCACATGCCCCAACTGTGGTCATCAAAAAGAAGAAACCATGCCGACAGATGCATGCCAGTTCTTTTACGAATGCGAGAATTGTCATCAGATATTGAAACCTAAGCCGGGCGACTGCTGTGTGTTTTGTAGCTATGGCACCAAGAAGTGTCCATCGGTTCAAAATGGAAGTTGTAATTGCTGACTTGTACTTATGGACTAGAGCAACAACATCAAACCAGCCATTCCGACCATTGTCAAATCTTCTACAATGGTAACGGTACTCATAGGCAGATTAAATACATCACCCAGACAAGCACACTTGATTTTTCGCTTATCCAGATTACTTTTTATTACCCCAATAGTACTGAATCCCAACACTACAACCGTTACCAAATTGGTGACGAAAGGGTTAAAATTGATCAGGTAAGCTACCCCAAGAGCCAGCTCCACAAATGGGTAAATCAGCCCCCAAGCTTTCCATTTTGTGGCCAACAAATCGTACATCGCATAACTGGTAGCAAAGCCCTGTAGGTTGAGCAGCTTGAAGAAGCTGAATACCAAAAAGAATCCAGCCATGAAATGACGCATCCAAATCATCCAGGAAAAATCCATGAAAGGATATTGCGCCAGCGCACTGACTCCTACAATGAAGGCAACAATCAGGATGAGAGGTTTGTAGGTGCCAATAGATTTCTCTGGAAGCTCGGAAACCGCAACATCATTCTTACCAATTGTTGGCATGGGTGGCAGCTCCTTTTCAATTCGCTCCTCT
>CAZZHO010000139.1:0-12172 GCA_964653795.1 uncultured Roseivirgaceae bacterium | reverse complement strand
TAAGTCCTTTTTATAAAAAGGAACTAAACGATTATTTTAGACGCATAAGTTCAGAAAATTAAATGGATTCCATTCAAATACAGATTCCGTCAATGGCAGAAAATGTCAGAATTATCGAAAGCTTTATCGATAATGCAAAAGACCAATTCGCATTGAACGATGATATATATGGTAACATTATGATTGCCGTAACAGAATCTGTCAACAACGCTATTCTTCATGGCAACAAAGCAGATAAGAACAAGAGCGTGGACATCAAACTCAGAATGGAGGAAAACGCGATTAAGTTTAGCGTCGAGGATGAGGGAGAAGGTTTTGAATACGAAGAACTACCCGATCCAACCGCTCCTGAGAATCTTACGAAAACAGGAGGTCGCGGCATATTTCTCATGAGACATCTTTGTGATGAGGTCAACTTTAAGGAGAATGGCAGGGTGGTAGAGCTCACCTTCTACCTTTGATGAATTCAATATTCTTCCACTTCGAAGAAATCACTCCCGTTGAGCTTCCTGAAATGAAACTAATTCAGGCGCTTTCACTACTAGCCGAGAAAGAGGAAAAGGAAATCGGTGAACTCAACTATATCTTTTGTTCGGATGAGTTTCTCCTCAATATTAACAAGGAGTATTTAGATCATGACTATTATACCGACATCATCACCTTTGATTATTCAGAAGAAAGAGCAAGTGGCGATATATATATTAGTTTGGATCGAGTATTTGAAAATAGTCAAAGCTATGAGGCCACTCCTGATAAAGAACTCTGTAGAGTAATTGCACACGGGTTATTACACCTTATCGGTTACAAGGATAAGACTGACGAAGAGCAAGAACTAATGACCGCAAAAGAGGATGCTTATCTATCTTTGTTCCCGAATTTCAATGTTCCACGTGGAACACTATCAGACTAAACTTATTTCATATCAAAGGTGTTCCACGTGGAACACTTGACAAGTTATGTTTCCAAAGTACGACGTTATAGTTGTTGGTGCCGGTCACGCCGGTTGTGAAGCTGCTGCTGCTGCCGCAAACATGGGATCTAAAGTTCTACTGGTCACTATGAACATGAATACCATCGCTCACATGTCTTGCAATCCGGCAATGGGAGGAGTGGCCAAAGGACAAATAGTTAGGGAAATTGATGCTCTCGGTGGACAATCCGGAATAGTCACCGACAAAAGCATGATCCAATTCCGCATGCTTAATCGATCAAAAGGACCAGCAATGTGGAGTCCAAGGGTCCAGTCTGACAGGATGCGCTTTGCCGAAGAATGGAGACTCACCTTAGAGCGTAGAGAAAACATAGACTTCTGGCAGGAAATGGTCACCGGTCTTTTTATCAAAGACGGCAAACTTCGAGGTATCACTACATCACTTGGACTAAATGTTGAGGGCAAATCCGTCGTACTTACAAATGGCACTTTCCTAGGAGGTCTCATCCATATTGGCTTAAAGAACTTTGGAGGTGGCAGAGCTGGAGAAAGATCGTCCACTGGCATTACCCAGCAACTTATTGATTTGGGCTTCGAATCAGGACGAATGAAAACCGGCACTCCACCTAGAGTAGACGGCAGATCCCTTGATTATACCAAAATGGAAGAACAGAAGGGGGATGAACAACCATCCAAGTTCTCCTACTCTAATGAAACTTCTTCTCTACAGGAGCAGAGAAGCTGTTGGATTACATATACCAACACCAACGTCCACGAGATCCTGCAAAAAGGATTTGACAAATCACCAATGTTCAACGGGTCCATTCAGGGCCTTGGTCCGAGGTATTGCCCATCTATAGAAGACAAGATCAATCGTTTTGCCGATCGCATCAGACATCAGGTGTTCGTAGAACCAGAAGGCTGGAATACCATCGAAGTGTATGTAAATGGATTCTCCACCTCCTTACCTGAAGATATTCAATACCAAGCCATTCGTCAAATCGCTGGGTTTGAGAACGCTAAAATCTTTCGTCCAGGATACGCAATAGAGTATGACTTCTTCCCACCAACACAACTAAGCGCTACGCTAGAAACTCATTTAGTTGAAAATCTATATTTCGCAGGCCAGATCAATGGTACCACAGGTTATGAAGAAGCCGCATGTCAAGGTTTAATGGCAGGTATCAATGCTCATCTCAAAGTGCATTCTGAAAAACCATTCCATCTCTCAAGATCCGAAGCATATATAGGTGTCCTCATTGATGATTTAATTAACAAAGGCACAGAAGAACCATATCGCATGTTCACCAGCAGAGCAGAATTCCGTCTGTTATTGAGGCAAGACAATGCCGATTTAAGACTGACTGAGAAGTCCCATAATCTAGGATTAGCTTCACAAGCCAGGTACGATCAACTCATAGAGAAAAGAGATAAAATCAAGGAACTTGATAATACTCTCCAAGTCAGCAAATACAAACCTTTAGATATTAATCCTATCCTAGAAAGAATTGGTACGGCTCCAATACAGGACAAACAAAGCGTACACCAACTTCTGAAGAGACCTGATCTCACCCTTGATATCTTAGATCAAAATCTAGAAAACCTCAATCTGAAATCACAGTACTCAGAAACTGTCAGAGAGCAAGTGGAAATTCAAATAAAATATGCCACCTATATTCAAAGAGAACAAGAAAATTCGGACAAGATGAAAAGGTTGGAAAACCAGCTTATCAATCCTGATTTCGACTATTCTTCAATTAAATCCCTTTCTAAGGAAGCAGCAGAAAAACTATCCAACGTCAAGCCTGGAACACTAGGTCAAGCCTCCAGAATAAGCGGAGTATCTCCTGCTGATATATCTATTCTCATGGTTCATCTAGGTAGATAAAAATGTACGAGAAATTAGACACCTGCCCAGTTTGTCAGTTCACCAGCTTTAAGAACTATCTTATCACAGCAGACTATCATCTGACACAGGAGAGCTTTGCTTTGGTCCAGTGCAAGAAATGCGAACACGTCTTTACAAACCCAAGGCCCAGCAAAGAAAACATTTCAAGATTCTACGAGAGTCCGGATTATATTTCTCATACCAGTAAATCACAAGGTCTCATTTCTCCTTTATATAAAATTGCGAGGGACTTCAATCTACGCTGGAAGAAAACACTCATAGAGCACTATCAACAAGTAGGTACCTTACTCGATTACGGCGCAGGTACTGGACATTTCCTGAAATTCATAAATGATATTCAAGGGTGGTCCGCCCAGGGTATCGAACCCGCTGAGAAAGCAAGGGATTTCGCCAAAGATCTAGGATTGACAGTACACAATGAATTAGGATCCAATAACAAACAAAAATTCGATGTTATCACAGCCTGGCACGTCATTGAACACGTTCATGAACTCCGATCTACCATCAAAGCAATAAGGAAGAGAATGCATGATACCAGTACCTTTTTCATGGCTGTACCGAACCCTCAAAGTTTTGATGCAAAACACTATGGCGAGTATTGGGCAGGTTACGATGTTCCTAGGCACTTACACCATTTTACCAGGAGCAGCGTTGAAAAACTATTGGTCGCCAGCAAACTCAAACTTGCCAAAGTAATCCCCATGAAATTAGATGCATTTTACGTTTCTATGCTCAGTGAAAAATATCAAAAGAAATCTGCCCCCCTTATCAATGCCATCAAAGTAGGCTTACGCTCCAATGCCAACGGCAAAAGAAATGGTCAATATTCATCCTTAGTATACATCATCACCAAATGAGAATCATTCTCCCTGTCTTAATCTGGTTTTGCATCACTACCATCCTCACTAACTGCGCTAATCCCCTTTCCCCAACTGGCGGACCGAGGGATACTATTCCTCCTTATTTGATTTCCTCTAATCCTGAATCTCAGACATTAAACTTCAATGATCGCGTCATACGTATGGAGTTCAGCGAATTCATTAGTACAGATCAACTACAATCCAATCTAACAATCACTCCTAATCAGGACATAAAATACACTCAGCTGGCTAAACGCAATCAACTTACCCTCAAACTAGATCAGGATCTAAAAGACAGCACTACCTACATTTTCAATTTCTTTAACGGTGTAACCGACATTACAGAAAAGAATCCAGTAGAAAATCTTGTCATACCATTTAGTACTGGTCCATATATTGATTCTATCAGTATCTCCGGAAACCTTAAAACCCTGTGGGATCAGCAAGTAGCTGAAGAAGTAACAATAGGCCTTTATTTGATTTCTGACTCCTTAAACTATACGGATACAAAACCTACCTATTTCATAAAGTCCGACGAATTTGGACAATTTCAGTTAACAAACTTAAAGGTGGACCAATACACATTATTAGCCTTCACCGACGTTAACAACAATCTCATATTCGATCCAAAGGAAGAGTCCCATGCCAGTTATGTCGATACCATTTTCCTTGAATCTAATTTAGATTCATTGGACCTCCAATTGGTTAAGATCAATCCTTATCCACCCAAGAAATTAAGTGCCCGACCTTTATCTAGTTACTTTCAAATTAGATACGACCGAGACATAACTACATACAAACTAATCCCAGCTGACACCTCTATTACTCTCTTCTCAAAAATCGAAGAAGAGAAAGAGTCCATAAGAATTTATCCCTTTCAATTCAACATTGATAGTCTCCAAACAATTGTAGAAGTTCGAGATTCTTTACGAAATCTTACCATTGATACGGTATTTGTAAAGTTCAATGAAAGTAATAGAAAACCTACTGAGTTTTCCTATTCTTTTCCAAGCAAACCCTTGGCCACCGCCTCCGATACTCTTAAATTCTCTACTACCTTCAACAAACCCATCTCCACATTTACAAAAGACAGTATCACTATTAACGCGGATACCATCTATAAAGCACCAATATCTCCAGATATCATTGACGTTAATTTCGACTATTCCAGAACGATGGCCACCATCTCAATCCCAGTGGATTGGACTACATATGAGGATACTGTCAAGTCTATCATTGGCAACACAGTTCCTGACTCTTTGGTCAATATAGATCAGCTTAACATCAACACCGTCTCCCTCAACTTACCAGGCGCCATGTTTTCCTCAGTAGAAGGTGATACTACAGCTACCAAGTCGGTTCTCTTTCAAAGAAAAACGCAACCACAAGGCATCTTAAGCTATGACCTATTAATCAACAGGCCATCCTTTATAGTTCAACTTATTGACAAGAATTATAACACGCTACGGGAGATTAAATCAAAGAAGTCTGGTTCTTTCACAGCTCTCCAAGCAGGTACTTATAGCATAAGAGTTCTAGTCGATTCCAACGGAGATGGACAATGGCAAAACACCAATTTCCTGCAAAATCAACAACACGAGCCAGTTTACGTGTATCCTCAATTCACAGAATTAAGAGATAACTGGGAGATAAACATAGGTTCAGGTCCTATCAACACAGGTTATTAAACTGTGCATAACTCTCATTATCACTGTGCAAAAAATCCTTTTCATGTAGATAGAATCCAATTACCAAAAGAGAGTTTAAATTCCTAGGGATAAACTATCTCTAAACTCTAAATATCACGACCAAACTGTTGATTGTTTTCTTTCTTACTTTTCAACAATCACCTATACACATAAGAGCTAGGCATCCGTTAACTATTTCATTTTCAGGCACTCAGGATTTAAAAACCATGTGGATACCCTTCAACAATAGTCACACTATCAACAATCCTAAAATCCAAATTAAATTTCAGTGACTTACCCACAAATCCACAGCCCTAATAAAAAGAATAGTTTTTTAATTAAAACATTATAATACTATACTAGTATAAGCATTCATGTGAATAACTCTAATAATAGAACACACCCCCGAGCTCAGCTTTTAAAACTCCATTTCGAAATGAGAAGCTTCTTTCTGTTACTTCTATTGCTAACCGGCTTCATTACAAGATCGCAGGGAGATCTTCAACTTGCCAATGAATACTATCAGGCAGGCGAGCAGGAGAAGGCTTTGGTCCTCTACAAGAAGCTGTCAAAATCAAAAAATAATATTCAGTCCCTGCATTCTAATTACTTCAATTTGTTGATACAAAGAAGTGAGTATGCGGAATCAGAGAATTACTTGAAGAGAATAGGACGTTGGTTTCCAAACAATAATCAATATAGGATTGACCTGATTTATTTGTACTCTGTCACTGACAAGTCGTCGAATCTTCAAAAAGAATTTGAAGCCCTGAAGAGTAGGGTCGCGAGCAATCAATATCAATTGAATTTCCTGGCACAGAGTTTTGTCAACAAAGAACTGTATGATTTGGCCATTGACTTCCTGCTTCTTGCACGAACACTTAATGGTAGACCAGGCGCTTACTCGCTTGATTTGGCGGCGGTCTATCGCATAAAGGGAGATAAAGAGAAAATGGTCGATGAGTACCTTGCTTATGCACTGGCTAACCCTGCTAACCTGAACTACATTAAGAATATTTTTCAGAACCTATTTGCCGAGGAAGAAGATCTCCAGTTTTTGGAGCAAGCCCTTATAAAGCGTATCCAGAAAAATCCCGACGAATTCACTTTCAGTGAATTGTTAATCTGGATAGAGTTACAGCGCAAAAACTTCTATGGTGCTTTCTTACAAGCAAGAGCTATGGACAAGCGCCAGGCAAACGCTGGAGATCAAACGATGAGGATTGGCAGAATTGCTCTGGAAAATCAATCCTGGAATGACGCCATCAAAATTTTCGAATATGTCATTTCTCAATATCGCAGAACTCATAACTATGGAAATGCCAGAAGGTCTTTGATCCAAGCTAAGGAAGGCCTTATCAAAAGTCAGTATCCGGTCAATAGGACGGCTATCAGAGAGCTCACAATCGATTACCAAAATTTGTACAACGAGCTAGGTCCTAATCAGGTCACGCTGGAGTCTATGAGAAACAAAGCATTACTTCATGCCTTCTATTTGGATGAGCCAGCTGCTGCCATAAAAATTCTAGATGATATTATAGCCATTCCCAGGCTGGGTAATTCACTCGTTTCAAAGTGCAAATTGGATTTGGGCGACATTTACTTGCTGCAGGATAATCCTTGGGAAGCATCCTTACTTTATTCACAAGTAGAAAAATCGAATAAAGATTCTCCCACTGCCTATGAGGCGAAACTGAGGAACGCTAAGCTTAATTACTACACAGGGTATTTTACTCTGGCATTGGGTCATCTCAACATTTTGAAAAAAGCTACTACTCGAGAAATATCTAACGATGCCATTTTCTTAAGTCTTTTGATTAAGAACAACACAATCTTAGATACCTCCGATTTGGTAATGCGTAAGTATGCTGAGATTGATTTGCTGAACTTTCAAAATAAAGATTCGCTTGCGCTCCAGTCAATCTCTGACTTACTAGAAGAGTATCCCCAACATTCCATAGCGGATGAATGTCATTGGCTGAAATCGAGGATTTATCTCAAATCCGGTGACTTTGAAAATGCGCTTTCAGAATTGGATCAAATTCTCGCTGCGTTCAGTTACGACATATTAGCCGACGATGCTGCGTTCAGTAAAGCGGAGATCGTTCATCAAAATTTAAATCAAGAAGAACAAGCTAAAAATCTGTACCGAGAATTTTTAACGAGTTATCCCGGCAGCATTTATGCCTCCGATGCCAGAAAACGATTCCGTGAATTGCGGGGGGATCAGTTAAATTAAAACAGGAATTGGCTTTATCAACTCCGGATCAGGAGAGAAATGTTTGTCAAAGAAACCATTGAGGATGTCTAATGTCTCATTGGAAATTAGATTCATAATTTCATCCTGGGCCTCCGAGCTTATTAAGTATGGTTGTATCTGACCATTCAGTTTCTGACCAACGCAATGAGCGTAGATTTGATACTCCTTTAGTTCCTCCGCTTTTTTACCACTTAACAAGCAAGCTTGTAATCCTGTATCTCCCTCCGCGATGGACCTTATTCTACTGGCATTTTCCAGGAAGTATTCGTCCATCTTCGCCTTTGAGCTTGCGGAGAACGAGTTTCTTATTTCCATAGCACAGTCCACACATATGGCGTAATCGAAGATCACATCCTCGGCAGCGAAACCCTCGTATTTCCTAATCGCTTTTTCGATTACATAATGACAATCTTCATCCAGTGCTCTTTCACATTCAATGCATTTATTGAAAGGAGACTTGGTATCGAATGAATGAAAAATAGGAGGTATGGCTCTATCCAATTTTGTAGTTCGTTAGTCGCCTCTAATATAATAATCAATGAATCAAGCCTCTAATCAATAAAAAATAGTATGCATGCATAACATTTTTGCTATCTTTGATTTCACAGTACTATGAAAAGAGAAGAAACAGTCGATTTCAACATCAAGGCAACTTGGCACGCGATCTCAAGAATGTACAACCAATATGGTGACAAATTTGAGCTCACAGCATCTACAGGTTTTGTCCTGTTGAACATCGACGCGGAAGACGGTACCCCAGCTACAAAAATTGCTCCTTTGATGGGGCTTGAGGCCCGTAGCTTGACTCGAATGCTTAAATCAATGGAAGAGCGAGGCTGGATTTATCGAGAAAAGGATCCTGAAGATGGTCGTTCGGTCCGAATCAGGCTGACACCATTAGGAAAGGAGAAAAGAGAGATTTCTCGGCGTTCCGTCAAAGAATTTAATAGAAGAGTAAGATCCATTGTTTCCGATGATAAGCTTGATGTCTTTTTTGAAGTAATCAACGGAATCAACTCCTTAATAAACGACAAAAACCATTTACACACATTTATTGAAGAACTAGAATATGAGACGAGCCATTAAAAAAGTAGCAGTCTTAGGTTCGGGAATCATGGGTTCCCGGATTGCATGTCACTTTGCCAATATTGGAGTGAATGTTCTTTTGCTGGACATGGTCCCAAGAGAACCAAACGATCAGGAAAAAGCAAAGGGCTTAACTACCGATCACCCTGCGGTTAGAAATAGAATTGTTGACCAGTCCTTGATGACGGCTGTCAAGTCTAAACCCTCTCCGCTATATCATAAGAAAAGAGCGTCTTTAATTGCCACTGGAAACTTTGATGATGACTTAGCCAAAATCGCAGATTGTGATTGGGTACTTGAGGCCATCGTTGAAAACCTGGAAATAAAGAAGTCGTTATTTGAAAAGGTTGAGAAGCACAGAAAGCCCGGTACTTTCATTACTTCCAATACATCCGGTATTCCTATTCACCTAATGCTCGACGGAAGATCGGAAGATTTCCAAAAGCATTTTTGCGGAACACACTTCTTCAACCCTCCGAGGTATCTGAGACTTCTGGAAATTATCCCGACGCCAAAGACCGATCCTGAAATAGTGGACTTCTTCATGCATTATGGAGATCTCTATCTAGGTAAGGAGACTGTACGTTGTAAGGATACACCGGCATTTATCGCCAACAGAATCGGTGTTTATTCCATGATGGCTGGTATGCATGCAGTTAGCAAGACGTCCTTATCAGTTGGTGAAATCGATAAACTCACTGGTCCAGTTATTGGCAGAGCGAAATCCGCCACTTTCCGAACTAGTGATGTTGTAGGTCTTGATACAACAGTCAACGTATCTAACAATCTTTACCAAGGCCTTCCAGATGATGAGTCTAGAGACAACTTCATATTACCAGATGTTGTCAAGGAACTTCATGATCGCAAATGGCTAGGTGACAAAACGAAACAGGGCTTTTACAAGAAGACAGTAGATGCCAATGGTAAGAAGGAGATTTTAGAGTTGAATCTGAAAACCTTCGAATATGAGCCTAAGAAAAGATCCAAACTTGACGTTCTCGAAAAAACGAAAGATGTAGAGGATGTAAAAGAAAGGTTGAAGATAGCTATCAAGTCAGATGGTGAAGTTGGAGAATTTTATCGATCGACTTTCTTCGATCTCTTTAGATATTGTACTTACAGAATTCCTGAAATAGCCGATGAACTTTACAGAATAGATCAGGCGGTTTCCGCTGGTTTCGCATGGGAACTAGGACCATTCGCTACCTGGGATGCTATGGGTACAGAGGAAGTTCTATCTCAAATGAAAGCAGAAGGGCATGAACCTGCAGCCTGGGTACAGGAGATGGTAGATGCTGGCAACAAGTCTTTCTACAAATTCGAAGGAGGCAAAAAGCACTATTACGATCTAGACAGCAAGTCGTACAAGGTCGTACCAGGCACGGAAGAGTTCATCATTCTTGATGCACATAAATCGAATATTGTCTGGAACAATGACGGAGCGACTCTATACGATATCGGCGATGGTATTCTGAACCTTGAGTTCCACACGAAGATGAATTCTATTGGAGCTGAGGTTATCGAAGGTATTAATACGGCGATCAACACAGCCGAAAAGGACTTTACCGGATTGGTCATCGCGAATGAAGGGCAAAACTTCTCAGCAGGTGCCAACTTGGCAATGTTGTTCATGTACGCGGTTGATCAGGAGTTTGATGAAATCGACTTGATGATTCGTCAATTCCAAAATACCATGACAAGAGCTCGCTTCTCTTCTATTCCGGTAGTATCTGCTCCTTCAGGTATGGCACTTGGTGGTGGCTGCGAGCTTTCGCTCCATTGTGACAGTATCCAGGCACACGCTGAAACTTATATCGGATTGGTAGAAGTAGGTGTAGGTCTAATCCCTGGTGGCGGTGGGACGAAGGAGTTCACCCTTCGTGCAGCTGACGAGTACACCAATGGCGATGTGGAACTAAATACACTGCAGGAGTATTTTATGAGTATCGCTACGGCGAAAGTTGCGACTTCTGCAGAGGAGGCCAGAGACATGAGAATCATTAGACCTCATGACAAAGTCACTTTAAACAGATCAAGGCTTATCGCAGATGCGAAAACAAGAGTGCTTGAGATTGCGGCTGCAGGTTATACTCAGCCGACAGAAAGAACCGACATAAAAGTACAGGGACGTGCGGGTCTGGCTACTTTCATGGCAGGTGTTGCTGGTATGCAGTTCGGTGCTTACGCTTCGGACCATGATGCTAAAATCGCGAACAAAGCAGCTTGGGTGATGAGTGGAGGAGATCTTTCAGCGCCGACGCAGGTTTCTGAGAGCTACTTGCTTGATCTAGAGCGAGAAGCTTTCTTGAGTTTATGCGGAGAGCCAAAAACGCTCGAGAGAATTCAAAGCATTTTGTTTAAAGGAAAACCATTAAGAAACTAAAAAATTAAAATACAATGGATGCATATATAGTAGCCGGATATAGATCTGCTGTAGGAAGAGCCAAAAAAGGAGGTTTTAGATTTTACCGTCCGGATGATCTTGCTGCAGACGTTATTACACATCTCGTCGATTCTGTTGATGGATTCGACAAAGAAGATGTAGACGATGTAATTGTCGGTAATGCAGTGCCTGAAGGCGAGCAGGGAATGCAGATGGGTCGAATGATTTCCCTTCTTGCCCTACCTGTGAGCGTGCCGGGTATGATCCTCAATAGATATTGTGGCTCAGGTTTGGAGGCTATTCATTTAGCGTGTGCTAGAGTTCATTCTGGAACGGCGGATTGTATCATAGCAGGCGGAACTGAGTCAATGTCTTTGGTACCAATGATGGGATATAAGCCTGCGCTGAACTATAGAATTTCTACGGAGCACCCTGAATATTACCTCAACATGGGCCTTACTGCTGAGGAACTTGCGAGAGAATACGAAATCACAAAGGATCAAGCAGATGAATTTGCCGTGAAATCTCATGAGAAAGCGGTTAGCGCTATCAAAGAGGGCAGATTCAAAGATGAGATTGTTCCTGTAGAAGTGGAAGAGGTTTTTCTTCAAGATGGAAGGAAGCAAAGCAAAAAATTCACAGTTGATACAGATGAGTGTCCAAGAGAAGGAACTAACATGGAAGGGTTGGCGAAACTGAGACCAGCGTTTAAAAACAAAGGTCAGGTTACTGCCGGAAACTCTTCTCCTACTTCTGACGGAGCAGCCTTCGTGATGGTAATGTCTGAGGAAATGGTGAAAAAGTACAATCTTGAGCCCATTGCCAAAATGGTGAGCTATGCTACTGCTGGAGTCGATCCAAGAATCATGGGTATTGGTCCAGTGAAAGCCGTGCCGAAAGCATTGAAGCAAGCTGGTTTGAAACAAGATGATATCGAGCTGATAGAATTGAACGAAGCATTTGCAGCTCAATCGCTAGCGGTAATCAAAGGTCTTGATTACTGATAGAATTGAACGAAGCATTTGCAGCTCAATCGCTAGCGGTAATCAAAGGTC
>CAZZHO010000138.1:0-12256 GCA_964653795.1 uncultured Roseivirgaceae bacterium | reverse complement strand
CCTTCACAAAATTGGCGAGGTACCGCCTTACCCTATCATGATTCTTGGAAGTAATATCGGCTTTGCACAATTTCATTAGCTCTTCCACGTCATCTCCTGCTTCATAAAGCAATCTGCGTACAGCAGAATCAGTGACCTTCTCACTAACCAGCGCTATTGGTCTAAGGTGCAATCGCACTAGCTTTTGCACGAAGAGCATTTTCTGGTTTTGTGGAAGCTTCATCCGCTTAAAAATTCTTGGAACCCATCTGGCTCCCAAGTCCTCATGACCATGAAAAGTCCAGCCTGCTTTGGGATGAAAACGTTGCGTTGCTGGTTTGGCTATGTCATGCAATATGGCAGCCCATCTCAGCCAAAGGTCATCGCTCATCTCACTTACATTGTCCAACACCTGAAGTGTATGATAAAAGTTATCCTTATGCGCTTTGCCATCTTTCTTTTGAACACCCTGCAGCTTGGCCATCTCAGGGAAAATATCTTTTAGGATTCCCGAAGAAAATAACAGTTTGAACCCGTAAGAAGGAGTTTTAGCCAAGATCATTTTGTTTATTTCCTCAGTAATCCTTTCCTGGGAGACTATGGACAACCTTTCTTTCATGTCCAGTATACCCTGAAAAGTAGAAGACTCAATATCGAATGATAACTGTGTTGCAAACCTAATCGCCCTCATTATTCTTAGCGGGTCATCAGAAAAGGTAATGCCTGGGTCCAAGGGCGTTTTGATTAGCTTATCTTCAAGATCCTGAACACCACCAAAAGGATCGATCAGCTCTCCGCAGTTGCTTTTATTTAGCCCAAAGGCTAACGCATTAATAGTGAAGTCCCGCCTTTTCTGGTCATCTTCGAGCGTACCATTTTCCACTATGGGCTTTCTGGAAGTACTTCTATAAGACTCTTTTCTAGCTCCGACGAACTCTATTTCAAATTCATTGAATTTAACTGCCGCAGTACCAAACTTTTTGTAGACAGCTAAACTTGCCTCCTTTCCAAGTATGGTCTTTACCTTCTCGGCGAGAGCGATTCCACTACCCACCACCACAATGTCTATGTCTTTCGAGGGCCTCTGGAGCAGAAGGTCTCGCACGTAACCGCCAATCACATAGGAGTCACCAAAATCATCCACCACCTGAGCGATTTCATTGAGTACCGGATGCGTCTGAATATGATCTTTGAATTGCGCCATTGATCCTCAAAATTATCTAAGAACAGGTAGCCTTTTTAAAAGCGACCAACCAAAACTTAAAAATCTACTCTCGGCATGACTTGAAGAATATATTTTTGAAGTTGGGCAAAGCATCATGGACAAACTCTCGAAAGAAAAGCGAATTAACCAGCTCACCGAAGAGCTGAATTATCACAACCACATCTACTATCAGGAGGATAGAACTGAAATCTCAGATTTTGAATTCGATCGGAAACTTAAGGAGTTAGAAACCCTAGAATCTGAGTACCCTGAACTCAAAAGGACAGATTCCCCCACAGCCCGAGTAGGTGGAACCATTACCAAAAATTTTGAGACAGTTTATCATGAGTACCCTATGCTCTCTCTAGGCAACACGTACTCTAAAGAAGAACTTCAAGACTTTGATAAACGAGTACAAAAAGGTCTTGGCACTGCTGACTATAGCTATATATGTGAACTGAAGTTCGATGGGCTTGCTATGAGTTTCAGGTATAAAAACGGCATCTTAGAAAAGGCTGTAACACGTGGAGATGGTGTCAAAGGAGATGATATCACCAACAATGCAAAGACAATAAGAACACTCCCTCTCTCTATCAAGGAATCTCCAGCCAGCTCGTTTGAAGTCCGTGGCGAAGTATTTATGCCGCTCTCCGTTTTCGAAGAAATCAATGCTGAAAGACAAAGAAAAGGTGAAGCTTTACTGGCCAACCCCAGGAATACAGCATCTGGCACCATGAAAATGCAAGACTCCAGCATCGTGGCCTCCAGGAAACTAGACTGTTATTTATATGCCTTGTATGGTGAGAATTTGACTATAGACAGTCATGGCGAAGCGCTTTCGTTTTTAGAAAAGGCTGGATTCAATGTTTCTCAGAGCTACAGGAAATGCCAGACAATTGAAGAAGTCTTTGATTATCTGGAGCATTGGCAAGAAAAGCGTCATGACTTACCGGTAGACACAGATGGAGTAGTAATCAAAGTGGATAAGCTATCTCAACAGGAAGAGTTGGGTTATACTGCCAAAAGTCCAAGGTGGGCGATCGCCTACAAATTCCCTTCTGAATCCGCGAAAACCAGGTTGAAAAGCATTACTTACCAGGTCGGAAGAACCGGCGCTATAACTCCAGTTGCTGAGCTTGACCCAGTACTTTTAGCAGGTACTACTGTTAAGCGAGCTTCATTGCATAATGCCAATGAAATTGAAAGACTAGGACTCTATTATGATGACATGGTCTTTGTGGAAAAAGGTGGTGAGATCATCCCTAAGGTTACGGGAGTAGAATTATCCGATAGATCGGCTGAATCGCAGGCTGTGGAATACATTACCCACTGCCCTGAGTGTGGAACACTTTTAGAAAGGAAAGAAAGTGAAGCTGTTCACTATTGCCCAAACTATGAAACTTGTGAACCACAGGTACTGGGACGCATAGAGCATTTCATATCAAGAAATGCCATGGCTATTGAGACTTTAGGGCCCAGAACCATCAAAGGGTTCATTTCAAATGGTTTGATTGAGGATATCTCAGGATTATACACGCTGACCTTTGAAAACCTCAATGGTCTGGCTTTTGAGGAAGAAGATGGCAAGACTGGAGAGATCAAGAAGCGGTCTATAAAAGAGAAGACTGCCCAAAATATTCTGGCATCCATAGAAAAATCTAAGGAAGTGCCCTTTCATTTAGTGCTTTTTGCCTTGGGCATTCGCTATGTTGGTAAAACAGTAGCCGAAAAACTTGCAGAGCATTTTGTAGAAATAGATGCACTAATAAGCGCTTCAAAGGATGAAATAATGGGCGTACATGAAATAGGCGAAAGGATAGCCCAGAGTGTCTCTGATTATTTCTCGGTTGACGCGAATAGAGCTTTAGTATCCAGGTTAAAAGAGGCTGGATTGCAGATGAAAGCGGCTAAAGCTGAAGTAGCGGACAATGCGGTCTTTATGGATAAAACTTTAGTGGTATCAGGAGTTTTCCAGGAGTATTCACGAGATGAGATCAAGCAACTCATTAAAAAGTTCGGTGGGAAGGTAGGTAGCAGTATTTCGAGTAAAACCGATTATCTCATAGCAGGAGAAAATATGGGACCAGCTAAGAAAACAAAGGCTGAATCTCTCAACGTACAGATTGTGTCTGAGGCGGAATTCTTAAAAATGATATCTTAGGCGCTATGATCAAAAACCTTCTGATCAAGAGAAAACTCAGTACTACCGGTAATGAGATGATCACCAGCACAGACTATGCGAGTGTTGAATCCATCGGCCTGCTTTTTAATGAAAACCAGGAGCCTAAAAGTCTCAAATTCTTAAAAGACGAATTTTCTGCAGATGGCAAGCGACTCTCCACGATGATGCGCGTCTTAAAGTATGACAAACAAAAATCCTATGATTACCCCTTCTTCTTTCACAAAGACATAGGTATAAGTGGGAGCATCAACTCTGATACACTGGAAGGTTTTGTCCGCCAACCCATGGACATGTTGATCATTCTAGATAACACCCCCGATTTACTCACTTCATATGTCGCATCGAAGTGTAATGGATTAAAAATTGGATTCTACTCTGATACCGCCCCTGTTCAGCTATTAGATTTACTTGTGAAACCCAAAAGTGAAACCACAAAGTACAATGATTTATTGGCCTACATAAGAAAGGTGGCTTAGGGATATGACAGATATTGAGAGATTGAAAGGTACAGGTGTTGCCGTAATCACACCATTTGACCAAAAAGGTGAGGTTGACTTCCAAAGCCTGGATGGGATAGTCCGGCATTTGGTAAATGGAGGCATCGATTACCTGGTAGCATTGGGTACAACTGCAGAGACAAGCACACTTTCCGCAAGTGAAAAGAAAGCTGTACTTGATCAAATCATCAAGTCAGCCGAGGGCAAATTACCCATTGTGCTAGGGATCGGCTCCAACAATACTAGTCAGGTTTTGAACGACCTTGAATTGTACGACGAAGATGAAGTAGTTGCTATTCTATCGGTAAGCCCCTATTACAACAGGCCTTCTCAGGATGGCATACACCAACATTTCAGCGCCATTGCCGATAAAAGCAGGAAGCCCATCATTCTATATAATGTACCAGGTAGAACAGGGTCGAATATGGAGGCCGATACTATACTGAAACTCGCGAAGCACAAGAATATCATCGGGATAAAAGATGCAACAGATGATCTATCACAGATCAATAAGGTCATTATGAACCGTCCAGATGACTTTCTAGTGATCTCTGGAGAAGATAGTCAGACCTTCTACACCATGTGTCTTGGTGGCGATGGTGTTATTTCTGTTATAGGCAACCTTCTTCCAAAGAGTGTCTGTGACCTTGTCAAGCTCACAAAAAAAGGTGATTTGCAGAAAGCCAGGGAAGTGAACCAATATTTAACTCCTTTCTTCAGTCTAATCACTAAAGAAGGCAATCCAACATCAATTAAAGCCGGACTTGCATCTCAAAACCTGTGCACAACCCAGGTTAGGCTTCCTTTGGTAAAAGCCACGCAAGGGCTTCAGAGCGAGTTCAAGGAATTGCTTTAAACAAAAAAAGGGATGCACATGCATCCCTCTTATAATTGTCTTTCGCGGTTATTATCCGTTCTTCTTATTCTGGACTTCAATTCGAATTTCCTGAGCTAGATTTTTCAAATCTTGCATGCCTTTACGCACTCGCGTTCCCGCAGCTTGATTTCCCTTCTCGTAGAATTTGGAGAAGTCTTCTTCTAAACTCATTACATGGTCTTTTATTTGATCGAATCTACTCATGTTATAATCTGTTAAGGTTACTGATAATTATAAGATTTGGCAATATATACAAAAATGTAGCATTACTGCCTTAAAACGCACTTTTTTAGTTTATGCAATCGAAAGATTTGCTCCGTCGACACCCGCGGCCTGATAAACTCCAGTATCTAGCTTCTCTTTGATCTTCTCGAAGACTGAGATCGTCTCATTTACGTCCTCCATAGAGTGCATAGCTGTTGGAATAATTCTCAACATAATGACCCCTTTAGGTACTACCGGGTAAATAATCATAGAACAGAATATGTTGTAACTCATTCTAAGATCCTGGATCAAATTGGCAGCATCATAAGTACCGCCATTCAGTAATACTGGCGTCACCGGAGACTGGGTAGTCCCAATATCAAAGCCTTTGTCTCTCAAACCTCCTTGTATACCATTTACGATGGTCCAAAGCTTTTCTTTCAACTCAGGCTTAGTTCTCAATAACTCGAGTCTCTTCAAGTTTCCTATTACTATTGGCATTGGAAGCGATTTAGCGAAGATCTGAGATCGTACATTGTACTTCAACACATCCATGATCTCTCTATCGCCAGCGATAAATGCCCCAATACTCGCCATGGATTTAGCGAAAGTAGAAAAATAGATATCTATCTCATCTTGTACTCCCTGGGCTTCACCTGTTCCCGCACCAGTCTCACCTACTGTACCGAAACCGTGTGCATCGTCTACCAATAACCTGAAGTTGTACTTTTTCTTTAATGGAACAATGTCCTTCAAATTTCCTTGATTTCCAGACATTCCGAAAACTCCTTCAGTGATTACCAAGATACCACCACCAGTCTCATTGGTGATTTTCTCGGCTCTGGCTAACTGTTTTTCAAGGTTCTCAATATCGTTATGAGGGTAAACAAATCTCTTACCCATGTGCATCCTCAAGCCATCAATGATACAGGCATGTGATTCTGCATCATAAACAATCACATCTTTTCTATCGACCAATGCATCGATCACAGACATGATCCCTTGATAACCATAGTTGAGTAGCATTCCCGCGGGTTTTCCTACGAACTCTGCCAGCTCATTCTCCAATTGCTCATGATAAACCGTATTTCCTGTCATCATTCTGGCACCCATAGGATAGCCCAGGCCCCACTCTGCAGCTGCTTGTGCATCTGCTTCACGAACTTCCGGATGATTAGCTAATCCCAAGTAGTTGTTAAGACTCCAAGTCAAAACTTCTTTCCCTTTGAACTGCATCCTTGGAGAGATTTGTCCCTCCAGCTTAGGAAACATGTAGAAGTTATCGTCTATAAAAGAATGGCTCCCTAATGGGCCACGATCATTCTGCAACTTTTCAAATAAATCCATTAAAATCGGTTATTTACCCTTTTTCAAAAATCGTCGTGCAAAATTAACA
Organism: uncultured Roseivirgaceae bacterium; assembly: GCA_964653795.1. GTDB lineage: Bacteria > Bacteroidota > Bacteroidia > Cytophagales > Cyclobacteriaceae > JAWPMT01. Next base: position 5,917 of record CAZZHO010000138.1, on the reverse strand, counting down.
GTAATTTGAGTCTAAGCAAAGGTCGGGGCCAACCCAAAATAATTTTGGTATAGAAGCATTTATAGCGTGAAATCAAATGAGAATTAGGCCATTACATAAAAGACTTCCTTTTCATTCTGTTATCGCATAAAACAAAGGCCTAAATTCGCCGAAAATCTCAACGGAACGACCCAAATTTTTTATGGCCGAGATCAGACCTATTCAACCGTGGCGATATAACCCCCAATTGGCTAAGGACATTCATAATCTGACTTCTCCACTTTTTGATGTGGTTTCAGAAAGACAAAGGCAAAAACTGTATTCAGAACCACTTAACAGCATCCACCTATCAGTACCCAGCGGAGAAAATCCCATTGAGAATGCCAAATCCACCCTTTCCGAATGGAAAGAAAACGGAACTTTATTACAAGACAGGTTACCAGCTATTTATTGTTACACTCAGGAATTTTCTATTCCGGGAAGCGATAAAACCTATCAACGGAAAGGTATCATATGCAACATCCGAATATATGAATGGGATGAAAATGTCTTGCTCAGACACGAGAACACTATGCCGCACTCCGTGAGTGACCGAGAGAAGTTACTAAGAAAAACGCAACTAAACGTGAGTCCAACCCATGGTCTTTATTCTGATACCCAGCACGAGATAGAATCTTTCATAGATGAGAGTATGAAGAACCCTATTCATGAGGTGGAAGACTATCAAGGAGTCATCGATAGGCTCAGTGTAATTCACGATAAAAAAGTCATCGATAGAATCATATCTATCATAAAAGACAAGCAGATCATTCTGGCTGATGGTCACCATAGATATGAAGGTTCTTTAGCCCATATGAAATCAAAGCGTGATTCAAATCCCGACCATAGCGGTGAAGAAGGATACAACTTTCATTTGATGTATTTGACCAACACGGAAGCGGAAGACTTAAGGATTCTCCCGACCCATCGGGTAATCTCATCATCTTTCGATGTTGGTGAAAAAGACCTTTTACAAAGGCTGGAAGAGGATTTTCTAATTAAGACCGTAGAGAACCCTCAGGATATTCATGAAATCATTCTTGGGAAGAAGTGGGCATTTGGCCTGCTAGTTGGTGATAATGCCTACAAGATCAGATTGAAACCGGAAAAAATTAACACCATACCGTGGAAGTTTCCTGACGCCATCAATCAGCTCGATCTCACCGTAATGCACTATTTCATATTTGAGAAGGTGATGGGAATTCCCGGAAGGAAGCAACGTGAGTCTCAACTCATCGGTTTCCAGCGGAGTTTTACTGAGTGCGTAAAGCAGGTAATTAAAAAAGAAGCCAGCTTTGCCATTATTACAAAAGATATACCTATCGAGACGGTGAAAGAGGTTTGTTACAGTGGATACACAATGCCTCAAAAGTCCACCTATTTTTACCCAAAAGTTATTTGCGGATTTCTATTCAACTCCATACAAGAAAATGAGTTCAACACCGGCCTTAATACTAGCTTCGAATTCCCCAAGGCGTAAAGAGCTTTTGAAAGCCGCAGGTTTTCAATTCTCGATAAAAGTAGAAAGTGTGGAAGAGGACTTCCCTGAAGCACTTGATCCCGAAAAAGTCGCAGAATACCTGGCAGTTCTAAAAAATGATGCTAACAGAAAAGGTTGGGGCGAGAACGAGATCATTCTGACAGCCGATACTACAGTGGTGGTTGACAAAGAAGTACTCAACAAGCCTTCTGATGCTGCGGAAGCAAGAGAAATGTTGAATAAACTATCTGGTCGATCTCATCAGGTCTATACAGGTGTTTGTATCTCATCCAGTACCAAAAAGATCTCTTTCACGACTAGCACCACCATAGAAGTGGATCCATTGAGCGTGGAAGAAATTGAATTCTACATTGATAAGTTCCAACCTTACGATAAAGCTGGTGCCTATGGTATTCAGGAATGGTTTGGACTGAGTAAAATCTCTAGAATAGATGGATCTTATTCTAACGTAGTGGGTCTTCCAGTTAGGGAAGTTTATAGCACTCTTACTCAGGAATTTGGTTTAGCCATCGGCTAGTGCTATTTCACTCCCAAATGGGGGTATTTTCCTTTTATCGACCTAAAATAGGATTTCATTTTCTCCATGTCCTCCTCTACATTACCAGAAGGATAAAACGGCTCTTTTAGCTCAACTATTTTGTGCTCATAATCGAACCCTGCCATTACAATAGGCACCTTAGCCTTTACCGCTACAAAATAGAATCCTGTCTTCCAGTTCTCAACATACGATCTTGTACCCTCAGGAGTGATGGTCATAATGAATCGCTCGTTTTTCTCAAATATTTCTACAATCTGATCTACAAGCTTGAGCTTTTTAGAACGATCTACAGCATGGCCTCCAATACTACTTAAGAACCAACCGATCAAAGGTATTTTGAATAGCGAATTCTTAGCCAGAAAATTGGGTTTGAAGTTAGGAAGCATGTATTTAACACAGACTCCAACAAAAAAATCCATGTTGCTAGTGTGAGGAGCAACTACTATCACATATTTCTTTTCAGAGGGTTGTTGGCCTTTCACCTTCCATCCCCATACATTGAATATGAAAGTAAAAAACGCTCTCCTCATTACTCTTCAAACACACCCATCTTGCCGAATTTATCTATTCGCTCCATGCAACGAACATCGGCATCCATATCCTTGAGATCATTAAAGTTTGAGATGATGGCTTTCTTCAAAATATCAGAAGCAGCTTTAAAATCGGTGTGAGCACCTCCAAGCGGCTCCTCAATTACTCCGTCAATTAGGCCGTGCTTTAGCATGTCCGGAGCAGTCAGCTTCAACGCTTCTGCTGCTTGCTCCTTGTATTCCCAACTTCTCCATAAGATCGAAGAGCAGGATTCAGGAGAGATGACAGAGTACCATGTGTTTTCCATCATTATTACCCTATCACCAATAGCGATACCTAAAGCTCCACCAGAAGCACCCTCTCCTATTATTATACAGATAACAGGTACTTTCAACATGAACATTTCCTTGAGATTCCTTGCGATGGCCTCTCCTTGACCTCTTTCCTCCGCCTCTATTCCTGGAAACGCACCTGGAGTGTCAATTAATGTAACAATTGGCTTATTGAACTTCTCAGCTAGCTTCATCAATCTGAGCGCCTTACGGTACCCGTCAGGGTTAGCCATTCCAAAGTTGCGCTCTTGTCTTTGCTTGGTATTTCGGCCTTTTTGCTGGCCTATAAGCATGTACGTTTGACCTTCGATACTTCCAAAGCCACCCACCATTGCCTTATCATCTTTCACAGCTCTGTCACCATGCAACTCGATAAAGCCCTCAGTCATCTCGTAGATATAATCCAGGGTGTAAGGTCTATCAGGGTGTCTTGATAGCTGCACTCTCTGCCATCTGGTGAGATTCTTAAAAGTATCCTTTTTCAAATCCAAGATCTTTTTCTCAAGTTTTTTCGCCGCATCCTTAACATCAACGTCACTTTGATCAGCAAGTGACTTCATTTGTTCCAGTTTTTCTTCCAGCTCTACAATGGGCTTTTCAAACTCTAAATGCATAGTGATGATTTTGACGCCAAAATTAGGTTATAAAGTTTTTAAGTATCGGGAAGTGAGCACAAGAAAATATTTCAATTAATTCAGACTTGATACTTTGCTATTTAAATGAAAAGGCTACTTTTGCGTCACCTTTTTGGAAGGAGGTCCGGTAGTTCAGTTGGTTAGAATGCCTGCCTGTCACGCAGGAGGTCGCGAGTTCGAGTCTCGTCCGGACCGCAAAAAGCACTCAAAATTGAGTGCTTTTTTGTTTTATGGGCATTTTGAACTAAATATTAAAGTTCAGAGCAATAGCATTTCATTTGAATTTTCTTCAACAATGCCCATCCCATTGATCCAAAAACTGACCTTCTCTTTAGTATTCATTACGCTTTATTCCTGCCAACCGGAGGATGCCAAAGTCAATGTTCAAACAGAAAATAAGCCTCCGAATATTTTGTGGCTTATAGCCGAGGATATGGGGCCATACATCCCTCCTTTCGGCGACTCGACAATAGCCACTCCAAACCTTAGCCGATTAGCTTCCGAGGGAGTACGATACACTCAAGTATTCTCACCATCAGGTGTATGCGCCCCAAGCCGGGCATCAATTGCTTTGGGGATGTATCCAACGAGCGTCGGCGCTAACCATATGCGGACGCATTCACACACAGACATTACCGGGCTGCGACCATACGAGGCAGTACCTCCCCCAGACGCCAGAATGCTCAACCAACTGATGAGGTCAGGAGGTTACTACTGTACAAACAACAGTAAAAAAGACTACCAATTTAAAGACCCAGTGGCGGCCTGGGACGAAAGTAGCCAATATGCTCATTGGAGAAATCGCCAACCAGGACAACCTTTTTATTCCGTTTTCACCTTTACCACTACGCATGAGTCTGGGCTATTTGAACCTTATGGTTTCAAGGAAAATGAAATGAGGTATTATCTCCCTGGGGACACTTCATTCCAGTTGAAAAAATGGAGCGATCAGCTTACTGAGGAAGAAACGACTGCTCACCTCCCAAAGAATACTCCATTCGAAATTCCACCCTATCTACCAGATAATGAGGTGGTCCGGAGAGATCTCTGGAAAATGTACAATAATATTTCGGAGATGGATCAACATGTTGGAGCCATTCTGAACCAACTAGAAGTAGACGGGCTCTTGGATGAAACTATCATCTTCTTCTTTGCTGATCATGGAGGACCTCTTCCAAGGCAAAAAAGGTTAGTCTATGATGCCGGCTTAAGAGTACCTATGATTGTTAGATTCCCAGAAAAGGTAAATGCTGGCCAGCAAGAAGACCGGCTAATAAGTTTCCTGGACTTAGCTCCCACTGTACTCGAACTTGCTGATTTGGATGTACCTGATAATATGCAAGGATTTTCTTTTCTATCGGATGCTCAAGAAAGGGATTACATACACGCCGCTGGGGATCGATTCGATGGTTTCACCGATGCCATAAGAGCTGTTAGAGACGATCATTTCAAATACATCCGCAATTATAGACCAGAACAGGGCTATTATATGCCAATAGCTTACAGGGAACGAATTCCTTCCATGAGAGAACTATTGAAATTGAAGGAAAATGATCAATTAAATAAAATCCAATCACTTTGGTTCAGGGAGCAAAAACCAAGAGAGGAACTATATGATTGCCTGATGGATCCACATGAGTTGAACAACTTGGCTGAGAACCCAGATTTCGCCAGTAAGCTAACTGAGCTGAGTAACGAAATGGATAGGTGGCTCATGGAAATTGGGGATGACCCCAATTTGACTGAAAATGCACTAATAGAGAAACTATGGAACGGTGCCGAAGAGCAACCAACTACTAGTAAACCAGCATTTTCTTTTGACCACTCCCTTCTTGAAATCAAAAGTGCAACAGAGGGTGCTAATATCTCATACCGACGACTAGCTGACACTGAACCTCCCCAAACCTGGCAGATTTACGAGGAACCTTTATTGTTGGAGTCAGGGGATAGAATAGAGGCTATTGCACATAGAATAGGTTTTAAGGCGAGTCAAAGTGTAGTTTTCAGTAATTCTAATACTAAGAAATAAATCACTGGAGACAGTGTTTCCATTCGATTTTAATAGACCTCAGTTCAAATCTCTTACACACCTAAATCCTGTATGACTCAGCCCTGTATCCTTACTTGAGCTCATTCTTCTAGTGATCCTGTATCCACTACAATAACTCTCATTGCATAGGAAGGACCCACCACGCAATACGTGCTTAGCAGCATTGGGCTCTCTGGGGTCATAGTAATAATTACTCCCCTTTGGATTCATTTCTTCCCCTTTAGCAAATGCCTCTTGGTACCCTGCAGCGTTATACTTGTCGCTGCACCATTCCCAAACATTTCCTGCCATATCATATAGGCCAAAACCATT
>CAZZHO010000137.1:0-12345 GCA_964653795.1 uncultured Roseivirgaceae bacterium | reverse complement strand
TCTCCCTTTTATCATCAAAAGCCAGCGCCTGGAAGTGCAGGTGGTAGGTACTGTTTTTGAGATTGATGCTGATGGTGAATCGCCCTCTGTGAAAGTGGTTGAAGGTGTAGTCTTAGTAGAGTCGCAAGGTGATGAAATTGAGCTCAGTGCTGGAGAAGCCGCACAATTCAACGAAGCGAATGAGCTGATGAAGGTATCAATGGACCAGAACGCGTTGGCCTGGAAGACCTATACTCTGGTATTTACCAACGCCACTTTAGGTAAGTTGGCATCAGATGTGTCAGATTTCTATGATATCACTTTAGAAGTAAGTGAAACCTCAGCCGAAAGAAAAATCACCAGTACCTTTTCAGACCAGTCTTTCCAGGACGTTTTGACTGTTGTTCGTAGCTCTTTGGGCGTGGAAGTAGATTCACTTGGTCCGACCCACTACCAAATCAAATAGGGGCATGCGATCGCTCACGATTCTTCTCCTGGCGTTATTGCCTTTGTGGTCTATCGCTCAAAAGAAAGGAGTCCATAGTCAGAAAGAAGCTGATTCGTTATCAGTGCAAGAAGTACTCAATCTCATACATCGAGATGGCAGTTTATTGATTTCATATGATCCTGAGGCAATCCCAAGTCGGCGGATTTTGCTTCCCCAAGGAAAGACCTCCATGCTGGAACTGCTGAAAAAAGTGACTGCTGAAGGTGATCTGGAGTATGATCGAATTGGGAAAAACTATATTCTCAGAATTCCCAAAAGAACCTTTTATACGCTTAGTGGTCATGTGATCGATTTTCAAACCGGAGAGCGTCTGATTGGAGCCCTTGTGAGAGTTTCGGGCCTGGTTCAGGGTGTGGTGACCAATGCCTACGGGTTCTTTTCGCTGGAAATTCCCATAGACCAGGAAGAGGTAGAAGTTAGTTTCCTTGGGTACGAAAATCAAAAATTCCTAGTCTCCAAAGAAGACCAAAGATTGTCCATTAGGATGAAAGAATCCATTTCGCTGCTTGAAACTATCGTAGTGGAAAGTGCCGAGGATGAACCGTTGGAATCGCCCCAGTTTGGTCATCTGGCTCTGAAAGCTGGACAGTTCAATTCACCTGTTGGTGCGCTCGGCGAACGAGATGTGATGCGGCAATTGCAGCAGGCTCCGGGAGTGGCTATGGCGAGCGAATCAAGCTCTGGCTTTAGTGTGAGAGGAGCGAGGCCCAATCAAAACTTAATTCTATTGGATGAAGCGGTAGTTTACAACCCGACGCACTTCATAGGATTCTTCTCCATATTCAATGCTGACGCGTTGAACAAGGTAGACCTTTTCAAAGGCAATATTCCTTCGCGTTTTGGTGGGCGATTAGCATCAGTTACCAGTGTGATGATGAAGGAAGGTAACAATCAAAGACATAGCGTAAATGGCAATATCAATTTCCTGACTTCCAGTCTTGCTGTGGAAGGGCCACTAAAAAAGGATGGAGGCTCCTTTATACTTTCTGCCCGAAGGAGCTATGCGGATTTGCTGGTGTTGGGTTTTCAGGACATCCAACTTTCCTTCCTGGATCTCAATTTCAAAACGAATTTTAAGTTGGGGAAGAAAGACAGGGTTTTTATTTCAGCTTACAGAGGAGAGGATAGATTTAGGTTGCCCAACGGCGTTTTTCAGTTTGGCTGGGGGAATACAACCTTTACCACTCGATGGAATCACATTTTCAACTCTAAGCTTTTCCTCAATACTTCTTACATATTCAGCGTTTACGAATATTCTCTACAGGCTGCAACGATTGATTTGGACCTGAATTGGGAATCTGAACTGGGCAGTCAGACGCTAAAGACGGATTTTAATTACTTCGTCAACAATAATGCTCAAGTCAATTTTGGAGTTCATTCAACATTTCATAGGATCTCACCTGCTTTCCTGTCTATTGAAAATGCGCAGGATTCTTCAGTCAATATATCCACAGAATTCGATAAGTCCTTTGGTCTTGAAAACGCTCTTTATGTAGAGCTTGAACAGAAAATAAAGAAGAAGTACAATTTGCTTGCAGGTCTTAGGTTCACAACCTTCCACAATATAGGTGCTGGAACGGAGCTCATTTTAGATGAGTCTTTTGAGCGAGTAGGCGCCATAGAACATGGCCGAGGAGACTTTTACCATGGTTTTTGGAATGTTGAACCGCGGGTTTCTTTAAGCTACGATCTTGGAAGAGCTGCCTATCTTAAATTCAGCTATAATCGGGCGATTCAATACATCACGCAGGCTTCCAATTCTCTAAGTGGTACGCCATTAGATGTCTGGTTTCTTTCTTCTCCGAATGTGAAACCGCAAGTGGCTAACCAACTTTCGGCTGGTTATTTCAAGCGTCTGGAGAAAGGTTTAGAGTTCACCGCAGAGGCTTTCTATCGCCATGTAGACAATGAAATAGATTTTAAGGATAATGCCGAGCTGTTATTAAATGAGGAGTTAGAAAGAGAACTGCGAGTTGGTACCGCCATGTCATACGGATTGGAACTTTCCTTAGTCAAGAGCTCCGGTAAATTTACTGGGAATGCCAATGTGACTTTTGGTAGATCAAGATTGAGGATACCTGATGTCAATAGAGGATTGAGCTACTCTTCTACCTACGATAGGCCTTTTAACTTCTCTATCAGTCCGGCTTATAGTTTTGACAGTAGAAGAAGTCTGAGGATTAGCTGGTTGTTTTTTAGTGGGCTGCCCTTTACATCACCTACAGGCAGGTTTACATATGGCAATGTGGTGGTGCCGAGCTACACCGAAAGGAATGGAGACAGACTACCGAACTACCACAGGATGGATATCTCATTTGAAATGGCCAATAAGATCAAACCCAATAAGAAATTCCGAAGTAGCTGGTCTTTTTCTGTCTATAATGCATACAACCGAGCCAATGCCAATGCCATCTCTTTCCAAGCTGTGGAGGGTACCAATCAGGCGGAGGCCGTCAAGTTCACTGTGTTCGGAATAGTCCCTAGCATCGGGTATCGATTCAAGTTTTAAAAAGAAATCCAAGTTTTTCACTAGGGGGGGCTTTCAGATCCAAGTCTCTTGGGCATAATGTCAGCTCAGAGGCCTGAATACCATATTATCACAAAAGTCTTTAAAGGGCATGCTACGAGATCAGATCGGGATCAGGTGGCCAGATGGGTGAGGTCTGACGAGCACAATAGAATCGAATACCAAAAGCTGAAAATGATTTGGGGTGCTTATGGGATTCATCACGAGGAGTTTCAGCCAGATGTGAAAGGAGGGTTCGCCAAAGTTGATGGAAATAGCGACACTTTTAGAATAGCCATGAGCTTGGCAGCGGCCATCGCGCTGTTGGTGCTAGCGACTTTTTCCATCTATCAAATTCAGTCAAATAATCCCGAAACGACCTATACAGCTACCGTCGACGGGCAAGAATTTCTTTTGCCAGATAGTTCTTCTGTGACTTTACGAAAGGGTGCGCGGGTAGTGTTAGCCAAAGACTTCAATAGTTCCGATCGAAATGTTGATTTGATAGGGGAGGGCTACTTCAAAGTATATCACGATGCCGAGCGGCCGTTTCAAGTTCGTAGCAATGACTTGACGGTTCGGGTTTTGGGAACGGAGTTCTTAGTGACTACACAGCAATCTGCCACTGAGGTAATGCTCTTCAAAGGAAAAGTTGAGGTTGTCACTCCAAAATCCAGCATGACTTTGGAACCTAATGAGTCGGTGAAATTTGATGGAGACCTTACCAAAAATCATGATATCCAAAAAGGAGTCCTCTCCTGGGTTAAGCCCGATCTGGTTTTCGAGAACCAGGAATTGAAAGAAATCTTCAAAGTGCTGGAATGGCATTTCGATGTGGAGATCAGCACATCTGAAAGCATCTCATCGAATCGTCTGACAGGCCATTTCAACAATCAATCAATAGAAGAAATACTTCAGGCCATTGCCCAGGTGCATGGCCTCACACTCAATAAAGGATCAAAAACCAAATATTATACACTGTTAAAATGACTAGAATCAAACGGATCCAACAGATCCTCACTTTTTTCGCGCTGCTTATGGCGCTGAAGGTCTCCGCTCAGGAGCAATATACGCTCAGCGGCTACATCTCAGACCAAGAGTCCGGCGAGACACTTATCGGTGCCATCGTGCAAATAAAGGGCACTTCGCAAGGGGCCATATCCAACGTTTACGGCTTTTACTCCATTACGCTTCCTGCAGGAGACTACACGATGTTGGTTTCTTACAATGGGTTTGCATTGCAAGAGGTACCACTGAGTCTCAATCGGAACCTGGAGCAAAGCTTTAGCCTGAAGCCAGATACCGAATTACTGGAAGCCGTAGTGGTCTCCGCTGAGCGTGAAGATCGAAATGTGACTGATACCAATATGGGGTTGAATACGGTTAATGCCAAGACCATAGCGGCTATCCCGGCTATTGGTGAAGCAGACTTGATAAGGGCGATTAAGCTATTGCCAGGTGTGCAGTCTACCTCAGAAACAAGCTCTGGTTTTAGTGTTAGAGGCGGTAGTCCGGATCAAAATCTCATTTTGCTGGATGAAGCGATCGTCTATAATCCCTCTCATTTGCTGGGCTTCTTCTCCACCTTCAACAATGACGCTATCAAAAATGTACAGCTCTACAAAGGCAACATGCCCGTGAAATATGGCGGGAGACTTTCATCCGTGCTGGATGTCCGCATGAAGGAGGGTAACAACCAGAAGATAGCTGGTAATGGAGGTATTAGTCTTATTGCAGCCAGGGCTACAGTAGAGGCACCGATAGTAAAGGACAAAGGTTCTATCATCCTTTCTGGTCGTAGGACCTACGCTGATGTCCTGGCACGGATGGCTAGAAATGGATCTGTTGATAGTTCGGCATTGTTCTTTTATGATTTGAATGCAAAAGCCAACTATAAGCTCAGCGATAAGGACCGAATCTTTGTTTCTAGCTATGCAGGGAGAGACATTTTTGAGATTGGAGAGGGCATAGGATTCAAATGGGGAAATAACACCGTGACTACTCGATGGAATCATGTTTTCAATCCAAAGCTTTTCGCCAATACTTCTCTTATCTACAGTCGCTATAAATATGAATTGGCCGCAGGGGACAATGATTTCAAGTTCACCTGGGCTTCTCAGCTGGAGGATTATACGTTCAAAATGGACTTTGACTACTTCCTCAACAATAACAATAACCTGACTTTTGGTATCCAGAGTATTCACCATAAGATCGAACCTGGTACCATCACTGTAAAGTCCGGGCAAGGACCCGAGCAGTCCGTGAAAATCACCAACTCGAATTCGCTGGATCACTCCATCTACTTAGGCAATGAGCAAAAAGTGTCAGATCGACTGACGCTGGACTATGGATTGAGAGCGTCCTTATTTCAAAATATTGGGCCCGGCGTTCAGTACACTTTCGATGACACTTTCACCAGGACAGACTCTATCAATCGGTCAAAGGGTGAAATATACAATTCCTTCTTCAGGGTAGAGCCACGGTTTGCGGCGAACTACAAAATCAACAGTGTGTCTTCTATCAAGGGGAGCCTGGTAAGGGTTCATCAGTTTCTGCAACTTGCCTCAAATTCTGTAGGTGGGACACCTCTTGATATCTGGTTTCAGTCATCTCCCAACGTACAACCTCAGGTATCAGATCAGGTCTCAATTGGGTATTTCCGAAACTTCTTTGATAATAAAATTGAGACATCTATTGAAGGCTATTATAGATGGATCGACAATCAAATCGACTTTAAAGATCATGCCAGTTTGTTGCTAAATGAAGAACTGGAGAATGAGTTACGAGTAGGCAAAGCGACCTCTTACGGCGTGGAACTTTTGGTCAAGAAGCCTGCTGGTAAGTTGAGCGGCTGGTTCAGCTTTACTTGGAATGCTGCTCAAAGGGAGATACCCCAAGTCAATGATGGCAATAGATATAGTTCTCCTTATGAGCGGCCGATCAACATTTCAATTGTTGGAAACTACAAGATCAGTGAAAGACTTTCAGCCAACGCCACTTGGGTCTATTATTCCGGATTGCCATTTACCACCCCGACAGGACGTCTTACCTACGGAAATGTAATTCTCCCGGCCTATTCTGCAAGAAATGGTGGACGCATGCCAGAGTACCATCGCATGGATTTTGGATTGACACTTCAAAACAAGAAAAACAAGACCTCCCGATTCAAGGGTGAATGGGTGCTGTCTCTTTATAATGCCTATGGTCGAAAGAATCCGAACATCATAACCTTCGTCGCCTCTGAAGAAGACAGGGCACAGACGGAAGCCAGACAATACGTCATATTCAGGTGGGTCCCTACCATCACTTACAACTTTAGATTTTAATATTGAACTCGCTTAAGATGAAAAATAAGAGTATTCTTTTCCTTTTAATCTTCCTCATTTTTGGATGCGAGGAAGTCATAGATTGGCCTGTGGACTCAGATGAAGTCAGACTCATCGTAGAGGGCAGGATCACCAATGAGATGAAAGCTCACCAAATTACTTTGACACAAACGGCAGATTATTTCAACCCTGCTGATCCAGTTCCTGTAGAGAACGCAATAGTTACCATCTCAGATGGTAATGAGACTTTCTCATTAGAACAAAGCGCTCCTGGAGTCTACCAATCAGAGCCCTTCGCCGGACAAGTGGGTAGGACTTATAGTCTAGCCATTGCCTTAGCGTCACCCTTGGCAGGTGAATCTGAGTTTACAGCAAGTTCCACTATGATGGCTCCCGCGACATTGGACTCTATGTCAGCTAGAAATATTGAAGAGGAGGATTTTGGTGAGCTGTTTGAATACACCAGTTTGGCCGTGTGGGGTGTTGGTAACCTGGAGGATGAAAACGGTTATTTGATCGAGGTGTACCTCAATGACGAATTGGAAAGTGATTCCATCGATGAGGCAGTCACTTTTGATGATGAATTTTTCAGTGAGGAGTTTGTCGCTTTCGAGCTGTATGCGATTGAGGAGCCAATGGCGGAGGAAAATGATAGTGTCACTTTGATCATGCATACGGTGGAGAAGGAGTTTGTAGAATTTCATGACCAGTTGCTGACAGAGAGTGAGCCTAGAGATCCATTTGGCTTGAGTAGCCCTCCAGCGAATGTTTCTACGAATATCTCTGGCACAGCATTAGGTTACTTCTATGCGAGCTCTGTGGATACCGTAACTGCCATAGTCGTTTCTGAATTGGAATAAGACAGTAGACCAGTTTGTAGTGTAATGGGCTGGATTTATCCAGCCTTTTTTGGTTTATGACCGTGGGTAATTTCTATTCACGTCATATATGCAACAATATTGCATTAATATTTCTTTTCTTCTACTTTAGCGGTGTGAAAAGATTCTTGAGCGTTTTAAGGTGCCTGGTCATGCTGTTGCCAATATTCGGTGGTGTTCCGGTATTTGGTCAATCTTTTACTTTTAATGATGTTGAAGTTTCAGCCGGGAGTAAACAACACTTCAGTATTCCCATCTCAGATGGCGAAAGTGAGACGATTATTCCTGTCACCGTCTTTCACGGAAGTAAAACCGGACCTGTTTTGGGGATTACCGCTGGAGTGCATGGGTTTGAATATGCGCCCATTCTAGCAGGTCAAAGACTAATCAAAAAAATAGATCCCGCTACATTGCAAGGGACTGTCATTCTGGTTCAGATTGCCAATGTTGGGAGTTTCCTTGGTAGAAGCCCGTTCATCAATCCTCTGGATGATAAGAACTTAAACAGGGTTTTCCCAGGCAAACCGGATGGTACCATCACTGAAAGAATTGCAGACTTTATTTCCAATCAGGTGATAGGAAGGAGTGACTACTTCGTAGATATGCACAGTGGTGATGCTCCGGAAGATCTGATGTCCTACTCGGCGTATTATCATAATGAAGAAAAGCCGGAGGTTTCTGCCAAAGGTCGGGAGATGGCGGCGGCCATGGGATATGATCATGTGGTGGTTTTCAATACTACCGGTAAAGACTATTTGAAGCCAGAATTTCCGAGCCTCTATTGCTCTGCTGAAGCCTTTAAGAGAAATATACCTGCTGTTGATATTGAGTGTGGCAGATTAGGGATGATCGAGGAAGACGCGGTTGCGGACATTGTAGAAGGCATATTATCAATGCTTGGACAACTTGAGATGTCATCAACTGAGGTAATAAAAAGGACCAGCATAGCTTACATCTGGGAAAGGTCTTACGTCAGTAGCGATTTTGAAGGATTTTTCTACCCAGCCAAGGAAAGTGGCGATTTCGTGAAGAAGGGAATGACCGTTGGAAAGGTTACTGATTTCTTTGGCAAGATACTTTCGGTGGTCAGCTCTCCTGGAGATGGCTACATTTTATACTTGCTCGGTACACCGCCGGTCAATAAGGGAGAAACTTTGCTTTCTTTAGCGAAAATTGAATCAATCAGAACAGATGAAGAATAACTATTTAGATAAGATTGGGATGTGCACATCAGCACTCTGTATGGTGCATTGTTTGGCGATTCCTCTGGTTTTGATTTTAGGTGTAGAAGGTGTTCTTCAATGGATAGATCATGAGTGGATTGAACAGATGATTATCGGGTTTTCCATGATCATTGGTTTGGTGGCTTTTGGTGGAGGCTACCTGCGTCATAGACAGCATTTTGTTCCTGTTTTGTTTGTGGCGGGGATGTTACTCATAGTAAATGGAGAGTCGGTTAGTCATGAATGGTTAGGGCTGACTTTATCATTATTTGGGGCTTCCATCATCATCTATGCCCACTACAACAATCATTTATTGCGAAGCCATGCTGTTCATTAATTTGATATACCTCTTTATTCAGTCACAGGGCTTCATTGGCTGGGAAACCTTTGAGAGCGTTCGCTTTGAAGTGCAGTATGTGGAAGAGTTTGGTTTTGAGGCAGAGATGCCCAAGTTCGACGATGAAATCCTGGCAAAGGCAGGAAAAGAAATGGTCATTCAGGGTCACCACCTTCCATTGGACTATGGTAGGAAAACTATCGTACTGTCGAAGCTGCCATTTGCTTCCTGCTTCTTCTGTGGAGGTGGTGTTGGCCAGGAAACCATCGCTGAGATACATTTCAAGACGAAGCAACGCATATTCAAACCTGACGAGATTTTGAAGATTAAAGGAAAGCTGAAATTGAACGATACGGACTTTGATCACTTCGTCTTTATTCTGGAGGAGGCAGAGGTAATAGAATGAAAAGATTTTTGATTCTACTATTGATTATAGGATGTAGTGGCCAAGCAGAAATTGAGACATTAAAAAACGCTGTGGCTGCACATAATGAGGCTGTGGATATAGGGCATAAAGCCTCATTAATGGTATCCCAGTTTAAGCAAATGGAGGATTCGCTCTCGCTTGCCCAACGTGATTCTTTACAGGTCATCATTTCTTCTCTTAGTGAGTGGTATGAGGCCTTAGTAGAGGTTCCGGGATATGATCATGAAGACGAGCACAATCATGCCGGTCATGATCACAGTGGACACGATCATCATGGCCATGATCATGGTGGACAGAATTATCTGGAAGGATCGTCACCAAAAGAAATACTGGAAGTTCAGCTTGCTTTAAAAAAAGAGATTGAAGTAATCCAAGGTCGAATCTTTCAGCTAGCGAATAACAAAGAATAAAGGAGATGTTTCTAAAGAAGAAAACAAGGAAGTTGCCTGTTACGGTGTTAAGCGGATTTTTGGGGGCTGGCAAGACCACATTACTTAACCACATCCTCAATAATCGAGAAGGTCTGAAAGTAGCGGTGATCGTCAATGACATGAGTGAGGTGAACATTGATGAGAAGTTGGTGGCCAATGGAGCTCAATTAAGTCGGACAGATGAGAAGTTGGTAGAGATGAGCAACGGCTGCATCTGCTGCACTCTTCGTGAAGACTTGATGATCGAGGTAGAGAAGCTGGCCAAGATGAACAAATTCGATTACCTGTTGATCGAAAGTACAGGTATATCCGAGCCCGTCCCTGTTGCTCAGACATTTTCATTTGCTACAGGAGATGAGTTGTACGATCTGACCCAGGTCAGTCAATTGGATACCATGGTGACGGTGGTAGACGCTTTTAACTTTTTCAAAGATTTTGGAAGTGCCGACACTATCCTGGATAGAGATATGACGGACGATCAGGAGGATGAAAGAACGATAGTTAATCTCTTGACGGATCAGGTAGAGTTTGCGAACGTCATTATTTTGAATAAGTCTGATTTGGTGACCGAAGATCAGTTGGGGTTACTGGAGAAAACCCTTAACAAGTTGAATCCTACATCCAAGATCATCAGAACGACCCATAGCCAAGTAGATCCTCATGAAATTTTGAATACCGGTCTTTTCGATTACGAGGTGGCGGAGCAGTCAGCTGGCTGGCAAAAAGAATTAGAATTGGCTCAAAATGGCATCTCGCATACTCCTGAAACAGAAGAATATGGGATCAGTTCATTCGTCTATCAAAATGCTAAGCCTTTTCACCCCGAGCGTTTTTTGAACTATGTCAGCGAAGGCTTTCCAAATACTATCATTCGCAGTAAAGGAATATTTTGGATCGCTTCACGACAGGATACAGCCATCCTTTGGAGCCAGGCTGGTGGATCTCTGAAAGCAGAGACCTATGGTCGGTGGTGGGCAAGCGTACCTATGAAAAGGAGAGCGATGAATCCTTCCTACCTGGAAAATCAGGAGTTGATTCAGAAGAAATGGGACAAGCAATGGGGTGATAGGATGAACGAGTTGGTCTTGATTGGCCAGGATATGGATAAGGAGAAGATCACAGCTGATTTAGATGCCTGTCTACTTACAGATGATGAAATCTACATGATGGAAACTGGCATTCAGTTCCAGGATGACTGGCCTATATGAATCTGTTTTCATTCATTCCTTTTTTCGGAAGTAAGCCGATTCCAAGACAGGTTTTAAGTGAGTCATGGGATCAGAGAGAGGGGATACTTCAGGATGATGTCAACCTATTTTGCTGGAAACGGCCTATTGACCCAGAAGTAGACAAATTTCTAGATTTACTAGTCGCTGGCCCGGCTCTCAAAATCCAACAAAATGTGTCTTTAGAGAGCATTGACGATGACATGCTAGCCTTTGAAAAGGGCTTGGAAAACTATGTTGGTCACTCGGCTGCATTTGTCGAAGATGTAAAGATGCTAGCAGGGGACTTTCTGAACTACTCACCAGAAGGTCAAGGCACCTTGCATTTGCGTCTGGTGGAAAATAATGCTTGCACCAAGTTTCATTTGGATGGCTACAATCTACGACTCTTTACCACTTACCGAGGTAGAGGAACGGAGTGGCTTCCGGAGAAAGCTGTGAATCGAAATGGATTGGGCAGGAGCAATCACGACATTGTAAAAGATCCCGAATCCGTACGGAATATGGTCTCTTTTGAAGTAGCGATTCTCAAGGGAGAGATTCCGAACAAAATCAATAAGACGAAGGGAATTGTTCACAGATCACCTGCAATTGCCGGTACAGGGGAGAAAAGAGTTATACTCAGAATAGATATTTAGGCTTTCGCCGCCAGACTATTGTCTATCGCTGTTCTCAGAGCCGATGGTTCACTTCCAGGGCCAACTGTCAATAATTTCGAGCCAGTGATTGGTTCACCATAAAATGCCCGGACGTTTACAGTGCCGTCAGGCGTTCTTTGGAAAAAAGTGTATTCATCATCCTTTCCGATTTGTGTGCACCCTTTAATGCGTAAGATGCTTTTTGGCAATTCCTCGCAAATGGAATAAATAGCCTCTTGATGAGGTAATCTAGGTAAGTCTATCGAGCAAGAAGACCAGTGGGCTTTCAGATGGTCGAGCTTCTCAGCCTTATTTTCCGACGGATCCAGATTGGGCAAAAGCTCAAGATCGATTTCATCCATGGTCATGACTTTAGCCATAGGATTGACTTCTTGAAGGTCGGCCAATACAGTGCTTTTTCTTTCTTCCGTGACTTGCTCCAGGTGCGTCAAGACGATCAGGGAAGAAACCTGTATCTGATTTTTTTCCAATTCGTTGTGCTCACCTCGGAGCTGCCAATTCTGGACATCTACTACCGATACCTGAACTGGAGGGAGGAAACGTTCATGGATGCCAACCCCTAAGAAACCCATTAAAGAGCAAGCATCTGAAGTACCATTGGCTTCAATCAAGGTAATGCCATTTTGTCTTTCTGGGATGATGTTGATGTAAGATCTCAGTTCATTGATTCCACTGCAACAAATACAGCTGCCATTGAGCGCCATTATCTCTTTGGTGCCCATCTGATCCAGGAATTGTTGGGCATCAAGATTGGCGTTTTCATAGTCGTTGAGGATAACAAAAGGATTCCATCCGCCTTCAATGTAGCTTTTGGTTAGATGCTTTAAGAGGGTTGTTTTACCGGC
>CAZZHO010000136.1:0-12511 GCA_964653795.1 uncultured Roseivirgaceae bacterium | reverse complement strand
CTGCACCCTACCGTGTATGCCGAGATGCTCAGCAAAAAGATGAAAGAAGCAGGCGTGAACATTTGGCTACTTAACACCGGATGGACGGGCGGACCTTACGGTGTAGGTTCCAGGATCAAGCTGAAGTACACAAGGGCCATGATCACGGCCATATTGGAAGGCCAACTGGACGATGTGGATTACGATCAGCACCCGATCTTCGGACTGTACATGCCTAAGTACTGCCCTGGCGTACCGAGCGAAATCTTAGATCCGATGAACACCTGGTTGCAGAAGGGAGCCTATGTGAGCAAAGCTATACAGCTGGCCCACTCCTTCCATATCAACTTCGACAAGTTTATCAATCAGGCCAATGATGAGATCATGCACGGCGCACCACTGATCGACGCGCACCAGATCATGGATGAGAGCATTTAAGACTGTTCTTAGTTGTTAACTATGTGTGGAAGTCGTCTCGCGAGGGACGGCTTCTTTTTTTATGAGGAGAGATGCTGCGTACCACGGAGAAAGATAGCTCCCGCTTTCGGCTCTACATGGTGCCGCCTCTATCGGGTCTAGATTGATGGAGAAGTGGCTATTGAGATATTCCTCTCCCAATCTATCCAGATTGAAATCATCTCAATCCACCATTTTATGTTATTTTAAAAGATTAGGAAGATTTTTTAATGTCATCTAAATCTCAAATAAATAAGCTTGGCAAGAGACTAAGGGCCTCTATCCGCGAGGGAACACCCATTGAAGCAAATGACCTATCCCAGCTCCAGGACTACAGAACCTCCTTTAAAGAGGATATTTCTCCAGTTTTTGAATCAGTTGCAAGAATTGCTAAAAGCATAAGAAGAGACAGCTTAATTTCTTTAAGAATCAAGAGAATTGAATCTATTCTGTCCAAGGTAAGAAGAGAGCCAACAATGTCCCTCGGCAATATGGGTGATATCGCCGGATGTAGAGTAATCTGTCATTCTAAGTCAGCCCTCTCACAATTCGCAATGAGATTCTAAAAATTTATAAGGTAACTGATGTTAATGATTATATAGCAGATCCTAAGTCTGATGGATATCGCGGTTATCACATCTATATTGAAAGCCCTGTAAACAGACATAAGAAGGTAGAAATTCAGCTTAGGCATATTCGAACTCACAAATGGGCCTCTTTAGTAGAGATAATAGATATCATTTATGACTTGAAACTTAAGGAAGGAGAAAAACACCCGGAACTTCAAAGCTTTCTTTATCTGCTTTCACTGGAAAAACAAGATCTTGAAATTTCTCAAATCTCAAGAATATTAGAAATAGACTCTAAATACCAGATTTACAAAAAGCTCAACCAGGTATTTATACAAAATCACATTCCAATCAGGAAGTCTTGGTTAAATACTAGCAACATAAATAGTTATAGTCACTTCATAATAGAAGTAGATAAAAACAAAAAGTCCAAGATTAAGGCATTGGAGGATTATCCATCTGCAGAATCAGAATACTTCAAAATGTTTCTTGAAAATCAAACATCAAACTTTGTTTTGATATTCATTGAAAGGCCAAAATTCAAAGAAATCTGTATCGCATACGCCAGTTATATGATGATAAAGCACGATTACCTTGATGATTGGAACTTCTTCGCTAGAAAGATTTTAAAAAGTGAAGCGAAAAATGGTGAGATCAAGTCTTACAACACTTACAGAGATTTTATAGATAGAAATTTGACAGATCAGCAGGACCTTTTAAATGCAGAAATTGATGAGATAGAACTCCATATTAACGAGAATCTAGAAGTCCAAGGTATAGCTGTCCAAGATTGGATTGATGAGTTGAATGAAAGAAATGCTCACATAAACCAATTCCTTGATGAGATCAATAGACTTGAGCCTCCAAAAAGCCCCTCTTTCTGGAAAAGAATTTTCAAATAGCCTTGTTGGCTACACTACCAACAAGCCTTGAACTACCTGTCACTGGCGCAAGCTTCTGGCTTGTAGCTCTTGTCTTCTCTTTCATCTTTTACTTTTATTTTAAGTTCCTGAAACCTAAAAATCAAATTGATTGATAGACCTAACATATTGGTCGTTTGTGGAAAGAACAAACGAAGAAGCAGAACGGCTGAATATATCTTCAAGAACGACCATAGAATTGATATTCGCTCTGTTGGCCTAAGCCCAAAAAGTAAACGCCAGATTAAGCAACGAGACTTGGAATGGGCAGATCTCATATTTGTAATGGAGGATGCACACAAAAAACGAATTTCTGGCACATTTAGAGAGATTGAATTACCTGAGATAGAGGTGCTTCAGGTAGAGGATATCTACGAATATCTGGAAGATGAATTGGTCTCCTTACTTACGGACAGAATCAATTCTACACTTGAGGTAGTTTATGAATATATAGTCGTACCCTCGCCAGCGAAAGCCTTTAGCTTTTGGAATAACTGCTCTAGTCCTAGATGATCTTACCAATCCTACGGATCATTTCATCCAGCTCCAAAGAGGCTTCATGCAACATATTGATAAATGCTGGATCCATCTGCTTCGATTCCTTACTGAAGGCTATCAAACCGATGATTTTGGCTAAAGGAGCTCTCACCTGATGTGAGTTATGAAAAGCATATTTCTCCAACAAGTCACTTTTTTGCTGAAGCATGTCATTGATCTTGTGGTTAGTCTGGGACAGCTCACCGTTAATGGCTCGGAGTTTTTCTACATAAGATTCCAATTCCAGACTTTTTTGCTCTATCAAAGCCTTTGACTTCAAGGCTCTCCGATATGAAAAGTATACCAGGCACACAACGATAGACACCAATATTAGTAGTGCAAGGGAGGTGATTTTGGCATTTCGCTCCTTCTCTAATGTCAGCTGCTGAATAGTAGCAAGATTCTCCAGTTCTATTCTCTTGCTCTCATATTCC
The DNA here is from genome assembly GCA_964653795.1 of uncultured Roseivirgaceae bacterium. Lineage (GTDB taxonomy): Bacteria > Bacteroidota > Bacteroidia > Cytophagales > Cyclobacteriaceae > JAWPMT01. The sequence continues at coordinate 9,616 of CAZZHO010000136.1, read as the reverse complement.
GCACGACCTAAGAACTCTCTCCTCCTCTCTTCTCTTTTCAACTCAGAGGCTGACTTTCTCTTGTGGTATTCACTTTGCGCCTCAATCGCCTTTTCCATATCCCCCAGTGCTTTATACGTCAGATAAAGTTGCTCATGGTAGGAATGGCCTTCATGTTCAAACCCCTTTAGTCTATCTAAAAAGAATAGTGATTTATCAATTTCGTTTTTTTGATAATACGCCTGGCTTTTGAGTAGCAGTATATCCAATTCATAGTCAAATGCCTTGTCTTGAACTGATTCCTCCAAAATACCCAAGTAGTACAAAGAACTATCTGGCTGCTTCAAGTCTTTGTGAATTGTTGCTAACCGTAGCAATACGATATAGAAGGCATAGGGATCAGGGTTTTGGGTAAAGAAATCGAAGCTCTTTTTGGCATAAATCAGAGCCCGCGATGGCTCTTGATTATTGACATAAGCATTTGTAATGTTGGTCCATACTACTGCTTGGCCCCTCTTATATTCTGTCGCATAAGTTTGGATCAAACTATCCGAAGTGTGATAGAGTTTAATAGATTCTTCAAAATAACCCAACGCATTATAAACAGAAGCTATTCCTGTCAACAACTTCGCGTGAAGTATATAATCCTCATTTTGGAGTGAACTTTCAGCAAGGTCTTCAAATGTCTTCAATGCCATGTGGAATTTCTCGTTGACCAGGTAGGACCAACCGAGATTCTCTTTCACTCGAGTACTCCAATAATCATTTTCCAATAAGGTGGCCACACTATCGGCTTCCAACCCAATCATCAGAGCGCGCTCCTTATTTTGATGGGCGACTTCCTGTAAAGCTGTTAAATAGTTTTTGAGCCTGATGCTATCAGAAACTGAGGGAGTACGCGCCACAAGAAGCAAACTATCTACCTGGGCATGACCTGGAAAATGTACAAACGATAAACCGGTGATCATCATCAAAAAGAATAGTGCCTTATTAAAAACAAGACAATGAGGATAACTAATATCCTTGGCTATACTTCTTAGGCGATGGGCAATTGACATTCTGCGGCTGTCTTTTTCAGTCTCGCATTAGCAATGAAGCTAAACGACAAAAACTAATTCCATGCTTAAGTTAATCAAAGAACACATTCCTAAACCATTTAATTAGAGGCTATCCCTATTAAGGCAGCCACCAAGCACCAAATAACGATGTAAACATGCTACAGTAGATTAAGTCAAGGATAGAAGTGGAGGACTGTACTTAGTGAGCAAGTTTCTTCAATATTCCTACGAAGAATAGACCGTTATCGAGTTGCAAAGTTTAAGATCTCAAACCATAGACAGTTCTCATTCCATCGGATCACAACCTTCCTATTCCCCTGTTTTCCTTTATTTTGGAAGAAGCATTGTAGTTTACAATTTTTTAATCTCAGTTAATTCCTACCCATTGCCATGGAAGTCACTCCCAAAAAAAACGAGCAAGTAGCCAACATGATCTTTGCCTCCATCTATCCACTTTATTGGAATAGGCTGGAAAAGAAGGGCAGAACGAAGGAAGAGTTTCACCAGGTACTGGAATGGTTCACAGGCTTTGATGAAGCTACTATACAATCACTCATTGATGAAAAAGTGACATTCAGAACCTTTTTTGAAAGGGCGAAAATTCACCCAAATGCCCATATGATTAAGGGAGTAGTTTGTGGTTATCGAATTGAAGAGATAGCTGAAGAATTCGAAGTTTACAAACAGTGCCGACAAATGGAAAAGTTGATAGATGAATTGGCTAAAGGCCGAAAAATGGAGAAGATTTTGCGTGAGTAAAAATTGGGGCTTTTTGTCGATGGGCTTATCACATTCCATTCTACTCCTCCTTCTCTTTCAAAGACAGTAGGGTACTATTCTCCTTGATGACCTCATCCAACTCCTTGGCTGATTCGTAGATGTGGTCAGCAATCTTCTCTTTTTCTTCCTTATTCCCGGTTTTGAATACATCTACCAATCCCAAAAGATTGGCGAGTGGGGCCCGCATACGGTGAGAATTGTTAAAAGCGTACTCCAGCAATTTTTGATGTTGCTCTTTGACTTTTGCGGTGCGCTGCGCTATCCGAGACTCTAATGAATCATTCAATAACTTCACTTCTTCATTGGCCTCTTTCAACTGTTCGGCCTGAGTCACCAGCGTCTCTTTTTGCTCAGTGATTTGCTTGTTGAGTTTTCTCAAAGTCACAATGGTAGCCCGGCTCTTTTTAGAGTATAAGATCCGATTGACCACCAATAGCGTGATGAGAATAATGATGATACTCAAGGTGATCAGCAGCATTCTTTGCGATTCAATTTCACTTTTAAGCGAAACCTGCTGTGCTTCATTGTATACCCGAATAGAGTCTCTTTCCTGCTGAAAATTATATTCCGCTTCCATCAAGGTAATCTTCCGGTTAAGCTCTTTGCTATTTAAACTGTCGGATAGCTGCTTGAAAAGCATTTGATAGTCTAGGGCCGACTGATAATTACCCAATTGCTTCTCAACCCTGGCAAGCCCCTCTACTGCTTCGGAGTGGGTTCTGAGGTTACCGATTTCCTGGGCCAAGTCAAGTCCTCTTTGAAAATATTCCTTAGCTCGACTGGGCATACCTATTTCACTATATATATCTCCGATGGCCATAATCGGCCCAGACAACAATGAAACCGACCCCAATTCTTCGGAAATAGCAATGGACCTATTGTGATAATCCAGCGCCTTATCATAATCCTTTTGAGAGGTGAAAATGATCCCAATATTGTTGAAGGTGGTGGCGGTCCCCATCCTATCTCCAATGGCTTCCTTTACTCGAAGAGATTCATTGAAATAATCCAGTGCCACGTCGTACTCACCTCTTATTTGGTAGATGATACCGATATTGTTTGACACCTCCGCTATGCCCTTCTGATATTCCATGTTTTGGTGGATCTCCAAAGCTTTTGTATAGTACTCTAAAGCTTTTTCAGTGTCGTTTTGAAGTCGGAAAATGACGCCCAGGTTATTGTAGGTACTGGCGGCCCCACGCTCATCACCAATTTCATCCTTGATTTTCAACGACTCGAAGTAGTGATCAATGGCCATGGCATAGAGCCCCTGTTCTTTGTAGATAACCGCTATGTTGTTGTAACTGCCCGCTACCCCTCTCAGGTCATTGATTGCTTTCAGCAGGCTTAGAGATCTATTGTAATAATCAGTAGCCTCATCGTATTTACCGGTTCGCCAGGCGATGATGCCCAATCCGTTCCAACCTTGTGCCTGTTTTTTTTGATAGCCGATTTTCTCTGCCTCCGCAATCACCTGTCTATACAGCTCAGCGGCTCTCTCATTGTGCCCATATCGCATGGTCACCCAGCCAATTTCGAAAAGGCCATCCACTTCCCCCTGAGGATAACCGATCTGCTCAGAAAGGGTAATGGCTCTGTTAGCTACCTCTGCGGTTTTGACTGAATCTGATGAACTAAAGCGATCCGCGAGGTTGAGATAAATATCTATTTTTTCCTTAGCTGGAATATCGCCCTGCGCTACACTCATCAATGAATCGACATTCAAAGAAGACTGGCAAAAAGCACTCAGGTTGAGAGATAATAGAAAAGAAAGGGAAATGATCCTTTTCATAAACATGCGTCACATGAACTAGACGTTATGAATTTAAACCGCTTTTTAATTTCAAAGGTTAAAATCCAAGTATAAATGCCTTTTCGCAGAAATAAATTCTGGATTTAATAAGCACACCAAACTTAAATAGGGGTCGACATTCTAAAAAATGCCATATGAGGGTGGCATCACAAACACTCAACTGGTAGGGACGAGGAGCTCCTTGCGGCAACTCACCCGCCCACTGCCAGCTGGTCCGCCAAGTTCTTTCATTAGGAATAACATAGGTTCAGCGATATTCCCAATTGTGCGGTCCTTCTTGTTGGATAACATGAATCAGCATCCATGCCATCCGGCTAAAGACAATGCCTTCAATGCAAAATTCTATGAATAGTACCTGAGCTCTTTTAATCTATCTTAAAAAATGCAGCCCCTGGCAGCAAATTGACCTTATGAATTCCTATAGTTCCTCACTACATTGTGAGCACAATGGATTTGCTGGCCTATTTGACTAATAAGAAAACCCTCACTCCAGAAGTTTGCACTTCTATAGATGCAGCATTCCGAAGTGAAGTCATTCCCAAAGGCGATATAATCCAGAAAGTCAACCGATTTTCTGAAAGGTTGCTCTTTATCGAATCTGGCCTGGTCAGGGTCTTTTTTCTAAAAGAAGGGAAAGACATCACTCACTTCTTCTTTGATGAAAACTACTTCATTGCCCCCATCAACAGTATTTTCTACAATAAATCAGAACGATATGAATGGGAAGCTTTGGAGACTTGCCAGGTAAAAACGATTCGTTACGAGGACTTTCTAATTCTGGGTGAGCAATATCCAAAGTTGATCAATATTGCCCTGGAGTTTTCAATGCAATTGCTGGACCTATTTTCTCACAAGCTGAATCTGCTGCAATTTGAAAAGGCGCCCGACCGATACCAGCAGTTTCTGGAAATGTATCCAAACCTCAACAACAGGGTCTCACTTGGGGATACGGCTTCCTTTCTGGGCATTACGCAGCAAACGCTAAGCGTCATCAGAGCCCAAACAAAGTAATTCACCTTATTGAATATAAAACCATGAAATACGACGGCCTATTTTTTGACATGGATGGCACCCTTTGGGATGGAGTGGAAGCTTATGCTCAGGGATTCAATGATTACTTTGAATTGAATGATATCAGCAGACGAGTGACCAGAGATGACCTGTGCAGCTATATGGGGTATGAAGAGGAAGAATATCTGGCCCAAACACTCCCTGACTTATCTCCTGCCGACAGGAAAAAAGCATACCAAAAGATCATCGAACTACAATATCAAAGAATAGAAAAAGGTGGAGGAACCCTATATGAAGGCGTGATCCAAGGACTCAAGACACTGAGTAGCCAATACAAGCTATTTATCGTCAGCAATTGCCCGGAATTCACCATCGATTACTTCATGAAATGGGCCAACATATCGCATCTGATCACAGATACTATGGCCCATGGCATGAACTATCGACCCAAGCATGAGAACATCAGTCATCTCATCAATAAGCACGAAATCAGCTCTCCCATCTACATTGGGGATACAGCATCTGACCAAAAACAATGCAAAATACTGGATATACCATTTGGATTCGTTAGTTATGGTTTTGGGATCGTTGAAGACGCAGAGATCAGATTCGACACTTTCACTCAGCTCACTCACTATTTCATGGAAGCTGCAGAGTAGTATCTACTTCTGCTTGTTACGCGGCACATCGACATCTCCATCACACGAGGATTGATAGACTAATTCATCATTACAAAGGCACCCCAGTAATAGGGCTCCTCGTACTCCTTTCTTATAGACTCCTGGGCTTTTTTGAATGCAGTTAATTTATCACCAGTATTCAGCCACTCGCTGTAAAAGCTAGTCATCAATTTTTGTGTAGCAGCATCATCTACTTTCCATAAACTCATGATGATTGTTTCAGCGCCAGCGATCTGAAATGCACGCTGCAAACCATATACTCCCTCCCCGGATCTTATCTCCCCTAAACCAGTCTCGCATGCACTGAGTACCACCATCTTTGTCTGATCGAGATTCAAAGTCATTGCTTCATATGCGGTGAGTATTCCATTATTGGCGTCGCTCACCTCCATGGCATTGTTGATGGTGTTTTCCGCATCGGCCAACATCAATCCCGCCCGGAGTAGAGGATTCTCCTTCGCTTTACTGATTTCCACTCCATAAACTATTTCCTCGCTCTCCGCCAGGTCATTCAGGAAAAACCCATGGGTCGCAATATGCAGCACTGCAGGATTGTCAGTTTCTGATTTAAATCGGGCCTCATTGGCTTCTTTTTGAAGGTATTGTTTGGTGTTAATGCCCTTTTCCATGGCAATTTTCTTAATTAGCTCAAGCTCAGTTTTGGTACCAGGCAATGCTGCTACCTGACCGGTACCTCCATAATCTGGAAACCCAAACATCAATAGTTCTTTGTCCAGTTTCGATTGTCTATTGATATTCGGAATCTCTCTTGTGCTGGATACAGTAATCAACAAACGTTCATCCCCGATAAATTGACCATCCGGCTGCAAAATGGTGTTGAGATTTACCTGATTGTAAATACCATCCAGGGAAAGATACAATGTGCTTTTTCCTTCCACCAGTGGACTTACAGGAGCCCAAAAATTATCATAGGATTTAGAATCGGTGATCTTGTATTGGATGGACTTCCTATATAAACTCGAAAGCTTCGTTTCCATTTCATTGCCATTGGAAAGCAGCGTATAGTTGATGCCTTCTTTGTCCAATACGAGTACGGCATACTGAATCTCGTCCTCAAACTGCTTTTTAAAGCGTGGGAATCTAATAATTTCTACAGCTGCCTCGTCAGCTGCCAACACCGCACGCAAAGCACGACTATCCGTTGTTTTAAACTGACCAGATTCTGCAAAAGCGACACTTTTCAGACTTAGCTGCTTTTCTAGTTTATTAGCCGCACCTTCCAAAGAATCCAAATTGATATTTTGTGCCTGCAGATCCTGCTTAGATAGCGTATAGTAGTTCGCCAATTCCTCTTTCAGACTAGTCCAGGCGAAATACGTTTGCTTGAGTTCCTGATCATCACTGTTGAGAATTTGACGTCTCATTTTAGAAGAACTACTCAATAAAATACCCTTTACCACTAACTGGATATCATACATATCTTCTATCAACTTCGGAGTTCCGGTTTCGCTGGCAAAGGCAAAAAACTTGATAAAAGAAGGTCGAAGTTTAGCCCAGAGTTTGGCTTTTTCGTTTTCACTAAGCGCTGGAAAAAATTTCTCGATTTGGGTAAGCTTAAGCTTGTTGGCAGTATCGAAATAGGCCATTGCCTGCTCAGTATTCCCTTGATTCCAATGAATGACTGCCAGGTCCTCTGTCACTTGCTGATAGTCTGGGTGCTTGGTACCGAAACTGGTTTCAATTGTCTGTAAAATCTCTTCACTCCTGGACTGAGCTTGATCCAGCTGATCAATGAAGAAGTAAAACTGCGCCAAGATTCTCATGGTAGAGGTGTAAGCGGGATGCTCTTTTGAGAATTTGCTCTCATAAATCTCCAAAGCATGAGTAAGGAGCTCCTCTACTTCCGACGTTTTCCCTTGAGCCATATATACCGAGGCCAGGATGCTCTCAATATCAGCATAATCCTGATGGCGTTTTCCCAACCTACGTTCTTTCAGTTTTTTCAATTCGACGAGTAAGCTCTCTGCATCGGCATATTTCTTCTGCGATTTAAAAATCAAGGCTTTATTGATTAAGAACTTGCTGTAGTCACCTCCTTTCTTACCAATATGCTCCTCCGCTATAGATAATGCCTGGTTGATGGTATTGATAGCACGTTCAGATTGTCCTATTTCCTGATAGAGCATGGCCAGGTTGTTCAGCAATACTGCCATATCCAGCTTTTCCTTATTTCTTCGATTTCGAATCAATGACAAACCTTCCTCAAGGAATTCCTCAGCTTCAGCGTAGTTACCAAGATCCCTCTCAATAAGGGCCAGGTTGTTATAGGTTGAAGCCAAAGCCAGACTAGATGGACCTAGCTGCTCCTTTAAAAAAGGGATAAGCGCGCGATTCAATTGCTCGGCATGAAGAAACTGTCCTCTAGAGTGGTAATAGATACCCAAGTTGATAAACGTCTTACACAAAGCATATCTATCCGGAAGACTCAAGGCGTTGGCAGAAGTCTCCTTCAATAGAAAGGACATATCCTTATCGGCATTTTCCAGAAATAGAGACCCTAGAAGCTCTGGATCCATATAGTAGCTCAACGCTAAATTGAAATTGTATAGGGCCAGGGCCTTATTGATGGTTAGCACCTTACTGCCAGAGCGGTTGGCATCAAAGGCTTTCTCGTAGGTAGTGAGGTCCGATGCATCATTTAGATCTGCATAGCTTTTAGTTGCGGAGAGCAATACATTTTGACCATCGTCCCGGCTATCAAAAAAGGAAACTTTCTCTGCTTGCGCCAGGGTGTAATTGTAGTATGAGGTGTCTTTGCGCAGTTGCTTTGATTTCAGATCATCTGATTTAGTGAGTTTATTGATCAGCATGACATCCAGCTTGGAGTCCGCATCGTCGGAATTGTCCTCTTTCTCTTCTGAGACTGATTCACCAATGGACTTGCCTAACTTCTTCAGCTTCTTACCAAGCTGCGCAGAGGACTCCAAAGAAATACTCAACACGAGTGTTATAAGGAGAGGTCGTAACATACAAAGACTAGTAGCGATTTGAGTTGTAAAATAATGAATGAACCATTATTGCCCTACCAACATAAATTACCAATTGCGATAACTCATCAGCTTTAGTTTCAGAAATCAATTTGAACATCTTTTTTTGCCGAACAGCGTATAGCATACAGTAGCACACTAAGTGCCTTGAACCAATGAAAAAAGCCTATTCTATTCTTCCAATTATCTGTATTATCTGGAGTTCTACCTCTGCACAGCCCGAAGATAATTCAATAGAGAAACCCATTAATAAGGTGGTTTTGAGCTCAGAAATCGTCTGGGAAAAACTAAATCCGGCAAGAGGTGATAAAAGTCCCCAAGCCGGAACCTTTTGGGGAGACAGAAAGGGTACGGTGGCCACAGGTTTCCTGGCGAAGTTTGTTGACGGTTTTTCCTCTCCACCACACATTCACAACGTCACCTACCGAGCGGTAGTGATCAAAGGCAGCATTCACAATGATGACCCTGAAGCAGCTAACATGTGGATGAAGTCAGGAAGTTTTTGGACACAGCCAAAGGGTGAAGCTCACATCACTTCAGCGAAAGGGGATGAAAATATCGCCTATGTTGAAATTGATAATGGCCCCTATTTAGTAAAGCCAACGACTGAAGCCTTCGACAATGGGGAGCGTCCTGTGAATATCGATGTTTCTAACGTTGTGTGGCTAAGTCATGAAAGTACCAATTGGGTAGACAGAGAAAGTAGAGCCGAGATAAGCTTCCTCTGGGAGTCTCCTGAGGTAAGAGGACTTTTTATCAAGTTGCCAAAAGGCTTTAAGGGCATTATCGAAAGTAAAGGGTCCGTGATGCATTCGGTCACAATTCAGGGAAAGTTGAATTATAAAATGCCGACTTCCAAGGAAGTGAAATTGCTGGATCCCGGAAGCTACTTTAGCGCCACTGCCAAGACAAAGCACGAAATCGAAAATCTCAGTAGCGAAGCGGCACTGCTATATGTCCGAACCAATGGCTTGTTGCGCATCAAATCGTAAGCATCCCGAATTAGGATAGCCTCATGAGTTGTCTGTTTTCTCGGTGTTTACTTTTAAATTGGCGGCAACTCCTATGATGAATCTACTCAACAAACTGTGCCTTTTAGCTTTCCTATTCTTTTCGGTTGTATCCTGCGATTCTGAGGAGAAGACTGTCGAAAAAAATATTGAATCTCCATCTTTGGAAAGCAAGCTAATGAAGCATACCGTGCTTTCAGATGGCCATCCCATGAGGGTCTGGGAAAAGAAGGCCAGCAATCCGAAAGGAGCCGTTCTCCTCATCCATGGAAGAACA
>CAZZHO010000135.1:0-12607 GCA_964653795.1 uncultured Roseivirgaceae bacterium | reverse complement strand
ATTTTACCCTGAACAAAACTTTGGTTTTTATCGGCTGTCGACTTTTCATGTAAATGAAGGAAATGGTCCACCACCCAGTTGATGTAAGGCCATTTTGTTGCTCCTACGGATCCTCCCGCGCCAGCCAGCAATTCTTGCTTGCCATCCACATCGATCTGATAATCAGGAGTGAATACATCGAGCGATACATCTACAAAATATCTACTGAAATAAGGATCATCTGGATTGATCTCGTTTTTATCAAACTGATAAGCCAAATGAATATCTCTTAGCATCTCTTTGACTCTGGAAACTTTGCCTATGAAGGCTCCAGCATTCAGGTAATTGTAGTGCTTATACCATCGAGGATAGAACTTCCAGTAATAGTATTGAAGCGGACTGTCAGGATAATTGAAGTTTTTATCGGCAGCAAACACCACGTCCTTACCCAACGCTTCAAATTTCTCCAGTATCTGATCCTTAGATCCCTTAATCACTACATTCGAACCGTCCAGAACCAATAACACGGCTTGTTCATTGAGTCTGTTTTCATTCAAATAGTCCAGAAGCTTTTTGATCTTATGTTTATCACTAAGCTCCTCTTCCCCCAACTTGATCTCATGGAATTTCACATCCCCCGAGGTAAAGTCCTTGACATAGGAATTGAGGGGATGTTGCAAACTGGAAAAGGCGACAATACTTAACTGCATCGCTATATCAACTCTTTTAAAAATGAAAATTGGGAAGCAAACTCGATCATGCCCCTGTGTTTGGGCCCTGGAAAGTGAAAAACGTATGGCTTAGAACCTGTTACATTATTTTTTAGTTCATCAGCCTCCACCGTAAACCGATCTGGTTGAGCAAACTTGCCGTAATTGGTAAAGATTTGGTGATCATAATCCAATTGAATGGAAGCTGGATCCTTCACGAAATACCGATGAAGATTAACCTGATCACTCCTCATTTTGGTGGTGATTCCACTATCCACAAATATCTTCAGGATCGTCTCAGCATATCCCATGTACCCTCCGGAATTCAGATATCGATACTTTGGAAACTTAGATTGGCTTTTAGGGTACGAATAATAGTAATATCTATTCTCGAATAAATGCGGAATTCCCTGGATGCGGTAGTAGTAATTGTCTTCTGAGGAAAACAAGATGGGATGATCAAAAGCTTTGAATTCTGCTTCCAAGGAACCGACATCACGAGAGAAGAAGCTATCATAGGCATCCGTAAAGAGGACTATCTCGTCTGGCGCCTGGCTCTTCAGATATTCCGTCAGGAAAATAATCTTGGTTCCGTTTCCCTGATACGGTTTTCCATAACCTAACACCTCGAGATCAATACCAAAATGATTACAAGATTTCTGAAGTAGTTTCAGACCAGGATTTTCGGAAGTAGCTACCGTAACAAATTTCATTTATTTTCTTCCACTATTTGCTGGAACACCTTCTCGTATTCATCTGCCATTTCTGTCCAGGACAAACACGATGTAACGGCGTTGGCTTTGTACCGCGAAGCTAGCTCATTTCTCCTTTGATCATCATTCAGCAAAGAGGATACTTTATCGATCCAAACCTGATGATCACCAGAAGGCAAAAGGATACCGTTGGAATCATTCTGAATAGCTGAAGGTATACCATCAATTTCAGCTGCCACGCAGAGCAGTCCAGCAGTAACTGCTTCCAGCGCTACCAAACCGAAACCTTCATAATCACCGGGAACAGAGAGATTCGGCATTACGTACAAGTCGGCTGTTTTCAAAACGGTAGTCACCTCCTTATTGGAAAGACCACTGAGATGGAAGACTCTTTCCTCATATCCGCGCTCTTTTATTTTCTCCTGAAGAACGATTTCATCTAATGGAATTCCAATTAGCAGTACCAGGCTCCGAAAAAGCCAATTTGGAAGGTACTTTTTCATCCAATTGATGCGGCGGTAATCATCCAGCTTCGGACCTATCACGATGTAAATGACTTCTCTACCAAGGCTTGGTAAGACCTGATCAACCATCCACGAAAAGCCCTTTCTTTTGACACTCCTTCCAATGGACACCAATACCTTCTTCCCTTCTAGAGAGACACCTAGCTTTTCTTCCAGGAATGCAGGAGTCGCCTCAATGCTATTTTCAGAAGGATCAAAACCATTTCTAACGGTAAAAACCTTTTGATGATGGACCTTCCGATCTAACAACTCTTTAGTCGTACCATCGCTTACTGCGATGACGCCTCTAGCTTTATTGAAATATTTGTAGAGCCACTTCTGATAAAACTGCAGCGGAAAAACCACATCTAATCCGTGGGCGGTTATGACAATGGGAACTTTGGTCCTCCCAAAAAGAGGGGTAAGAAAGAAGGCCATTAAGCCATCATTGGCATAAATCAGGTCAATATTAGGATACTTCTTCAGGAGGCGTTTTGCACGAAAAGAGGATCTAATCAAAAACCAGAATTTTGACCCTTTGGTGAAAATAACCTCTTGAACAATATTGTTCCTTTTGAGGCTTTGAACCAGCTCAAAACAGTGTTTTTGCATGCCACCAATGGAAGGTGGATACTTATGGGAAATGACCAGTATTTCCATCGGTGAGCAAAGCTAGACTTTATCTACACCAGAGCAAGGGATATGAAATTAGTCTATTTGTTTTCGTAAAAAGTCAAAGCTCTTGAAGGACATTGATTGACTTGGTCTTTAAGCTCTTCGGTGGTCGCATTCTCTACCTTGATCCAGGGTCGCTCTTTGGGGTTATACAATTTCGGCAGGGTCTTTACACATATTCCCGCGTGCTGGCACAACTCAGACTTCCACACTACCGTTATCTCACCATTTGAATACTCTTTTGCCATTGTCTTTTGTATTGATCTTTAGATGAAAATAATCAAACCTAACCGGAGAAAATAATGACATGGAACTGCACTTTATTCAGCGGTGTTTCTCCTCAAGCCAAACACACAATTATCTTTACTGAAAATGCCCTCCGATAAAACTCGCATCGTCTTTTTTGTAGACATTCTCCAAAGACATTTTGATGGGGTAAGTAATACCATGCACCAGCTGGCATCCCGACTTCCCAAGGATAAAATTGAGGCGATTTTTATTACTACTTTCCCGCCTGACGAATTTGACTTTAAGGTTTACACCTGCCCTTATTTCCAATTGCCATTATACAAAGATTACAGGGTGGGACAACCTTCAAGAATGAAGGACTTGGAGAAAATCCTGAATGATTTTAATCCACATTTGGTTCATTACACCTCTCCAACGCTACTGGGCAAGTATGCCATCAAGTATGCTCAAAAAAGGAATATCCCAGTCACCAGTACCTATCACACGCATTTCTATTCCTACATGGAATATTACTTCGGGTTCTTCCCTCCTCTGGAATCAGCTATTGGCTGGATCGTGAAGAGTCTTACAAGATGGTTCTATATCCGCACTACCAAGACTTTTGTGCCAAGTACTCCTATGAAAGAGTTTCTGGAAAGTTTGGGTATTCCTTCAGGTAAAATTGCATTCTTCAGAAGAGGAATCAATACGCAACATTTTGGACCGGAGTTTGAAGATGATCATTGGAAGTCTTCAATAGGGTTAAAAGACCAAAAGATTATACTCTTCGTCAGTAGGCTGGTGAAAGAAAAAGAGCTGGATACGATTATTAGAGTGTACACTTTGTTCCAGGAAAGGAATGAAAATGTCAAGTTCGTTATTACAGGTGATGGCCCCTTCAAAAGGTATATGGAGAAAAAAATGCCTGAGGCTCATTTTACCGGTAAACAGACAAAAGAAGAATTGGCTAAGACTTATGCTAGCTCAGACCTCTTTATATTCCCATCCGTAACTGAAACTTTTGGTAACGTGGTACTGGAGGCACTAGCTTCCGGCTTGCCAGCAGTGGTAGCTAAAGCTGGTGGACCACAAGGCATAGTGGAGAGAAGTGGAGGTGGATTTACAGTTGAGCCCAAAAACGAAGAGGCATTCTATCAAAACCTGAATATGCTTTTGGAGGATAGTGTCTTGTATGAAGAAAAGAGAGTAAAGGCGATCTCTTACGCCCAAGAACAGAGATGGGAAGATATCTGTGGGCAAATGAGCCAAGACTTGATTGAAATAGCGGAAAAAGAGCCTAGCTAATGATCCGGGAATAATGCTCTCGAGTCAGTTCGTAAACAAGGCAGGTTACATCATCAAAGTCTCGTTCTTCCACAAATTGAAAACCAAGGCGTTCATAAAATCGATGAGCTTTTATATTGGATTTTAGAGGATCAATGAGAATTCCAGTCACTTCAGGAACTGCAAAACAACGGTCGATTGCTAGGTTCATCATCACCGTTCCATACCCCTTATTCAAGTTATGTTCCTCTCCTATCCAAATATCTATTGCACGTTTATTCTGGTCCACCTCTCCCCAATACTTCGTTTCCTCCTCATAGGGATCTATGATCTGAATAAAACCAACAGGCTCTCCATTATCTTCTGAGACTAGTTGTTCCCGCCAAAAAGGTGTCCGGTCTAGTTCTATCTCCCAATTCCATTCATCGTCAGGGTCGCTATCAATTACATGCTGTTTGGTATCCCAATACTTAAGCAACTCCAGATCTTCTATGGTTGCATGTCTCAAAATCAAAGGCATGAGTGAGCTTACGATATTTTCTAGGCATCTGTTTGGCTCGGTTTTGATAGATTTAATGCTAACCCAAACCATTCAACATGTCCAGTACTTTAGATCGAAGAGACTTCATCAAGAAATCATCTGCTCTCGCTGCCACTACGGCGATACTGCCTTTAACATCAAAATCCGCCACTCCTCCGGATAAAATTTTAAAAGTCGGATTTATAGGTACAGGGCTCCGAGGAAGAAACCATCTTAACAATATCCTGGATAGGCCTTCTGTAGTCTGCAAGGCCATTTGCGATATCGATCCAGACGCCATTAAAGCCAGCAACGAGCTCTTTGAGAAGAAAGGTTTGGAAAACCCCAAGGCATATGGGGATCATGAACTATCCTATAAAGACATGTTGAAGAAGGAAGAACTTGATGCGGTCATCATCTCAACTAACTGGAGTTGGCACACTCCTATGTGTATTGACGCCATGGAAGCTGGAGTTTATGTAGGTACTGAAGTCTCCGGAGCTTTCTCCTTGGATGAATGTTGGGACCTTGTCGAAACACATCAACGCACAGGCACCCATTTGATGTTTCTGGAAAATGTATGTTATCGGAGAGATGTAATGGCCATCCTCAACATGGTTCGAGAAGGCCTATTTGGAGAGCTGCTACACGCAAGGGGAGGATATCAACATGATCTACGCCATGTCAAGTTTGACGATGGTAATGGTGGGCTAGTCTATGGAGAAAATGCCTACTCTGAGGCCAAATGGAGAACCAAACATTCGCAATTCAGAAACGCTGACCTCTACCCTACACACGGTCTGGGACCTATCAGTACGATGCTTGACCATAATAGAGGAAACAGGCTGACAAGTATTTCTTCCTTTGCTACAAAAGCTCGTTCGCTCAAAAACTATGTAAAGCAGCACCTAGATGGAGGTGAAAACCATCCGTACTACAAGCGAAATTGGGCCTTAGGGGATGTAGTGACCTCTACCATCACTACGGCAAGGGGTGAGACTATCATTATCACTCACGACACAAACCTACCACGCCCCTATTCACTTGGATTCAAAGTACAGGGTACGGGTGGTATTGCCGATTTTGATTATTTCACCAAAAGAATTCATATAGAAGGGCAATCAGAGAATCATAGATGGGACGATGGCAAAACCTGGCTTGAAAAGTACGATCACAAGCTTTGGAAAGAATTTGAGAAAGAAGCAGTCGATGCAGGTCATGGTGGTATGGATTTCTTTTTAGACAGAGCATTTGTCGAAGCAGCAAGAAACAATACCGCTCCAGTACTTGATGTATATGACGCTGCTGTATGGCGATCCATTACTCCTCTCTCTGAGACCTCTATCAGAAACGGCGGGGCTCCTCAGGAGATTCCGGATTTCACAGAAGGAAAATGGATTGACCGAAAGCCAGTATTCGGCTTGGGTGACTACTAGGGCTGATGAAAGAAGTAGCCTCAGAATTCAACATCAAAGGTGAAGTAAAGGAAATAACCCCTCATGGCAATGGGCACATTCACCAGACATTCAAAGTCACTACTGACAAGGGCCGTAGCTACCTTCTTCAAGAGGTAAATACACATGTTTTCCCGGATGTTGAAGGCCTAATGAAAAACATCCATTTGGTAACCGAACATCTGCAAAGTGTTAATACCAAAGGACCTAATCTAGAGCTGATCAAAACCAAGTCTGGCCAAACTTATTTGGATACCAATGAGACGAATTGGAGAATGTTCGTCTTTCTTGAAGAGCTTCAATCCCATGATCTGATTGATGACCAACAAATGATTCATGAAGGAGCCAAAGCCCTTGGTAAATTCATCAAAGACTTAGATGGACTTGACGATAACAAGGTAAAGCCTCCGATAACCCGATTTCATGACCTCTCTTTTCGGTTAGCACAGTTAGATGATGCCATTTCCAATGGAATCAAGAGTAGAATAGAACAATGCAAGTCGGAAATAATGCTAATTCAAGAACATGCTCAAGATCAGCTTCGACTTGAGAAGTTAAAGATGGAAGGAACAATCCCCATCCGCATTTGTCACAATGATACGAAGCTGAATAATGTTCTTTTTGACAAATACAAAAAAGCCAGGGTCGTAATCGATTTGGACACTGTGATGCCTGGCATCATCCATTATGACTTTGGAGATGGTATCAGAACAGCATGCTCCACTGCTAATGAAGATGAAAGAGACTTGCAGAAAGTTGGTTTTAATGCTGCCAAATTAGAAGCTTTTGAGACAGGTTTTCTCGAACCCCTGAAAGACATTCTCACTCCAGTGGAAAGAAATACGTTGCACCTCTCAATCCCTCTGTTTCCATTCATGCAAACGGTAAGATTTCTAACAGATTACTTGCTAGGAGATCCGTACTATCATATTCAATATGAAGAACACAATTTGGTAAGAGCCAGGAATCAGTTGAAACTTTTTCAAGAGGCCACCAAGGTTTATCCAACTGCTTAAATGCTGATACCCTTGTTGTAGATAGCAAGAAGATCTTCGTGAGAATCCAGATCCAGCATCTTGCCATCTTGTAGCATGATAAACTTGTCTGCCCCATCAAAGTACTTCTCGTCATGTGTAATCACTAATAGCGTCTTGCCTTTGTCTCGAAGCTCAGGGAGCAATGTTCTATAGAAGACTTCCTTGTAATAAGGATCCTGACTAGCTGCCCATTCATCAAAGACATAAAATGGCTTATCGTCTAAGTAGGAAAGCAATAGCGCCAACCGCTTTCTTTGACCAGTAGACAGTGAGGTCGTAGAAAGTTTATTTTCTTTGATCTGTACTTTCTTATCCAGCTCCAGGAGCTTAAGATATCTTTCCACCTCTTCCTTTCTCTCTCCTACTGCCAAATGATCCAGCTCCTCAAAAAGGTAGAAGTCAGTGAAAATGGCATTGAAGTTCTCGCGATAAGCATCAAGGCTGCCTTTCTTAACGGTGGTATTGCCCATCATCACTTTACCTGTCTCCGGGATATATAAACCACAGATGATCTTAGCTAGAGTACTCTTGCCACTACCATTACCTCCCAGTAAATAGACCATCTCTCCTTTCTTGATATCCAAGGAAATAGGCCCCAATTGGAAAAACTTGTCTTCCCCCTCATGAAAGTAGGTATAGGTTATGTCCTTTAGCTGTAGATACGATTCTTCTACAGGCTCAAAAGAAGGATCTTCCTCAGTTCTATTGATCGCTGCTTTCTCTAACACAAGGCCAGTATCATTAATCTGTTCCAAAGCGATATCTGCCTTACCAAGAAATGGCAAGAAGCCTCCAATATTGGAAAGAGGAGAAAGTGTAAAGAGAGAAATCATCAAGAACTGCGCAAGCGTTTCAAAACTCACGATCTGATAGTTGTAGATACCGACCAATAGCAAGCCAAAGCCTAGCAATAGGACCATCTCTGAAGCTCTGGAGAAAATGGATATCCAAAGTCTCGCCCAAAGATTAAATTCCCGCTGATCATTAGCAGAAGGTAATAGCACATTGTCTACAAATCCTTTTCTCAACCTGATGCTCAGCAGCAATTCCTTGAGACCAAAGACCAAGCTACGAAAGTGTCCAACAAGGTCTTTTTGGGTATCCCTTGCCTGCCTCATTTTGTACTTAAAATTGTTGAGCGGGTGCTTCGTCAGGAAATAGGCTATCGTGAAGAGCAGCAGAAATATCAATATTAGCTCCCAGGAAATGAATGCCATATAAAAGACGCATCCAATCACCATTGCCAAGCTGGTGAAAATATTGGGAAGCCTATTAACAAAGTCGTTTATAGTGGTAATGTCATCTGTAAGGATGGTCAGCAATTGGTTTTGCTTTCGCTCCATCTCTTTGAATGAGGCTTTCATAATCTTCTTGCTGAGGTTAATCCTCATATCCAGCACCACATCCTGACTAAGCTTAGTGATACTGTAGGTCGTCAAAACGCTGGTCACTCCATATACCAACCAAAGGCCTAGGAAGGAGAACACCAGAAATTGGAAATCTGCTAATTCTGTATTGATGCCCTGATGAATGAGGGCTATCATACCAGTCAGACATAGACCAGATACCACTCCTGTAGTGACTGCTACGACGAAATCCCAAAGGGAAGTTTTAAGAAATAGAAGAAGAACCTTCATTGTATTCTATTAGAGCCAGTTTTCCTTTTTATAAAAATGAATTGCTTCCGCAAAACCTTCATCCAGCGAATATTTAGGAGCAAAGTTCAATAATTTCTGATCAGGGTGGTCATGTATTGTCCAATCTGTTGCTGTCAACTCTCGGATTTTGGGTGGATTGTAATGCCAGGATTTCCTCAATATCTTATTATAAACCCAACTGACAGTAGAAGAAACAGCTTTTACAAGACCTGTCGGGAGGTGTATTGGCAACACAAATTTCTTGGCCAAACATGCTTTGATAGTATCCACCAGCTCCTTCTGAGAATAAACGCCGCCATCGTGTCCGTAGAAAGTCTTCCCATGTAGGTCCTTTACTTCAAATATCAACTCTGCCAGGTCTGAACCATGAATAAAAGTAAGCTTGGCACTTTTGCTTCCTATGCTCAACCCCAATCCACTTTTTACCATTTTCACCAATTCCAGAAAAGCTGCGTCGCCAGAACCATATACTGCAGTTGGTCTAATCATCACATAAGGCAGTTTACCTTTTTTAACCACCTGTTCTGCCTCGTATTTGCTGTTTCCATAGTCTGAAATAGGATCATCTTTCCCTTTATAACCAGGCCCACGGGCCGCCAAGCTGGAAACATAAACGAAATTCCCCTTTAATAAGTCGCCATAATCAAGAGCCTCCAGCAATCTACCTGTCAGTTCAACATTTCCCTTTCTGTAGGCCTCCATATCAATAGCCTCAGTCACACCCGCATTATGTACGACATAGTCGTATGGTCCACTCTCTCCTACACTCTTAACTATAGATGCTGACGAAGAATAGTCCACTCTTACAATGTGTGAGCTCAATTTTTCCAGTCTCGATACCGAACTCGTCGACCTTACTGCACTGTAAACTTCATAATCGTTTTCCAGGAATACCCTTACCAGGTGCACCCCTACGAAACCATTAGCACCTGTTATTAAAACTTTTTTCTTCATAGCGTAAAAGCATAGGCTATAAAACGGCCATGATGTGAGAGAGATAAATCATTTCCGAATCGTTGATCTCCTGATTGGAAAAATGGGATCTGGTTGTGGTCCTTTTGAATGAACAGACCACCTGAATCCTTTTCGATATGAGAAGCAAAAGCTTGAAGAGCATCCTTTTTCAAAGCTTCTGATTGCTGATGGTAATCCTTAAAATCACCCTCTATCACTCCGGACTCAAAAATGGGTTTTGTGACAGTCCATGATATCGCATGTATGAAATCAGTGGTTATTTTCGCCTCTCCCTGGAATAAGAAATTCTCACAAACGATTGCATAGGATATCAGTCCACCTGAGTCCTGGATTTCTGATAGTTCAAAATCCTTGGGATTGAATCTTTTCTCCACCCTACCAGCTTGAGCCACTGCTTTAAAAGCTGACTCTTTAATTGCCCATAGGAGCCAAAAAGCCTCTTCAAAGCCGCTCAGGAGATCTAATTCCTGCGGATGGAAACTACTTCGTTGTTGTCTTTGATAGTATTGTGGACGATGCTTCGCACCCTCTACCCTATCAATAACATCATTACCCAGCGGCAACTGCCAACTTAGCCTCTATCACATCAATGCTTGCACCTACAGTCACCATCTCATTGATAGACTGATCATCAATCATGATGTCAAATTCAGATTCGATATCTAAAACAATATCTACGATATGTGCAGAATTGATTTTCAAATCATTTACTAAATCAGAGCCTTCGTTCATGCCTTCGAATGCCGCGCTATCGCCAACATATGGTTGAACCAACTCTTTCATTTTTCCTAGGATGCTCTCTCTGTTCATATTCAATTGTGTTTCTATAGTTCTGGTATTAATCTTTCCAAGTTTTAAGGGCAACACAGCAATTCAAATCGCCAAAACCAAAATTTGATTTTATCGCTATGTTGATGTCTTTAACAATCTTTTCAGTAGGGATTTTGTCCTTTGATATTTTATTTAATATTTCAGGATGTACTTCTTCAACATTCAGGTTGGGATGAATGTAGCTTCCTTTCATCCCCAACACAGTGGCTACCAATTCAACAGCCCCAGCTCCTCCTATGCAATGACCAATCATAGACTTAGTAGCATTGATGTATGGAAAATCATCACCTTCCAATCCCAATGCAGCTACCCAGTTATTGATTTCTACCACATCGCCTTTTGTTGAAGTGAGGTGTCCGTTAATCACGTCTATCTCCTCAGGTTTAATGCCTGCATCAGCAATACACCCAGTAATACACTTTTGCACACCCTCTGGGTTTGCTGCCGTCATGGACCCGCCATTTCGTTGACCTCCGGTATTAACGTAGGTACCGAGCACCTCCGCATAAATTTTTGCTCCTCTTTCCAGGGCAGATTCTAAATCTTCCAGGAGCAATGCTCCTGCTCCTGCTCCCGGCACAAACCCAACAGGATTATTGGACATAGGTCTTGATCCCGCCTCAGGGTTATCATTATAGCCATTACAAAGTATGCGCATGGCATCAAAGGCACCCCAGATGTATCGTCCATCACCCTCAGTTCCTCCACAAAGCATTCTCTTCGCCTGACCTCTCCTTATCCAATCAAAGCCTTGTGATAGCGCTTCCGAACCAGTAATACAGGCAGATGAATTGCTCATTACCCTGTTCCCAAAGCCCAAAATCTGATTGAGGTATGCACTGGCTCCGCTGCTCATACTCTGCGGTATTGCGGCTGCACCTAATATTTTATGATTTCCCTCATCAATTGGGGCAGTCTTGCTAGTGATAAAGCTATCTAGCCCCAAAGCTCCGGCACCAAAAGCCGCCCCAGCATCATAATCTGTTTCTTTGCTCAGCGCTTCAAGACCTGCATCTTCCCAAGCTTCAATACCAGCGAGGCAACCATATAGTATCGCCTTATTAGTGACCTTCTTGGCTATGTAAGCAGGGAGTTTCTCCTCAAAGTATTCTTGTGTGGTATCTGGAGCACCGCCTATCTGGCACCTAAAGTTCAGTTCATCAAACTCTTCCCATTTGGTAATCCCCGAAATACCATTTTGCAAAGCATGGTCAAAGGCACTTACTCCTACACCATTCGGAGACACAACACCAAGCCCCGTAATGACGACTCTTCTAGGCTGCATTCTCACTCCTTTCCACAATCATGCCCGAAAGCTCACCTTTACAAATAATCTCTTCTTGCCCATTCGACATTTCGAAACTGCATTTGAGTTTTCCGAAACGGAAGTATTGCTTTTTTGATACAACCCTAACTTTATCTCCTGGATACACTGGTTTCAAAAAATCCACGTTGGCGGATGAAAAAACAGGAACTACTTCTGATTCGTTCGAACTGCTTTTTAAGAATATTCCCAAAGAGACCAAGCCAATCTGCGCTGCAACCTCCGTTAATATTACGCCAGGTGTAAGCGGGTTCCCTGGGAAATGACCTTCGTAGAAATATTCGTCTTTTTTGAAAGTATATGATCCATCAACCCCACTTTCATCAATGGAATCGATGCTCTCAACAAACAAGAAAGGCTTTTTATAGGGCAACTGGCTAATTATATCGATCATAGATACACCCCGCCTGCTACTACTTGAAAAAATCGTGAAACTACGTTCACCATAGTGATTCTAAGGTCTTTTTTTGGTTGTTCAATATGGATAAGACACACCTGTCCTAATAAAGCTTCGATTGAAGGCAAAGTATTATGTAGGTACCCCTAAAAGATTTTGGAATTTTTATTCCTGAATGAAAAGGTGAGCTGACTTAGATCAAATGTTCACCACCATCAGCTTTCAATCTCGCTCCGTTTATCCAATTAGCCTCCTCCAAACATAGCAGGTAGATTGTATCGGCTATATACTCAGGTTGTGTCAAGCCTCCCTTTGGATG
>CAZZHO010000134.1:8040-12905 GCA_964653795.1 uncultured Roseivirgaceae bacterium | reverse complement strand
ATCCGCCTTCAATGTAGCTTTTGGTTAGATGCTTTAAGAGGGTTGTTTTACCGGCTCCCAAAAAGCCAACAACCGTGATGATAGCTTCCATATTTATTTGAATAATAGTGTAGAACCAACGGGACTATTCATATTCTGGTTTCCGTCCTGATAGTAACCTCTTTAAGGAACAAAAGTATCTTGAAAATAGTGGCCGAGTTCATTGGAAGTGCACGGTATCTTAAAAAGCGAAATCTACCGCCAAACCCACAAATTATCCACTAATCGCAACAGTGTTGCAATTAAGACGAGTTGTCAACTACCTTGTGATGGTAAGCTCAGCTTCATCCGATTTTTTTAACACTTTGAGTCTAGGATGTAAGTCATGAATCGAATGCCTGTCCATATCATTACGGGATTCCTGGGGAGTGGTAAAACGACATTTCTCAATCACTTCATTAAGGAGCGGTTACCGGAACGCATTTTCGTTATCGAAAATGAATGTGGTGCCACCAATGTCGATGGAGGTTTGGTAATGGATGGGGTGGAGGAGGTCGTAGAACTAAGCGCTGGTTGCCTTTGCTGTTCTTTAGCAGATGGGTTATTAGATATACTGGAGGAAGCTAGTAAACGAGTTGATCAGTTTGATAGACTAGTAATTGAAACTACCGGCATCGCAGATCCAAGCTCTATCATCCAGGTCTTTCTCGAAAATGCGGCAGTAGAAAGGTTTTTCGAGCTGGAACAGGTCATTTGCCTGGTAGATGCTGGCTTGGTAGAAGAGTGGCTTCAAGAGGCGGAGGAGGCACTGAGACAGGTGGCGTTGGCAGATGTGATGCTTGTGAATAAAATAGATACTGTCAGTAGCGACGATGCCACTCGCGTGCAGAAGGTCTTAAAAGGGATCAACCCTCATGCGAGAGTTTATTTAGGCCAACAGGGCAAGTTTCCCATCGATAGCGTCATGAGTTGTGGTACTACTCGACCGGAAACAGTTGAAGCCATTTCCCATCATGGACATCATTATCATGAACACGAGCATAAGGAAGGCAATAGCCATAAGATTACCACTTTCACCATTACTTTTCCTGATCCTCTGGATCTCAATCACTTGCAGTCTGATCTCAATGAAATTGTGCAGACTTTCCGTCATCAGGTTTATCGGGTAAAAGGATTTATTGCCATACCCAATTATCCGAATCGTGTAATCCTACAGTCAGCCAGAAGTTCCTTCATTGCTACGGATGGGACTCCCTGGGAAAGTGAAGACATTCGAGAAGGTAAGCTGGTTTTTATCGGCAGAGGCCTCAAAAAAGAGGTTTTTGAAGAAATGTTCAATCGATACCTGGTCAGAAATAATTGAAATGTCATATAACCCAACCTCCATAAAACCTAACCCCAAACTCAAAATACAACAAGATGAAGAAGCTACTGGTCATAGCGCTGAGCCTGTTTTTGGCTAAATCTGTATACTCACAAGATGATGAGAATTTCCCGCCTCCCGAGGTTCAGCAGGTAGTCACTGCCTATCGCGTTCAAAGTGACATTGCTGTAGATGGTAAGCTCGATGAAGCTGATTGGTCCCAAGGAGAAGCAGTTACAGATTTTTTTAGAAGGGAGCCACGCCAAGGAGGCCCTATTCGCTATAAGACAAGTGTCAAATTCCTCTATGATGAAAAGAATCTATACATCGCGGCATGGTGTGAAGATTCTGTTGGAGTGAAAGGTATTCGTGTTCAGGATCTTAGACGTGATTTTCAGTGGGGTGAAAATGACCTTTTTGGTGTTTCGCTGGACCCTCAAAACCTCAAACAATATGCTCAAGCTTTTTTAACAACGCCTTATGGCAATCAAAGAGATCTCCAAAATTTCAATGGCAACAATTTTGATACTGGATGGAATACACTCTGGAGAGTTCGAACTCAAAGAACCAAAGATGGTTATACGGCCGAATTCGCCATTCCCTTTAAGACCCTCAGGTACAATTCGCCTGAAGACGGTCAACCTGTGGAATGGGGCGTTACGTTAATGCGGTACGCAAGAAGAGATATAGAAGTATCCACTTTTCCTGCCATTCCTCAGTCCTTCACCCCATACAGAATGACCTATGCGGCGAAATTGACGGGTATAGAAGCGCCGCCACCCTCTGCTAACATTCGAATAGAACCCTACACGCTTTATCAATATGATGATATCAGTGATGGTAATACCAACTCATCAGACAGTGATTTCAAGTTAGGGGGTGATGTCAAATGGGCCATCAACCCAAAGTCCGTTTTAGACTTGACCTTCAATACCGATTTTGCTCAGGCTGATGTAGATCGGGCAGTCAACAACCTGGAACGATTTAATATCTTCTTCCCAGAACAGCGCCAGTTTTTCCTGGAAAACTCTGGTATATGGGCGGGTGCCCAGCAGCGTTCGATAAGGCCTTTCTTCAGCCGGAGAATAGGACTCCAAGGTAGCTTCAATGCTGAACCTGCACCCATTCATGTTGGGGCCCGATTCACACAACGTACAGAGCAGCAGGCAATAGCTGGTTTATTTGTCAGACAAGGCGCCACGGAAACTTCCCAAACGTCCAATTTTGGAGTGCTTCGATACCTGAGAAATTTTGGTCGGGAAAACAATGTAGGCGTCATGGTCACGCAACGTTCCGATGAAAGTGCGACTGGACCGGACTTATCTTCCAATAACAACACCACCATTACCATTGACGGTCAAGTCAGACCGACGAGTGAGTGGGACATCCAGTACATGGCCACTACTTCGGTGGATGAGGAGACAGAAGAAGTGGGATATGCAGGAAGATTTTTTGCTGGCAATCGATCTAACAAATATTATTTTGGCTGGTCTACCGAAATCACAGATGCCAAATACAACCCCCGCATGGGATTCGTGAGGCAAAATAATTTGATCAGTCACAATCCAGGGGGCTACATTATTATCAGGCCCAAAGGTGACTTTATTCGGAGATGGGATCCCGGTGTTTTTGCCACATACAATCATGATGCTACGGACCCAGCTAGTTTCCAGCAAGCGAATCTTTACATCTTTCCGGTTTATACCTGGTTCAGAGACAATAGCTTTTTAGAGATATCGGCGTTTCCCACCTGGCAGAACATCAATTTTGATTTTTCGCCGCTCGGCTTGACCATTGCCCAAGATGACTATTACTATACCCGATACTTCACCCGGTATTATACTGATAGGTCTAAAAAGTGGTCATTGGAGGGGTCTTTGAGTTTTGGAGATTTCTACAATGGATCCAGGACCACAACCAATACTTCTCTGCGCATTGCGCCTATTCCTCATGCCGCTTTCACCGCAGAGTGGCAATATGATGACTTAAGTGGTGTTGGTGTTGAGCAGGGCGATCTGGAAATTCATTTGGTGACCATTGGCTCGCGCTTTGCCTTGAACCCAAGGCTGCAGCTTTCTGCTTTTTATCAATACAACAGCTTTGATGAGCAAGGGAGGTGGAATGTCAGAGGCAGCTGGGAGTATCAGCCACTCTCGTTCTTATATGTCGTATTCAATGACACCCGGATAAATGGATTAGAGAACCCATTCGAAGAGCAGCAGGTGATTGGGAAACTTACTTTTTTGAGGCAGTTTTAGTCTAATTGATGACAAAATGCCTGATGGAGGTATCAATGTGGTATTTCACTAACACTAGTTATTGAGATGAGTTATACAAGGAGTTAACTTTGATCACGCTTTAAATTAATCCCTTGTTAACACTCAATAAAGTCAATGCTGATACCACTTGTTTGGTGAAATCAGTGGCAGATAGTCCATTTCGAGCTAAGCTCGCTGATATGGGTCTTATTCCTGGAAATGAAGTAAAAGTGCTGTTTCGTGCCCCACTGGGGGATCCGATCGCATTGGAGGTATCTGACTATGTGTTGTCACTACGCAATGATGAAGCCAGCTTAGTAGAGGTCGAAGAAATAAAAGGAGAATGAGGAAGGTTGCGCTAGTAGGGAATCCAAATGCAGGGAAAAGTTCCATTTTTAATAAGCTCACAGGTCTGTCGCAGCATGTGGGCAACTACCCCGGCGTTACCGTAGATCGCCACGCTGGAGAGTTTAGAACATCAGATGGCAAGGAAGTACAGGTCATCGACTTGCCGGGTACTTACAGTATTTTCCCACGGTCCGAAGACGAGCGGGTAGCATCAGAAATCTTACTCGATCTGGATCATGCTGACCATCCCGATTTGGTGGCAGTAGTGGTGGATGGCACCAACCTCTCAAGAAATCTATTGCTACTCACCCAGGTAGTCGATTTGGGTCTGCCCGTAGTATTGGTATTGAATATGATGGACCTTCTGAAAAAGGAAGGTCTGGCCATAGATGTGGTCAAACTGAGCGAACTATTGGGAGGAGTAAAAGTCGTAGGTACCAATGCCCGAAAAGGTGATGGTTTAGAAGAACTCAAGGAAGCAATGGTCCTGCAGGAATTGACGAAGCCCAACCCCTTTTCAGAAGAAACCATTTTGAGGGGTGACTTGAGTGCGGTTACTGAAGAGGAGCAGATAGCAGATACCAATACCCGATTCAAGCGCATTCAACAGCTGCTTAAATTCTGTCTTTCCAAGGTGGAGGATAGCCAGTCACGCCGACTGTTGAGCAAGAAACTCGACAAGGTGATGGTGCACCCGATATGGGGCTATGGTATATTTCTAGCCATCCTCTTTCTCATTTTTCAAGCCATCTATGAATTAGCTGGCATTCCACAAGATCTTATTGATGAGGTATTCCTTGTAGCAAGTCAATGGATTGGCTCCAACCTTCCTGAAGGGGTTTTCACCTCTCTATTGGCAGAAGGCATCGTGCCTGGAGTAGGTGGCGTTCTCATTTTTGTTCCACAAATAGCCTTGT
>CAZZHO010000134.1:1623-7940 GCA_964653795.1 uncultured Roseivirgaceae bacterium | reverse complement strand
GGCATCGTGCCTGGAGTAGGTGGCGTTCTCATTTTTGTTCCACAAATAGCCTTGTTGTTTGCCTTTTTAGCCATTTTGGAGGAATCAGGTTATATGTCTAGAGTGGTTTTCATCATGGATAAGCTGATGAGACCATTTGGGTTGAGTGGTAAAAGTGTTGTGCCCCTGATGTCGGGATTAGCCTGTGCCATACCGGCCATTATGGCGACCCGATCGATTGATCAATGGAAAGATAGATTGGTGACCATATTGGTTGTTCCTCTGACTAGCTGCTCCGCAAGATTGCCTGTCTACACGCTATTGATAGCATTAGTGGTACCTGATCAAAAGCTTTGGGGATTGATTAATCTCAAAGGGCTTGCCTTATTGGGCATGTACCTGTTGGGTTTTGTGGCCGCTCTCCTTGTAGCATTGATCTTAAAGGTGGTGGTAAAAGCCAAGCAGCGCAGTTACCTGATCCTTGAAATGCCTACCTATAAGGTTCCCAGACTTCAGAATGTTCTATTACTCATCTGGGAGAAGACCAAGATCTTTGTATGGGATGCTGGTAAAATTATCATGGCCATCTCGATTCTGTTGTGGGTGTTGGGTTCTTATGGACCTCCAGGTAGAATCGATGAGGCAGTTGCCCAAAACCAGGGATTGAGCGAGCAGGAACTAGCTAGTATTCGGCAGGAGAATTCTTACATAGGTATCCTTGGTAAGTCTATAGAGCCCGTTATTGAGCCTTTGGGGTATAACTGGCAAATGGGGATCGCGCTGATTGCTTCATTTGCGGCACGTGAAGTCTTCGTGAGCACGATGGCCACTATATACAGTATTGGAGAAGATTTTGAGGAGGATGATACCTTGACTCAAAGACTAAGGGCTGAAGTCAAGCCTGGTACCCAGGAGAAAGTATATAACCTGGCCTCTGGCTTTTCGCTAATGGTATTTTATGCCTTTGCCATGCAGTGTATGAGCACTCTGGCGGTTGTGAAGCGTGAAACGAAAAGTTGGAGGTGGCCAATGATACAGTTGGCCTACATGACACTCTTAGCCTATGGATCAGCTTTCTTAACTTACCAGTTACTATCATGATTCAGATTGCACTTGTAGTTATCCTATTCTCTATCGCATTGTTTTACCTGGGCCGAAAGCTTTACAACGAGTTTTCCGGCCGCTCTGGAGGATGC
Source organism: uncultured Roseivirgaceae bacterium (assembly GCA_964653795.1). Classification (GTDB taxonomy): domain Bacteria; phylum Bacteroidota; class Bacteroidia; order Cytophagales; family Cyclobacteriaceae; genus JAWPMT01. The sequence continues at coordinate 6,765 of CAZZHO010000134.1, read as the reverse complement.
GACAATTGTGGCATGCAGAAGTCAGAACCGCTCAAATAACCCCGGCACTCTTCGATTTTTAAGCATAAAAAAAGGCCATCCTCTCGGATGACCTTTTGTACACGAGTAAAACTAAATTCTACTGGATATTAATATTGAATGAAATGTCGATATCGGTTCCGCCAACTGTAGAATCTGACGTATCAGTCTTCAAATCAGGCTGATGCTTCAACACTACCTGGAAGGTGCCAGCGCTAGACGTAGCGGCACCTGTAGTCCAGTTCGTGCTAAGTCCAACAGGGTTTCCGTTATCATCCTCATCATTATAGTTCAACGGATCAGAACCTGTGTCAATGTTGCCATCTCCAGCTGGATCAGAGAAGATATCAGCGGTAAAGGCAAAAAAGAATTGGTGCTCATCACCTTCTTCCTCTATCTCTTCAGTAATGTCCTCAGCAGGATCTTCTAATGTATTTCTTAAGGTAATAGACATCTCATAAGCAGTGCTAGCCGCCAGGTTGATGTCCTCAATAGTTGGGTTAGCAACACCTTCGCCATCTTCGTCCAACCATGTGGCGGTGATAGCATCTCCACCTGCTGTCGGTGTGAAAGTCAATACGATTTCGTTGATCACTTCCTCTTCTTCACTATGACCTTCTTCCACAATCTCGATTGGGAAAGTGATGTCAATGTCAGTACCACCAGTAGTAGCATCAGATGTCGCTGATTTCATATCTGGCTGGTGCTTCAATATAACTGTGAACTCACCAGCTTCTTCCGTATGCTCGCCAGCAGTCCAGGTAGTGGAAAGTCCAAGAGGGAAACCATTGGCATCTTCGTCATTGTAGTTGATCGCATCGTCTCTACTATCAGCGTTGCCATCTCCTTCCGGATCAGAGAAAATACCTTCTGTAAACGAAAAGAAGAACATGTGCTCATCATCCTCTTCAGCAATTTCAGCTGTGATGTCTTCATCTTCTGCTCCTAAGGTGTTGGCAACTTCAATGGCCAAGGTATAAGTAACACCTTCTTCAAGGTCTATTTCATCGATAGTAGGAGCTCCAGACCCTTCTCCATCAGCATCGAGCCATGTGGCAACGACAGCCTCTTCGCCATTATCAGGCGTGAAGGTTAGCACTACTTGAGAGATTACTTCTTCCTCCTCGCCATCTCCGTCGGTAGGTGTAACCTCATCATCGTCCGAACAACTTACTAGCAGACCTAGTCCGAGCAAGAAGAACAAGTAAAATTTTGATGTAATAAATTTCATCTTCTATATGAGTTTCTAGATAATTTGTTGCAATATTATTGCATTGAACCATGCATTGCAACACTGCTGCATTTAAAATTGATAAGTGGCAGAGAGCGAGAAATTCCTTCCTTGCTCATCAGAGAAGTACCGCAACCGATTGGTGTAGATGCGATAGGAGGTATTCAGTAGGTTGTCGACCTTCAACACAATTTTCCATTGATTCTTTTCATAGGAACCCTTTGCTCCAACCAGGAAGTAGTCATCAGGAGCTGCCATAAAGTCGAAAAAATCTTCAGGTACCACCTCAACATTGCCGTTTTGGAATTCGATAGGTTCAATTACCTCCGGAGCGTTCCATTGAGTAGCGGTATAATTCAAATTCAAGCCGTAGCCCCAATTTCCTTTTTTATAGTCCAGCAGGTAATTGATGTTGAGCGGAGGGATTTCTATGAAGGGTTGATTCCTCTTTAGTTCCGTGGCATATACATAAGAAATTTTGATTTCCGAGGTGAAAACAAGGCTATGTCTATATTGTACATCCCAGTCGCTTCCAATAAAAAGTGCATCGGTCTGATCGTATAGAAAGAAGGGAAAAGTACCTGCCACATTTGTGGTAATTCCAAAAGGCTTTAAAAAAATGTAATCATTGATTCGGTTGGCGTAGACAATAAACTCTGCTGTGAATCGATCATTTTTAAGCTCCATACCGCCGACCCATTTTAAACTCTTTTCTGAAGGTACTTCTCTGACCGATTCGTCAAAGACTTCAGTGACAGGCGTAATGATGTTGGGTGTAAAGTTGTATCTCCAAAGCCCGAACTGAATCCTGGAGAATCTATATCCGAAGGAATACAGCTCTGCCACATTTGGAGGCCGCCATGAAGATCCTATATTGGAGAACAATGAGATGGCATTCGTAAGTTGTCTTCGCACTCCAAATGTGAAAGTAGCATTTGAAAAATCTATGTCATCGGAATAAATTGCAGTTTCTCGAATGGTATCCGCGACACTTAGCGCCTGATAGTCAAACCTGGCACCCAATTCCCATACTGTTTTCTCATAATTCAAAGATTGGACAGTAAAGGCACCGATGTTAAGTACATCATAGTCAGGAATGAAGTTTATTGGATTTGAACCAGGTTCATTGAAGCTATGCTGGGTAAGCACCTGAATACCCGAATTACCACTCCAAATACCTTTTGTAGGTTGAATCCATTCAGACTCAATAGTATGAGAAGACAAATTGAGAAAAATAACTGGGCGATCGTTAAGTTCCCCTCTTCTCACGTCAAATTCTCTGCGGATGTTGTTTTGATAGGCGTACAGCAATTTGAAAGTGTGTTCTCCAAGGAAAACGGATAAGTCAGCTTTTAAAAGGCCATGTTTCGTTTCCTGCTTTGGGTTCTGGATATTGTATGAAGAAGGGAAAGTTGGGCTAGGGGTTCCTCTGTCTATGGCGTTTTGAAGGTCCGATAAATTACCGGCTATCGATCCCTTCAATATCCCAAATTCCTGATTGAAATAGCTTCCAGAGACTTGCAGGTCAAAATTTGCCTGATGCAGAAACGTATTGAAACTTGTTCCATACTCTCTTTTGCCCGTGTTAGTTAAGTCATAATCTGGAGCCCGCAGGTCTGCTTGGTAGGTGCCGTAACCTCCGACATTCCAGGCAAAACTATTATAGCCTTGTCCCAAGTTTAATTGACCGCTGCCTGCACGGCCGTTCGTCTGATAAGAGGAACCAATGGAACCACTTAAGTCCTCATTTAAGGCCGGTTGCTTAGCATTGTAAAGAATAACTCCTCCCAAAGCCTCTGGACCGTATTTCACAGTTCCCGCCCCTTTCACAATTTCAATTCGATCTACATGAGATGGGTCGATTTCGGGAGCATGTTCTTCGCCCCATGCCTGGTAAGCATGTCTGACCCCATCATTAATTACCAATACTCTATTTGAGTGCAAGCCGTGAACAATTGGTTTCGATACATTCGTCCCTGTTTTGAGTAGAGAGACACCCGTTATTTCCTCTGTCAATTCACCAATGGTGGTACTGACTATTTCGACTTTATCAATATCCTTTTTTTGGATCGATAAAGACTTGAGTTCATCCACTCGAAGTTGTTCAATTACGATACTTTCTAATTCTGTTGCATCTGCAGCCAGGAAAATACTGGGATTACCATGGTGAAAATCGTGGTGGTGGACGACCGTTTTATAGCCAATGAATCTTACTTCCAAATCAACTTCGTCACATACATTTTGCAATAAGAACTCTCCTTTCTCATTGGCCACTACTCCTCTTTCGGTCCCTAAGATTTTGACTGTCGCGAAAGCCAATGGATTGTTGGTGCCCGCCTCGAAAACTTTACCCTCTATCTGTAGGTCACAGTCTTTGGACTGGCCATGAAGGACTAGGCTTGAAAATAAAAGAATAGCCAGAAAGGATAGTCGCATTGGATTTAGGCGCACTTGGCACAGATGCCATCCACAATCAGGTTGACAGCTTCTATTTGGTATCCTGTTGGAACCGTTACCGAGGGTACAGCTTTATCATCGAGGCATTCTATTTCGCCGCAATTGTTGCACTTGAAATGAATGTGATTGTGATCGTGTTGCTCCGGAGAACAGGTTTCATGGCATAGTCCATAGGTAGCTACACCTGTAGCGTTGGGTATTTTATGGACGATGCCGGCATCCAGAAAAGTATTTAGCGTCCTGTAGAGTGTCACTCGATCATATTGATCAAGCTTATGCTCCAGATCACTTTGGAGCAAGGTTCTTTTTTCCTTCAGGAAGAACTCAATAACATCTACCCTACAATCTGTAATACGCAGACTGTGAGTTCGTAGGATGTCTTTATACTTTTCTGATTTCTCCATAACACAAAAATACATAAATGCAACTTAATTGCATGTAGCATCTAGGTAATTTGGATGACAAAATGGGTAAGCTAGATGAACGCCTCAAACGCGAAAATAATGGACAACAGTTTAAGGCTCTTGTTATTCACCTAATTGCTTCAGTTTGACAATCGCGTTTTGATTATCAGGGTTGAGTTCCAATGACTTTCGGAAATACTTTACAGCATTTTTAGAGTCCTTTTGCATCAGATACGCTTCGGCCATACTATCATAAAGGTTTGCAGATTGTGGATAGATGTGCACCGCCAGTTGGAAGACGTTGATGCCTTTTTGGCCTTCTTTTGGATCAAACGAAAGCCTTAGCCCTAGTGTATTCAGCATCCCTTCCTGCAGTTGGAGGTCAGGATATTCTTGCAACGTCTTTTTGTAAAGAGGGATAAGATTCTCGTATTGTTGTTGCCTGGCCAAATCATTGAAGTCCTGATAATCGAATGCCTTAGTTTGTGCCTTTTTTGTCTTGAGGGTAAGGAGAGTAGGCGGAAATCCATTTTGGTCAGGTGTGTTGCTGATGAATTGATCACTCCCTGGGTCTTTCTTTAAGAATGCATTGAGATATTGCAAAGCATGTTCACAAAGAATCTTATAGGACTTCATGATTAGGTCATCACTTTTATCCTGACGCTTGTCCCTATTGGCGAAGAGGACTCCAAATGAGCTGAAATAACTGTGCGTTAGATCATGAAACTTGTAGCTGTGGACTTGGCTGTAATCAAGGGAGTCGAACAGTTGAAATTCGGAGTTTAGTCTATCGGGTAAGTTTTCGGCCGTCATTACTTCCTGCGGGATATTTTTTTGAGCAAAATGGACATAAGGCATGTCAAACCTATCGAGATCGAAATAGGCTGATTTTGAAAGCACCTCATAATTGTAACGCTCCGTACCATCCAAACTGACTACTACGTCTATTGGCTGATTTTTCATGGCAGTAAGTGCATTGGACAATCCACCGAAGCTGAACCCCATCAGTCCGATTTGGTCAGTGTTGATGAA
>CAZZHO010000134.1:0-1523 GCA_964653795.1 uncultured Roseivirgaceae bacterium | reverse complement strand
AACCAATCCATAAGGAATTCATTGGGTAGGTTTTCCCATTCTTCCTCTTCTTTTAAAACCTGCAAATAATCGAGTACCACCAGTGGCTCTTTATTCGAGGGTTGAGCCTGAGCTGGATACCAGATACTGATAGGGATGGGTCGGTATATGAAGCGATTATTAAACTCATTGTGAGTGCGATAGGTCCTGGTGCTATCAATAGCCGTGTAATGTCTAAACCCTACATTGTATTCTCCATATTCCAGATCGATGGCTTCAAGGGAGGTTTGTGCATGAGATAAAGGGGCGGCAATAGCCATTGCTATTGCCGTAAAAAGTATCTTGTAGGTCTTGGTCATTTTTGCTTTTGAGTTCGTTGATCAGGAAACATCCAAATTACCTCGATTCCTTAGTTGAAGGCAAAAATTGATACCATAATTACCTTGACAATTCAATAAAGTACGGTCTTGCATAGTATTCACGCTCAGCTGCTGCCATGTTCACAATGGTTCCTTTTAGTAGGTCTTGATCTTTGAATAGCTTAAAAGACAAAAGGTGCGGAAGCCGTCTTTTGTCCGGGGTAGGGAGCTCTCCCGTACCTGTCCCGATGAAATAGTTTTGATTGACCGCTCCAAATAGCAACTTCGTACGATATGGCAACGGTTGATAATCCGTCAAAAATGAGTTGAATCCATTGTCGATGTAGAAAATATCTATTCCCTCGGCCTTTATATCCAAAGAAATAGGTATTTCCTGGTCTTCAATCTGCATGGTGCCTGACCAAGTACCGATAAAGGTGGAGTCAGACTCAACCCCTGCATATTCTGCTACTTCGTTGATCGGAGTAGGCTGATAATCCGGTATCAATAAAGTGGTCATCTCATCGGCTATCGTTCTGATGGCGTTGGAGTTGTAGGTGTTGGTTAAAAGCACGATGGCCAGGTTTTCCTTAGGGTACAGCTTAAGCATGGTACTGGCGCCCATCATCCCGCCTTCATGCCAGATGACCTTTTGGCCTCCGTCATCGACCATGCCGTACCAGCCGAGTCCATAGTAGGTGTCCTGGTAATAATGGAAGAGGGCGTTGGGCTCCTGATAGTCCTGCATCTGTAGAATACTTTCAGCGCTCAGGAAATTCTTGAATCCGTTCTGAAAGTGAAGAGAAGCAAATAGTAGCATGTCATGAACACTTGCGGCTACATTCCCAGCACCAGGAGTGTTATTTTGAATGGGCGGTAGAACCTTATTCTCAGGTCCATATTTTCTGGCCAATTCGTTTCTCTCTTCTTTTTTCACCAAATGAGAATCGTTCATGTTTAGCGGAGAGAATAGGCTTGAATCCAAATAAGCGGCAAAGGATTCGCCGGTCACTTCGGAAATGATATAATCAAGTAGTCCATACCCCAGATTTGAGTACTCGCATACAAGTCCTGGCCGTTGAAACTGAATGCCATATTGCTCCCATGCGGTCTCAAAGTCCGTGAAGGGGATGTTTTCATCAGCATAATAAATATCAAAGTAGGTGCCTAGTCCTGAGGTATGAT
>CAZZHO010000133.1:0-12928 GCA_964653795.1 uncultured Roseivirgaceae bacterium | reverse complement strand
CCGAAACCACCGTTTGCTCCTGTTATTAAGACTTTTGACATGATTTAATTCGTTTTTTGTTGATAACAATGCAAATCTGAAGTCGGTGGGATTGCTGGCTGTAGCCAAATCCTAGTAGGTTGTAGCCAAATCTGGGATTGGTGAAATCTAGTTCCTACGGAAGCTCGGTTGAAGACCTGTTGCTAAAAGCGTTCTTTAGACGCTTCCAGGTTCCAGACGGGGTGCTGTAGATGATGTTTCGAGAAGATTTCTTTTGCCTCCTGAATGGTCCATTTTTCCCAATCTGGATTCAGATGGTTACCGTACCACTCTTTCGCGAACTGCCAGATATTGTCAATAGGCTGAATGTCTCCAAGCGGAATATCATGGCGCATCGACCAAGTTTTGACTTGCTCCTCGTTTTCGAAAAGCAGCATGTTGCTACAGGTATAGATTACATTGTCCCAGGCATTTTTCATGGGAATGGGGAAATGGATAAAGAAGCTTTTATCCTGAATTTGTCCATTTACGATTTCAATTTTCACCTGTTTACTTTCAGCACCGATAGTTGTAGAAATGGTTAAATCTCTATTGAGTAGGGCTGCGGCACCCAGAGAACACCAGGCACAATTGCCCCACCATTGGCCACTTTCTGACTCTATAAAGAAGTTAGTAGGTGCCAGGGAGAAAGGGTGGATGACCCAAACCTTGGGTTCATTAGGGTGCAATACCACTCCATGATATTCCTGAAGTTGGATAAGCGCTTCTTCAACAGCTTTAACGGAGGTTGAGAAATACTCAGCTAACCATTGATTGGTAGGGGCAAAACCTTTCTCTATGATCTTGATCAGAATAACATGGTGGAGTTGAGCATTGGTGATCATAGCACAATGGTAATTCAGGATTCGTGTTTAATTCCTGCTTCATCGATTAAGAATAGGCCATAGTTTCGTATGGTCTCAATTACAGGGATGCAGGTTTTTCCTTTATCTGTCATGGAATATTCGACTTTCGGCGGTACTACCGGGTATACTTTTCTATTGATGAAACCTTCTTCTTCCAATTCTCTTAGCTGGGTGGTCAACATCTTATCCGTGATGTGGTGTATGTCCCTTTTTAACTCGCTGAATCTCATGATTCGATCCTTCAGCCTCCAAAGGATAGGCATTTTCCATGTACCCCCAATTCGATCCATAGCAAACTCTACCGGGTTGTAGTAGAGCTTGTTCTTGTACATAAACTCTGGCATAATCTTCTGATTATCAGTATACTTTCTTTTTTGTTAGTATCTCTAAAAATAGTAAGTATAGTAACTAATGAAAGCCAATTTTCGAATTTTATCTCATGAAAGTATTTGAGATGAGAAACTTATTAGTAACAATCATAGTGAGTGGCTTGATATTCATGGGATGTGAATCAAAGTCGCAGAATTCAAGTGCGCCTGTCATTGGCAAGGAAGGGGCGATTGAGGAAGTGAAGCAATATGTACACGCACATGGAATGCCTTCAAAAGGCAAAATTCTGATGGTGGCAAGTAGCCCCGCTGTATCAGAGCAAACCGGATGGCCCATTGGGTTTTGGGCAGCAGAATTGACCCATCCTTTGCATGTTTTTCAAGAAGCCGGATACGAGGTGGAATTGGCCTCTACAGAAGGAGGTGAGATCTTAATGGATGGATATTCTGACCCTACAGATGCAAGTGCCTACTCATCACATGACGTGATTTCTCTTGGCTACATGCAACAAGACTGGTTCAATGCCATGCTTAAAAACACCATGAAGTTATCGGAGGTCAACCGTGATGATTATGTTGCCATTTTCTTGGTTGGAGGTCAAGGGCCAATGTACACCTATAGAGGTAATGAAGGTCTTGAAACACTGTTTGCATCATTTTATGAGTCAGGTAAGCCAAGTGCTTCTGTATGCCATTCCACCACACTGTTGTTGGAAGCCAAAAAGAGTAATGGGGAGCTTTTGGTTAAAGGTAAGACCTGGACAGGTTTTGCTAACAGCGAAGAAGACTATGCAGATAAGGCGGTAGGTATGCAGATACAACCATACCGGATAGAAGATGAGGCGAAAAAGATCCAGGGTACCAATTTCAAGGTCGCTTCAGCTTTTTCTTCATACGCCATTGCTGATGGAAATTTGATTACGGGTCAGCAACAAAACTCTGGAGCCGCGGCGGCTAGAATGGTCGTAGCACAATTATCCAAGTAAATACCTAAGTGGGTGGCGAATCATCGTCACCCTTATTAATGGATGAAAGCGATATACATATTTACAAGCTTTCTGGTTTTGGCGGGGATAAGGCTAAACGGACAAAGCCTGGAGATTATGCCAGGAACGGAGAGGGTATTTGCAGATGCGCAATGGCTGAAGTTCTTTGATTCAGGAAGAAAATGGTCCTTGTTTAGCAGGACCAGGGCCACCGTGGATTACGAAGACAACACCAACCTATTCTCAGGGGCATATTTGAATTATACTACTTCTTCGGGAGTAGGAGGTACCGTTCTGGGAAGGATATCCAATGGCGGTGCAGGCAGTGATGTCGGGGCTCATCTCTTTAAGGCGAATGATAAATGGATGCTGTTTGCCTTAGCTTCTGTGGAGCTTTCTACAGAACTGAGCTATGGCTGGTTTTCGATATTGCGGTTTACACCGTCGCTATCTGATCGATGGAGACTTTATTCAAGTCTGGAGTTATTTTCTAACTTCGGTAAGTCAGGTCATGTAGCCAGTGTGCAGAGGATGAGATTAGGTTTAAACCGGTCTGGTTATCAGTTTGGATTAGGCTTAAACCTCACTGGGATTGGGAAGGACTACAGTAATACTGATACTAACCCAGGACTGTTTGTAAGAAAAGAATTTTAAGCAATGAAAATAGCCATAATTGGTACCGGAAATGTCGGTGGAACACTAGCCTCCAAATGGTCCAAGGCAGGTCATGAGATCTTGCTGGGAGTTAGGGATAAAGGAAATTTCAAAGGTCAGCACCTTCTTCAAAACAAGAATACAACTGCTTATTCTATTGTTGAGGCGGTGAATAAATCGGAGGTAGTCTTATTGGCTACACCGGCTAAGACGACAATGGAGGTGGTGAAGTCTTTGGGTGATACTTCAGGAAAAGTGATCATTGACAGTATGAATGTAGTAAGAGGTAATGGCCCTGGGGGTTATACAAATACCGCTGATGCCATATTAGCCAATACGCAAAGTAAAGATTTGGCTAAATGCTTCAACACCACAGGTTACAACAATATGGAAGACCCTCAATATGACGACCATTCTGCAGATGCCTTTGTTTGCGGAGATAGTGAAATGGCTAAGAAGGTGGCTATGCAATTAGCCCTAGATGCAGGTTTTGGGGCTTGCTATGATGTTGGCGGAAATGATAAGTTTCAGCTCATGGAGCAATTTGCGTTCTTTTGGATCAACCTCGCGATGATGCAGGGAATGGGTAGAGATATTGCCTTTAAGCTATTGAAGCGGTAATCTAGTTCCGAGTTTGGCGCCTACATTTCAATGGTGGCTACTCCTTGATGCGAAATATTGGAGAGGCTCGCAACTGTACCAACAGCTGTCTTGACGATTCTGGTAGCATAAACTAAGTCAAGGGTCTGTAGTTCGTCTGTGGTTTGGTGATAATGGGGATTTCGGAAGTTAGCTCCATCAGTAATGAAAAGAGCCGGGATGCCTGCATCCCAGAAGGGGGCATGATCACTTCTTCGAAAGTTTGGATTACCATCATCTACGGTATTTTGAATCGTAAGCTCAGGCACATAATCCGCTCCTATACTGGAGAAAGTATTTTGTAAGTCAGTAGCGAAGACACTCGCGATGTTATAGATACGGCTGTTAGCAAGTGGCAGGTGTGCACATTCTTCCATGGTGCATGTATACCCAATCATTTCAAAATTGATCACACCCAAGATGTTCTGGTCCTTGGCTATCTCAGCCACGTATCGCTTACTTCCGACTAGGCCAAGTTCTTCCATATCCAGGGCAATAAAATCAATGGTGTATTCAAAGCTGAATTGGGAAAGAATGCGCATGGCTTCCAATACCCCGGCTGTTCCAGAAGCATTGTCATCTGCTCCGGGCGTGGTTTCTATGGTATCATAGTGTCCAATGATCAGCATTCGGGGAGGATTGTGAGATATGCCCTCAATAGACCCAATGATATTAACACCTATCTCTCCTGATCTATTGAAACGATGTTCAGCAGATGCCACTCCACAAAGGGCATACTGATCTTTGATATAGCCACGTGTTTGGGACAATAGCTCCACTCCAGAGCGAAAGTGACGAGTGCCCTCCATCATGCTGATGTCATTTTCAATTCTTTTTTCAGAAACCAGGTCCAGAACGTCAGCTAACGCTGGTTCAAAATTATCCTTTGCTCGAAGCTGAAAATAGCTGAAGTTGGCATTGCTTATATCTATGGCAATCTGAAGGTCCTGATCCGTTTCTATCGCGCCTACAGACCCTGAGGTCTGCTCTGTTATGTTCCGAAGCTCTTCTTCACTTTGGTCGTAGCCCCAAACCTCCATTTGGATGTTGGAGTCATCGTCTGATACTCGAAAGTCGATTTGCAATGTGCCATTGTTATTGCTTGTATTCAGTATTTCAACAACAGGCATGGTATTTACTTCGACAGGATGCTCATTGTTCATATCAACGACCTGCGTTTCGGGTGTTTCCACCTCTAGCTGCATTTGCCCCTGGTTGCCTGCTCCATCTCTACAAGAACATAGCATGTCTATAAGCATGAAAATAGGGAAGATCCTTATCGAAAAATGCTTCAATTTGAGTATGCATAAATAGACAAGAAAGGAAGATTTCATGAGCTGACAGGTTTTGGTTAGGGTCTGTTTGTCAAGACTTTCTGAAGGAAAGACAATTGTCCTGACACTTCCCATTATTCGAATTTACCAATACAGCTATCAGCTCATATGAGGTTACCTTCCTGGCAACACACCATTCATTACCGCATAGTAGCCGCTCAAGGCTCCCAATACATTCATGGCGCAGTGAATCGCAATACCCAAATACACATTCTTGGTCTTCCAGACGATCCAGCTGAGAATGACGCCCATGGCACAAACAGCAATGAGATTATGGGGCTGCCAGAAATGGTATAACCCAAATAGCACTCCGTTTATGATGGGTGCCCACTTTTTTAAATGTTCCATTCTGGGGAGCAAATACCCTCTAAAAAATAGCTCTTCGATGATTGGTCCTATGAAGCCATCTATGAAAACGCCTAGTAAAAAGACCTTTCCTATTAGCTCCATGTTTTCAGACCCGAAGGTTGGGTTGAAGTACCACTCGGGTAACCAGGAAAAGACGGTTTCCCTGAGGTAAAGACCTACAGGGTATAGTGGGATATAGATGATGGCTGATACAATCATACCACCTAACATCCAAGGAAGGAACTGTTTCCAGGACATTTTCCGTCTATATTGGATGACTTGGTTTAGCGTGAATTTCCCAGTGAGTCTCTTTCCCAAAAGCAGCATGTGGCCGCCTACAAGTGGTAAGAGAATGAAGACTTCAGCTAATAGCAGTACGCTTAATCCTGGATAGCCAGATTGGATAACCATGGGACTCACCAATATGTAAAAGGCTGTAATGAATACGCCGGCATAGAAATGATTGATGAGAATCCCTGATGTTGAAAGTGGATTGTCCTGATTTACCATTTTTGATCTTTTTGGGATCAAATGACCATATCATACATTAGGATATCGACCGAATACGTGTACTCGAACCAATCAATTGGCTTGTTTTCGGTATTCTGTGGGGGTAAGTCCGGTCTTCTTTTTGAATTGGGTATTGAAAGAGGATTTAGAGTTGAAACCAACCTGATATAGGACCTCCAATACTGTGAGGCCTTTATCCTGATTCTGATCAAAAATAGATTTGGCTTCATTGATCCTATGACCATTTATATAGTCGTAGAAATTTTCGCCGAGAGATTGATTGATCACTTTGGAAACGGATCTTTCTGATTCATTGATAGCGGAGGAAAGGTCTTTGATGGTAAAATCAGGTTTTGTGAAGGGTTTGTTGGTAGCGATATAGTCTTCAATTTGAACTTTTAGTCGGGCCACAACTTCATCCTCCATATTGGAGTTGTCAACAGTTATGATCGGTTTGAATACTGGTTGCCGCATGGCTTTTGTAAGTACTCTCAATGTCCATAAAATGGTCAAAGTAATAGAGCCAATCAAGACACCAAGCTGTATCAACTCATAGGATAAAAGACGTAGTAAGGAGGTGAGTGCAGAAGCGGAGAAAATCACCAAAATGAAATTGATGAAATCAACCGACCATTTCACTTCTTGTGTGGAATAGTACTTGCGAATATCAGACTCGTAGTTGCGCAAAGTACGTTTGGTGGTAAGGAGATAAAGGAACAAGTGAATGAAGATGAGTCCGAAACCTACTAAAGTGGGAATGTCCATCTGTGATTGCACTACTTTATGAAGGATCTCAATTTTCAAATCGGCACTGCTCGTCAGGTGGAAATACGCCACGCCTAATTCTAATATCAGGAAGGGAGCAATATGAACGATATCCAGAGTCTTGAGCGATCCAGACAGTTGTCTTCCGAAATAGTAAATCAATGGTCCATAAAGGAGGACAAAGGGATCTTCCCACAAAATGAAATCCGGGTAATCAAAATAGAAGCCGTTGAAGATGAGACTGGCATCCAGGGAATTCAAAGACAGGAGGATAAAGAATATGCCCAACCAACTGTAGCCACTCTTCCTGCGCAGGCCTTCTGAAAGGAGGAATACACCTAACAAGAAAAACAGACTGAGACTAATAATAGAAAGTACGAAGAGCCCTTTCATAAGGTCTATGTGTGGTTCTTAGCCTTGGGCGACATTAACCACCACCTTACCCGTAAACCCATTTTTGTCCATTTTCTCATGGGCTGAAATGAGCTCCTCAAAATCGTAAACCGAATCAATGTGAGGATTGTAGATGCCTTCTTCCACTCGCTTGATAATGGTTTGAATTTTCTCCAGATCTTTCTTCACAGAGATGGTACCACTATCATAGAAGCCAACCCTCGGTTTACTCATGGCTTCTTCGAAACTTCCTGCCTTTGAGGCGTTATAACTATCTGTCAATGAGCCGGCTAAACACATATAGGCTTTTCCGGAACGTATCTTAAAATCATCTTCCAGAGTTGCCTTACTCACAATGGTGTCTACAATGCCATCTGCGCCATCTGGCCAGATTTCTAATACCTGATTCGCCACCTGTGCATCTGAAACGATCACCTGCTTCATGCCTGTTGCTAGCATCCTGGATACTTTGTGTTCGCTTCTGGTAACGCCAATCACTTCTCCACCTATGTGGTTTACTATCTGAGTAATGGCAATGGCCAATGCAGAAGCACCAGGTCTCACTAGTACTTTGGGTCTATCGAATTGATCTAGTTTCATAGAGGAAAAGCAACACCCCCAGGCGGTAAAGTACGTTTCTGGCACAGCGCCCAAGGTGGTCCAATCCAATGTGGTTTCGATAGGGAAAGCATTGGTCACTGGCACCACCATTTGCTCGGCGTAGGAGCCGTCATACTTGCGGCCCATTTCGCCCATAGCAGCTACGACGGTTTGTCCTTTTGCCAATTCTCCTCCAGGGCAACTCACAACAGTGCCCACGCATTCGATCCCAATAACCCTGGGAAATTGTACTGCTTTGCCAGATCCACCCATTCGAGTAATAGCCTCGGCTCTGTTGAGACCAAATGCTTTGATCGCAATATGAACTTGTCCTTTTTCAGGTATAGGATCTGGTATTTCTTTTAGCTCCAGGCATTCTGGCCCTCCCGGATTGGTGATGACGTATGCTCGCATAAGTGTAGAAATTTAATTCATTTCCAGTTTCCTTTTGAGGGTAATGGGCGCTTGTTTAAGTTGTAGGATTACAATTCACAAATAGTATTAACCCAATTGATTTAATAGATAGAAAGATATGTTTAGGCTAGATGGTCAAGTCGCTATTATCACTGGCGGTGCTCAGGGAATAGGAGTAGGTATTTGTAAGGTTTTTATTGAGGCTGGCGCCACCGTCATACTTTGGGATATTATTGATGGACAACCAGTGGTAGAGGAGATAAAATCATCGGGTGGTAGTATCAGTTTTCAAAAGGTAGATGTGACTTCCAAGGAGGAAGTAGAGACGGCTGTTGCGGCCATCATGGAAGACCATGGTCGGATTGATATCCTGATCAACAACGCCGGCATTATTCGGGATAAATCTTTCATGAAGATGACGGAAGAGCAGTGGGATGCCGTGATGCAGGTCAATACCAAAAGCTTGTTTGTTACATCCAAGGCCGTGCTACCTCATATGATAGAAGCGCAGTATGGACGCATAGTGGGTGCTTCCTCTATCAATGCTATGGCCGGGGCTTTTGGCCAAACGAACTATTCGGCTTCCAAAGCAGCCATTCAAGGTTTTACACGATCACTGTGTCGGGAGGTAGGCAAGTTCAATATCACAGTCAATTGTGTGGCTCCGGGCTTTATCAAAACAGCAATGTCAGACAGCATGCCACAAGAGATCATTGATGCCGGAGTTAGTCAAATCCCAGTAAAACGTATTGGAACTCCAGAAGATATGGGTTATGCTTATTTGTACCTGGCTTCCAAGGAAGCAGGGTTCATCAGTGGTATCACCCTACACGCCAATGGTGGCATGTATCCGATTTAATAACCTAAATAGAGAATGATGGATCAACCCTTCAAAACCACCATTGAAAACCTCTCAGATCTTGCCGGATATGTTGGTAAAGAGATTGGATTAAGTGAATGGGTCATACTCGATCAGGAATCAGTGAATGCATTTGGGAAGCTGACGAAAGATGAACAGTGGATTCATACCGATATTGAAAAGTCCAAGCAATACTCGCCTTATAAAACAACAATTGCGCATGGGTTTTACATTCTATCATTAGCTTCTCATTTTGCTGAATCCACCATCGCCATTAAAGGCGTCAAGATGGGCGTCAACTATGGATTAGATAAGGTACGCTTTATCAGTGGTGCGCCTGTCGGAGCCAAGCTACGGGCCAGAATGACTTTGATGGAGTACGAACCGCAGGATGCCGGTGCTAAGTACAAGCTCAACGTTGTTTTTGAATTAGAAGGCCATGAAAAACCAGCCTGTGTCGCGGAGTGGATTGGCGTAGCTTATGTTTAATGAAACTCACTGCTGCAAAGTCACAAGCAATATCAGTTTTGATTAGCTCCCTTTTGAGATCTTATCAGTAAGTAGATCGTCAATAAGTTGGGTAACAGAAACATGAAAAAGGACTGAAATACACCGGTAAAATCCTGAATGATGTCAGTTTGTATACCGGCATAGAGATCCAATAGGTCCATTGTCAATCGGGTAATCAGAGCTGTAAGTATGGAATAATAGGTGCGAAACCACCAGATGCCCATGATCATGGCAATTGAAATTGCTATTTATCGCGCCGCTGAATTCAGCATGATAAAATCAGTAGCTCCACCAGTATCAATACCCAAAAGATGCCATCATCCCATTTGGATCCAAAAGATTCCATGTGCTGAATGCAACTGACCAAAGTGTGAGATAAGCTGGCAGTATGAACCACCACCATTTGAGTTGTACTTTCATGATTTTGAAGGTTTAGGGTCCTGAATGATCCAGGACCCTTATTTTGACTAAGATTTTCTAACTAAGGGGATTTGCAACTGATGTGGCCTGTTCTCAGGCTTATCGAATGGAGTCCCGTCCACATGTTTGGCTCCCATGAACAGCATACCATTTTGGAAGTAGATCAGGTCATAGTCTGATACCACCTGACCTTCTACGATGTTGAACATCGGGAAGGCCTTCTTCAGAATATCTTGCTTTACATTGGCTTCAAAAGCTGGAACGCCCGGAGGTAATGCCTGATTGAGCATCATGGCCGCCTGGTCATTCAGAGGTGTTACGCCAAATCCTTCATTCAAGACATAGTCTATTTTCCAGGCACCATCAGCGATGGGATGTTCTTCACCCCAAACCAATTCACCTTTGAATTCAAACTCCATAAGAGGGGCCTGACCATAGTTGTCCATAAACATGGTGATGGTCCCGATGAATTTATTTCCTTCCAAATACTTGAAGTTTCTTTTTAGGAAAGTAGAATTGACCGTACCTGAGCCTGTACGATCTTCCGCTGGTCGCAGCTCTACTGACAGACTTTCCCATTCACCAAGGGCAAAGGCCTTTACTTCCTCAAGGGTTTTCGGTTGTTGTTCCATAATTTTTGATTGTTGCTGTGCGTGCGTAGCGACTGAGCCAGTCATTATCATCGCCAAAAGCATGTTTTTAATTGATTTCAACTTGTATGTTTTTGAGTCAAAATTTCTAACATTGTATGTTTTAATCAAGTAGTCATAATAAAATGGTATAGTCATATTAAAATGACTAATGTTGATTATCAGATAGTTATGAAAGAAGAAAATTCAAAAAAAATTGAACACAGTGATTGTCCAGTTACCTTCTGCGTCAGTAAGATTGGGGGAAAGTGGAAGCCGATCCTCATTCATCTTATCCGAAAAGGTGCGAACAGATTTGGGGTTTTAGAAAGAGGTGTGGAAGGCTTGACCAAGCAAATGCTAACCAAACAATTACGAGAAATGGAAGCAGACGGAATCTTAGAACGTAAGATTTATCCCGAGATACCGCCCAGGGTGGAGTACTTCTTTACACCTTACGGTGAGAGTCTTTTCCCAGTAATTGATGCTATGAGTAAATGGGGTCTGGAAAAGATGGAGTGAAAAGTCTCCGGTTGATACTAGCTCTATTTGCTAAAAACTTAATGAGTGGAGTAGTGTTCATACTGCGGCGCGATCAGCTTTAAGGGCCGTATCGGAGATGGTGGGATAACATTTATTGGTTTTCCATATACGGTCAGGTTTTTGATATATTCATTTCCTAACATTGGCGGAAAATTGATGTCATGCGATTTCTATGCCTCTTTTCATGTTTGTTATTTGCTCAAATCTCGGTTGGTCAGGTCACTGTTTATGAACAATCTGAGTTTACTAAATCGGCTAACTACGACGAGGCAATGGCTTTTTATAAAGCCTTAGATGAGGAGTTCGACGAGCTTAGTATTTCAAGTCATGGACTTACAGACATAGGTATTCCTATACATGTCGTCTTAATCAATGATGGTCCTGAAGAGTCGGTTGAGGAAATACGGGATGCGGGAAAAGTAATACTACTGATCAACAATGCCATTCATCCGGGGGAAACAGATGGCATAAGCGCTAGCCAGATGTTGGCGAGGAATATCCTTAGGAATAAGAAGCAATACCAAGCGGTACTCGACAAAGCAACCGTTGCGATCATTCCATTTTACAACATTGGTGGTACCCTCAATCGAAATGCCACAACAAGAGTCAATCAAAATGGCCCTGAGGAATATGGATTCAGGGGCAATGCCCGACACTATGATCTGAATCGTGATTTCATCAAAACTGACACTCGGAATTCCAGATCTTTTCAGGAGCTATTCCAGATATATGATCCTGACTTGTTTTTGGATACTCATGTTAGCAATGGAGCAGACTATCAGCACATCATCACCCTGGTTAACTCCCAGAAAGATAAGATGGGTGGAGCGCTGGGGGCTTATATAGATGAGGTATTCATGCCTTACACTTATGAAGTAATGAAAGAGCGAGGTTTTGATGCCATCCCATATGTGAATTCCTGGGGTCGAACCCCTGACAATGGTTGGCCGCAGTTCTTAGATTGGCCCAGGTACTCGACTGGTTATGCTGCATTGTTTCATACGATTGGTTACATGAGCGAAACGCATATGCTGAAGACCTACAAGCAAAGAGTTGAATCCACCTATGCGTTGATGGAAACCATGCTGGAATTCATCGATGAGAAAGGAGAGGAGCTGTTGGAGGTAAGGAATGAGACTAAGGCGAAAATAGCCCGTCAAAAGCAATTCGAAATATCCTGGAAGGTTGATACCAGTCGATTTACGCCATTGATGTTCAGTGGATACGAGCCAACTTATGTCGAAAGTGAAATCTCTGGTTTGAGTCGTCTGAAGTATGATCGTAGTAAGCCTTTTACCAAAGAAGTAAAGTTTCAGGAGGACTATGTCGCTAATAAGGTTATTACGGCTCCGGACTTTTATATCGTCCCACAACAATGGAGAAGCGTCATTGACTTGCTGGAAGTAAACCAAGTAACTATGTCGGCTTTACCCAACGATACGTCCTTTCAAGTGGAAGTGTACATGATAGACGACTATGAAACCGTAAAATCTCCTTATGAAGGTCATTATCGACACTACAACGTCAAGGTCTCAACCAAACAAGAAATGTTGTCTTTTAGGAAGGGAGATTTGATGGTTCCGGTCAACCAGTGGCGCAATCGATACATAGTAGAAACCTTGGAACCAGAAGCACCGGACTCCTTCTTTGCCTGGAATTTCTTTGATGCCGTACTTCAACAGAAGGAGCATTTTTCTCCATATGTTTTTGAGGATCATGCTTTGAAAATTTTGCAGGAGAATCCGTCTATAAAGGAAGAATTAGAGCAAGCAAAAAAGAACGATCCTTCACTTGCGGAGAGTGCGTATCGCCAACTTGATTTTATCTTTCAACGTTCTGAGCATCGGGAGCCAGAATTCCTCCGATATCCTATATTTAGATTGATCGAATAGTCCTATTTCGAGATTGACCTAACATGACTTAAAATTCATGTAGGGAGTTGATCAGGGGCCTTCAAGGTGATAGTAATGAAG
This sequence comes from uncultured Roseivirgaceae bacterium, assembly GCA_964653795.1. Classification (GTDB taxonomy): domain Bacteria; phylum Bacteroidota; class Bacteroidia; order Cytophagales; family Cyclobacteriaceae; genus JAWPMT01. The sequence continues at coordinate 138 of CAZZHO010000133.1, read as the reverse complement.
GAGGTCTTCATGCTACTCATGTACAATAATGACTGCTTGTAAATAGTGCGTTGTGTTATCCTGGTAGAAATCTTACTTTTCACTTCTAACCTAATTTTAATCATGAAGAGGATTATATTCTACATCTCACTAATACTG
>CAZZHO010000132.1:5491-12991 GCA_964653795.1 uncultured Roseivirgaceae bacterium | reverse complement strand
CGCTACCCAGTATGAGATCATTCTGAGAAAGTGTAAGTACATTCATAACTTCCACAGAATCCCCTAACGTCACGTCCCCTCCAGCATTCTGAATCATCAAGTTGTCGAAGGTGATTCTTTGATTCGTAGGACTTATTCTTTGAGGGCCGGATCCATTAAACATGACTGTACCACCACCAGGTGTGAATGTGGCATTGATGGCGCTATTCCAATCTCCCCTAATCTGCATATTGTTGCCATTTGTCAACAATTGCGGATTGTCATCTATAGTAAAATCGTTTTGAATGACCGTCTCACTTCGTAGATGCCTTCTACCCTGACCTGAGATTGTTAGGTTATAGTATACCAGTGGCTGAATAAATATCTCCGTACCGGGACCTCCATAATTCACTGTTCCCGTACTCGCAGTGAAAGTGGTACTATCTCTTGTAGGTGGTCCAAATCCTTGGATCAGCAAAGAATCACGAACATTGAGGGTATAGCTTCCAAGATTTAGTTTTCCTCTTCCTGACATGTCATCCAGAGCTACCACTGTAGAAGCAGTAACGTCAGCAGTCAGATAAACAGAATCCTTTAAAAAAGCAGTTTCATCGATGGATGGAATTCCTATGGTCCAGGTAGCCGGGTCATTCCATGGGCCCGACTGAGCTGACACGTTTTGAACAGCTGCCAATGTAAAGTACTGATTATCAGCAAAATCGAAATTGGTCCTCAGAAGATTGCCGAATGTATCATTCATACGCACCAACGTGTCAAAAGAGGTGAAATTAGGACTGGTACCTATCATTAGGAATAGCTCCGAAAAGCCTGTAGGAAGATCACCCACTCTTGATGTATCTATCGCAATTCTTATTTGACCTAAATCTCCCGTTTCATCTACCTGCCACACTCTTTCCAATCGCTGCATAAAAACATTGCCGAATGACGCTGGTGTATCGGTTGTCGAGAATGAACTAACATTGCCTCCATTGTGTCCTACAAGTGTGTAATCACCATTATCAATACTAAGAGGATTGTCCAATCTCAATATTCCAGACCCTTGGGAAGCCACGTGCAACTCACTTGACTGAGAGCCAATCCCAATTAGTTCATTTGCATACTGAGTGTCGTGGGCGTAGAGATCTTCACCGCCGATATTGATACCATATTTGGTCGAATAGTAGTTGCGTAAAATTCTTCTTGCCGGAATATTTAGATTTCTTTCATTGAATTCTGCCATTTCAAAAATGGTCCCATCGAAGAAATGGCCGTTATCATTGAATGTGCCAGTACTGAATCTGGTATCATTGATGACCGCTCCAATACCGACATCACCACCATGACTATTGAGTACCGAACTCACACCGGTAGAAGTCGTGGCAACAGCATTACCATCTATGTATACATTGAGGTTCCCGTTAGAGGCGTCTATTTCAAATATTGCCATAACAACCTGGTCAGCGTTGACCGGAGCTGTCACCTCAGTATATCCCCAAGATGGACTGGATCCTGTACTCCAAGCTCCAAAATGCAAGTCGCCATCCGTTCCATGATAGATGTTGAAGCCATTGCCGCCACCACCTTGCTCATAAATCATTTCATTAGAGGCTGGTGGGTCATTAGGTCCTGTCTGGAAAACAACTGTCATCGCCTTTTGAGTGTAATCATTGGCATTGTTGTTTATCAGGTTATCATCAGCTATGGTCAAAAACTCAAAATTGGTATTTTGGAATCTTAGTCCTGCTTGATTGTTGGCCGCAGCTACTGAACTAGAGAGAGAAGGCACGCTATCGATTGCTGCTGAAGATGTTCCGTCAATAGCGTTATTGGTGTTGCCACCCTGATCATTCCATTGACGAACATTCACGCCATTAGTAGCGGCGGTGGTACCTAAGTCCGAGAAGACTTCAGCATCTCCTCTGAGCCAAAAAGCGATCTCATCTTCGTCTCCTATACCTCCAGGACCAAGCGGACCAAATCCACTTTCATCATCTAAAATAGTATAGGTAAAAGTGGAGGTTCCAGTCGCTGTAGCATTGACAGCTCCGTCAATTCTAATTATTACGTTTTCTGCTCCCTCATTAGCAATCGCGTCATCAAATACGGAGAAGGTAATTGTATCTTGTGTCTGCCCAGCAGGAATGATGATACTCGAACCCTGTAAATCATAATCAATTCCCCCAGGAGTAGGTGGGTCAGTTGATTGGTCAGAGTAATTAACAGTCACGTCCTGACCTGAAGCAGCTGACAGACTTACTATCGCAATTACCGAAGTATTTGTCTCCGGACCAGAACCAGTGGTAGTTGACCAATCTACTGAAGGAGTCACATCATCATCCGTGATGCTGTAGGTAAAGTCTCGTTGTGTACCCAGGCCAGCCTGGAAAGGAGCAGATAGTCTTATTTGTACCGTTTCGGTGGTCTCGTCTAATAAGTCTTGATTGATAGTGAGTGATATTGATCTGATGGTATCATTAGGGTTATCTCCAAAAAGTCCCCATTTCAGAGAATCCGCTGCTAATACAAAATCACTTCCAGAAGTAGCTGTACCTCCTATGACCTCATAGTATACTCTCAACGAATCGGTAGTGGAAAGCGAGTCAGTATATACCCTGATCAACGCCGGAGAATCCGCCTCCTGTCCTGTAGAATCAGATAAGATGAATTGAATCCTTCTTCCTATGTCGTCATCTAAAATGTCATAGACTGCAGTATCCGCCTCACTAATCAACCCTGTACTTGGGTTGCTTAAAACCAATTGAATATTCTCTGTGGTTTCCTCGTCAGAATCATTGACAATAGTTAATGGAAGATTGGCTGTTTGATTACCATTGGTAATAGAAACTGTAGTAGATGTTAGGTTAAAATCTGCAGGTTGTGCAGTACTATTGACTGTAGAGTCTATGTCCACAGTCACTGTATTCTGAGTAACATAATTCAGCGTAACCTGAAGGCTCGTCACCGCCTCATTTTCTGCTCCATCTGCATTGGCTGTATTAAACCCTATCACTGGGTTAGCCAGCCCAAAAGTGAAATATCCATCTGTAGGAATATTGACATTTGCTACTTCAAAGTAACCTGCGTTACTCGCTAACTGATAAGCTGTCGCATCTGATGAAAAGTCATCATCATCATCGACCAATAAAACATAGTTCGCTAAAAAGCCTACTGGAGGCGGTGGCAAATTGGTTGCTTCCAGCCTTACAGTCACGGTACCTACATCACCAGTCTCATCCACCCTCCATGTACGTGGTAATCTTCTAAAATTAGTAACATCTCCAGATGGCACGCCGCTTGAACTCCAGGACGAAATGCTTCCATTGTCATGTCCGGCGATTAGAAATTCATTGTTATTCAGATCATTGGGGTTGAGAATTCTAACTATTCCCTGACCTTGTGCGTCTGTATGGGAACTATCACTCACCTGACCAATACCAAAAAGCTCGTAGCTGTAATTCACATCATGAGCATAAACATCCTGAACGCTAGTAAGCGGTACATTGTATTTGGTTGACAGGTAGTTGTTAACAATAACATATTGAGCTGGATTGTAAACTAAGTTCTGAACTACCACCTCACCAATGTTACCATTGTAGTTTTGAACTGAACCTTCATTTCCATCGTGGACAACAGTACCTTCGTTGATACCTCCAATTCCAATGTCGCCTGGGTGATTAAAAAGTCTTCCGGCACCAGTTACCGGAACTAAAGCCTCTCCATTCACAGAAGCTCTTACATCACCATCAATCGTACCTGTTCCTGCCAGGAAGTCAAATTGAAGAAATACATAGTTGTTGGTATTCGCGCTTACAGGCCTTGTTGAAAAAACCGTATAATTCGTTGGAGGTCCTGGAGCTGGCCATGGTGTAGTAGCTCCTCCATCATCATCATTATTATTCCATCCGCCGATGTATAGGAATCCATTATCAATGTAAATACTTAAACCTCTCACGCCTCCACCTTCTTCATAGATCATCTGCCTGGTAGTGACATCAGCCGAGGTTCTGAACGAAACCATGATTGTCTTTTGGTCATATGGCCCGCCCGTATTGATCTGATCAGAATCATTGAGTTCGATAAGATCATTCCCATCAAAAGAGAAGACAGGTCTGCTATTCCAGTTATTGGTTAAATATTGTGGCTGACTTGCAGCAACAGTTTGAAAGCCGTTATTACCATTATTGGTTCTATCCTGAATATTAGAAATAGCATCTCCATTCGACAACCCAAAGCCTGGATCAGTAGCTCTTAGCCACAATGCGACTTGCTCGTCGAGGTTGCCAATACCACCAGGTCCTCGGAAGCCTAGCCCGTCATCATCCAAAATGGTGTAAGTCAGTGCCGATGTAGCTCCTACGGCTGCATTAGTAGGTGTACCGATGTTTATTGAAAGCTGCTCATTCGATTCGGGCTGACCGTCATTCAAAACTACAAACTGGATACTGTCTGTAGTATTTCCAGCGAAAATTGTAACCGAACTTGAGGGTAACTGGTAATCAGCATTTACAGTAGTCGAAATATCCGTTGAGCTAAAAGGCACCACAATATCTTTCCCTGATGCCTGCGATAGCTCGATGGCTAAATCCACAGTTTGCGCACTCTCCACCCCAGACCTGGAAGCTGTAGTGAATGACACGGTAGGTGGCGCATCATTGTCATTGATAGTATAGGTGAACACGGTAGTATCTCCAATAGTAGCGCCCGACCCTCCAGTAAGGGATATAATAATCGTCTCTGGATCCTCATCCAATAAGTCATCGATAACATTGATATCGATGAATTGTAAAGTATCACCGGAAGCTGGCGAGGCGGGAAATCTCAAGGTATCGATAGCCTGCACAAAGAAATCAGTACTATCGTTGGTAGCATTGCCTCCCGTTACTGAGTAGAAAATTTCAGTAGTTCCGGAAGTATTGGGTGCATTAAGAAAGACTCCAATTTGAATGGGTGCCTGATCTTCCGTGTTAGTAGAATCAGATCTTGCAAAATTGGCTTTTCTAAAATTATCGTCATCATTGATCGTGTAGGTATGAGTGCTATTGGATCCAATAATACCAATGGAAGGGCTTGACAACTGAATTGTTACTGTTTCGTCATTCTCAACCTCACTATCATTGACCACATTCAAGGCAAGGCTTGAGGAAGTCTCACCTGCAGCAATCGTTATGAGACCATCGGTAAAAGTAAAATCAGTGGTTTCTGTAGCAGATCCCGCTCCTGTTTCTGTGGCTGTGAATGAGATATCTCTAATTAGTGGATAGTTAAGCGAAACTGCAATACTGCCAGATGTTACGGTCTCAGAAGAATTGGACACTGAGCTATTGAATTGAATCTCTGGTCGAATAACTGCAAACGTGAAGTAATCACCATTGGTCAAATCTGTTGTCACTTCAAACCCATTTCCAACCTGGGTCATTGGTAAAATAGTAGCACCCGAGGTGAAAATCCCATCACTGTCCACCAACAAGACGTGCTCTGTAAAACCTGATGTGGGTGATATCCCTAGCCTTACCGTATCAATGGAAATGGTCACATTCCCAACGCTACCAGTCTCGGTTACTCTCCATTCTCTTCTCAATCTCTCTAGTTGAGTACCGGGCACTTCAGTAGTGATGTAACCTGAGATACTAGCATTGTCATTTCCTAGGAAAAAGTACTCTCCAACATCAAGATCAGATGCATTGCTGACGGTCACCAAACTATCGGACTGTGATTGAATATGAAAATCATCCGGCTTGTCCCGACCGATACCAATCACATCATAGCCATGGACGACATCATGAGCATAGTAGTCATTTCCTGAATTGGTCAGATTAGCACCGTATTTGGACCCTAGGTAATTCTCCACGATAATTCTCTCAGAAGAAGAAAGCAGACCATTTAGCAACATGATTTCCATCACTTCTCCAGTAAAGAAATCGCCGCTCCCAAAATTCCATCCATCATCTGAACCTCCAATGGAAATCCCGCCGCCATGATTAGGAACGCCTTCGTTTTTACCAGTTTTAGTTCCTACAGAGTCAGCGTTAAAATACCCTGTCAGCCTTCCTCCATCACTCACACTAAATTCCAGTACCGCCACCATAGTTTGACCCGCTGAAATCGCAGTTCCTACCGTATCAAAGGCCCAAGGAACAGAAGCACTTTCCGCCCACGCTCCTACAAAAACGCTATCATCCTCTATGAAAATAACAAATCCATTAGTCCCTCCTCCTTCTTCGTAGACCACTTGTTGAGAGAGGATATCCGATCCTGCCTGGAAGGCTGCAACAATGGTTCTAGTGTTATAAGGCCCATTGCCATCATTGATTTCAGGAGCATTATCAATAACCAAAGAAGAGCTTACTGCATCAAATTCCGCCGAAGGTTTTCCATTTACGGCATTTAGCAAGTAAAATGGCTCAGCACCGGTATTTCCTTTAGCGTTGTTGCTATTGGTACTAAAGTCTCTCCATCGCTGTATTCGAGATCCGTTCCCTGCCAATGCACCGGTGATACTATCTCTCTCGACGAATTTGTCTGACCTCAACCAAAAAGTATATCCATTTGGCTCCAATATTCCACCCGGGCCCCTAAAACCACCATTGTCATTGTCTTCGATGATATAAGTAGCTGTATCAGCAGCTCCTATGGTACCATTCAGAAGATTACCATTGTCAAATATCCTGAGTTGTAGTGTTTCATCTACCTCCTCCGTAATATCATCTGTGATAGTTGCCGTAATGTCTTGTGTCGAAGCTCCAGCAGGAATCGTCAAGATACCATTTGAAAGTGTATAATCAGACGAATTGGAAGCAGTAGTATTTGCGGCTACAACCGCATAGTCCACAGTGATCGTCTTTCCTGACACCTGACTAACCCCGACAGTGAAGTTTGCCTGCGAAGTATTCTCAGCCGAGCTAAAATTGACATTAGTGAAATTTAGTGCAGGGGCAGCATCATTGTCATTGATGGTGATGGTCAGCTGAGTATTGATGCCCAAGGCTGCATTTACAGGCCCTGAGAGTTCGATGATAATGGTTTCGGAATCTTCATCACTCAAATCGTCTGTGATAGGAATGATAAGATTGGTTGTTAATTGATTCTGATCAATTTGAGCTGTTCCGTTAGCTAAAGTAAAGTCCGAGCTTTCTGTAGCGGTACTTGATCCAAGCACCGTATAGTTAACAGTTGTATTAGCACTGTTATTGACTGAATTCAATCTTAGAATTGCATTTACTACGCCTGCCGATTCATCCACCGATACACTTGTGACGCTAAAATCGATTTCTTGCGAATTGTCATTATCGTTGATCAATAAAGTGTGCCGATTCTGAAGTCCCACCAATGCATTAGTGGCACCAGTAATTTGTGTCAAGACCGTATCATCCGCACTTTCAAGGAGCATATCGTCTAGTAGTGTATAAGCAATATTGGTAACAGTACTTCCTGCATTTATCACCACAGAGCTAGGCAGAGCAGGATACGTAATGTCCTGACCACTTACCGCAGTAGTGACAGCCGTAGTATCAAAATTCACAG
>CAZZHO010000132.1:0-5391 GCA_964653795.1 uncultured Roseivirgaceae bacterium | reverse complement strand
GTAATGTCCTGACCACTTACCGCAGTAGTGACAGCCGTAGTATCAAAATTCACAGTCACATTCGCTACCGTAGCGTAGTTCAATCTGACTTCAATATTGGCCGGAGTAGCACCTTCCGTTTGACTTGAGCTGGTAGAAGTGAAATACACCACCGGCTCGATGATAGCGATGGTGAAAAAATCTCCATCCGTAAAATTCACACTAGTAGTCCAATCAGGTCCACCTGCCCTTGTCATCGGGAGTACCTGAGCTCCTGAAGAAAAGTCTCCATCACTGTCCACTAATAAGGCATAAGTGGTGTAGCCCGCTGACGGATTTGGGAGGCCCGTAGTATCTATTGTGATGGTAACAGCTCCAAGATCATTCGTCTTGGTAACTCTATATTCTCTTGAAAGTCTTTCGATTGTTGAATCGGGTGATTCTGTATTGACAAAGGATGTCGCCAAAGCATTGTCGTGACCCAACATTAAGAAATCGCCATTCGAAATGGAAGTGGGGTTCGTGATGGTTAACAGGCTGTCAGATGTAGAACCAAGATGAAACTCCCCTGCTACCTGCCCAATACCGATAACTCCGTGAGCATGTGTGGTACTGTATCCGTAGAGGCTGTTAGCTCCAAAATTGGCGTTGTACTTAGCCGCAAGGTAATTCCCTACAATCACGGTCTCTGCGCTATTCAAGGAATCATTCAGGTTCAACACTTGCATGATCTTACCTCCAAAGTACTCCCCATCACCCGGAGAATCTACATCCGTTCTTGTACTCCCGGTGATACCTCCGAAACCAACATCTCCACCATGGCTATCAAAATCACTCCCTGCTCCTGCCAGGATTATGGAAGGAGTTGAGAATGTACCATCAAATGAAGCCCTAATAGATTGGGAGCCACCTCTATATTCAAGCCCTATAACATGTGATGAATTAGCTGTTACTGGAGCTGAAAACTGATAATAACCATTGGCAACATCCGTCCAATCATTATCCCAGATAGCTGCAATCATTTGATTAGATTCTATTCGGATGTTCAATCCATTGGATCCACCTCCCTGCTCATAAATGATTTGCCTATCAGTGACATTAGACCCTGTTTCGAAAGCTATGGCTATTGACTTAGCCAGAAAAGGACCACCTTCATTTATGCCTGACTCGTTTGTAATGGTCAATAGTGAATCACTGCCAGTAAAATCAATCGCTGGCATACCATTTACAACGCCCGAAGAAAGATTATAACTAGGAGATGATGAGTTGACGATGGCTGTAGCGTGATGTACCTGAGCACTACCAGAAAGATCATTCCATTGCAAAACATTACCTCCATCCGTACTTAACGTCGATCCTGCATCACTGAATACTGCTGAGTCCGCATGCCACCATGCTTCAAGAGCAGCTGCTCTCCTAACACCACCGGGGCCGGTCGATCCCCCTCTCAAAGCGTCATTGTCCACGATAGTTAGTGTATGCAGAGTATCAACACCAAGTGTGGCATTAGTAGCACTCAAGAGTTCAATTACTACGGTCTCAGCTATTTCGTTGTTAGTATCATCATTGATATCAACAGTGATATTTTGGGTTTGAACCCCAACACCAAAAGTCAATGGTGATGCTGTTGAAGCGTTGAACTCAAAGTCTTGTCCCGCACCTTCGGTAGCTGTACTACTAGTCTCTGCGTTATACAGAACTGTAACAGAGCCAGTGGTAGGTGCCGCGCTCAATGAAACCTCTACATTAATAGAAGTCCCATTTTCATTCACACTGGATGAAGACACTGAGAAGTTAGCCTTAATGCCTAGAGCGGCAAATGTGATGTAGCTATCAGTTAAATCAACTCCAGTTGCCACATAATCATTTCCTGAGGGAGTCATTACCACACTGGAAGTTCCCCCATTTCCGAAATCGCCATCGTCATCAATGAGCAAAACATAGCCAGTTGTATTGGCAGGAATTCCTCCAAGAGAGCTAGCGGGATTTGTAAGTGTTACATTGACAGTACCAACATCACCCGTTTCATCTATACCCCATTCCCGAGCTACCCTTTGTAGGGAGTCAGCACCAGCCGGCAGTTCGGATGTAGAATATGTCAAAGCGCCATTGTTATGAGCAAAAAGAAGATAATCGCCAATATCTAAGCTAGAGGCATTATTAATTCTTAAGCTCCCAGCTGATTGGGCATCATCATGTTGATCCGCTTCTCCTTCTCGACCTATACCTGCTAATTCCACCTCATAAGCCGCTCCAACAGCCACTTCATTGAAATGGTCATCATTGGAGAGAGCGATACCGTATTTGGTGCTGAAGTAATTGTCGACCAAAATTCTTCTGGTCTCATTCAGATAAGAAGTGAAAATCAATAGCTCAGCTAAGTCTCCATCAAAGTCTTGCTCAACATCATTGTAATTGTCTTCTCCATCTTGCTCATGACCAACTGAGAGCGTTCCGCCTCCATCTATAACTCCTCCTCCTAATAGGTTGGCAGTTCTCAATGAATCTCCTGATGAATAATATTGAATCTGTCCGTCAACGCTTCTCCATCTTGAGGAGAATATTCTCCAGTTTCCATCGTCAATTGAAGCATCGGACCTTCCAGAAGCATTATCCCGATTAGCATCAACAAATAACTCCGCTCCGTATGAGGTATTGTGAAATATCAAAAACTCATTGGTATCTCCATTTCGCTCGTATTGGATGGGAGCAATATGATCAGCACCATTCTCAGGATCTCTCAGGACTGAGTAAACCGTAAACTGAGTTCCGGCAAGGCCATTGAAGTTTGACCCTGGAGTGATCAGTACAGCTTCACTCGCCGAGAAATCGATGTAGTCATGGTCATTGATCGTAGCTAGTGTAGATCTGTAAGTAGGATCTACGGTACTTGCATCGGCACTAGACCCTAGTACTATACCATTTCCTGATTCATCATTCCATGAACTGAAAGTAGCACCATCCGCAGCCGACACACTATCAGCCACTAACCAAAGTTGTAATGCAGATGAACCATTGTCAGCCGCAATTCCCGCCGGGCCAGAAAACCCGAAAGCACCTTCATTGTCTAGTATGGTATAGGTAAATACGCTATCAGCAGCCAGGGTAGCTCCCTGCGGGTTACGAAGGGTAATAACTAAACTCTCGCTGCTTTCAAACTCCGAGTCGTCCAGAATAGTCGGATTCAGATTTGTGAATAATGCTCCAGCCGAAATCGTTGCAGTACCGGCCGAACTAAAAGTATAATCTACGTTGCTTCCTTCAGCTGTACCTGACACAACATAGTCCACTGTTACGTCAACACCCGATTCAGCTGATAAAGTGATTGAAATGTTAGGTGATGTACTTTCGGCACCACTTCCCGAAGTGACATTGAATTGAACCGTAGGTGGATCTTCATTATCAGTGATCGTTACAGTATGCTGAATTGGATCGGTACCGGATAAACTCCCGTTTGTTGGAGAGGTCAAATCAATAATGATAGTCTCATTGGCTTCATCCAATACATCATCGACAATTGGAATTGCGATGGTACCAGATATGAAATTTGGCGGTATAGTCAAAGTACCGTTTGCCAAGGTGTAATCGACGCCACCTCCAGTGGCAGTAGAGCCCCCTACAGGTGCATTGTTGATCACATAGTCAACCGTGGTTGAATTAGTCGGATCAACCTGGGATGGGGTTAGATTGACCGTAACACTGATACTCCCAGCAAATTCGTCAACAGATGAACTAGCCTGTGAAAAATATATTTTTCTTGGGTTGTCATCATCGTTGATAGAGTATACCAAACGATCAAACAGAAAAGTAATATCACCAGCCGACGGGTTACTCAGGTCAATCCTCAAAGAGTCTCCTTCTTCACCTGCAATGTCGCTATCTTGATTTACATCGAGCACAAAACTGGTAGCGCTATTGCCAGCTGTGATAGTTCCTACCGTATTGGGTATGCTCAGGTAATCAGCTCCCGCATCAAAAGGCAGTGCTGCATCAGCAGTGGCACCAATTGGAACGGTGTTATTCGTTTGATAATTGAAGGTCACTGCAGTTCGTGTGATGTAATTCAAACTAACATTGATGGTAGGATCATTGACTTCAGAGTCACCGGCGATGTTGTTGTCAAATGATAGGGTTGGAATAATGGTGGCAAAAGACAGGTACTGACCGGAACTAAGATTGACATCAATGTCATACAAGCTTCCTCCTATCGGGTCCAATTCATATACCAGCGCTCCAGAAGAAAAATCTCCATCATCATCCACCATCAAAGCAAACCTTGAGTACGCTGAGCTTGGTCTTGCCTCCAGACCGGTAGTATCTAGTTGCACTGTCACATCTCCAATTTCACCGTCTTCATCCACTCTCCACTCCCGGGCAATTCGCCTAATGTTCACTCCACTATTAGGAGCTTCAGATGAGGTCCAACCAACGCTTCCATTGTCATGAGCAAAGAACAAATTTTCACCAGTAGACATAGCTGTCGGAGAATTAATATTTAGAAAAGAGGAGGAGTTCGCAGTGTTCTGAATATCGGACCCTACATGGAGGATACCTCCTAATTCCGCATTGTGAGTCGCATCAAAAGCAAAATAGTCATTGGCAATTGCTATTCCATATTGCGCTGATAAATAGTTATTTACAGCGGATAATTGAGCTGAATCCAGATATGTATTGAAGATGATGACTTCCGCTATATCACCATCAAAATTTTGATCTTCGGTGTAACCAGCATTTACTCCATCTTGCTCACCAGCCAGTGCCAGTGAGCCTCCACCAGCGATTGTAGAACCGGCTTCAAGGGTATTATTAGAGATGAGTGTATTGTCCTGAATTAGTTGATTTCTACCATCACTACTACGCCATCTGTGGGTCAGAATTTGAAACTGCGAAGAGGTAGTATTTTGACCCGATAAAAGGTCACTTCCATTGATGAACGTGCGAAGATTAGTCTGATCGAAGAGCAAGTACTCATTCTCTTGACCTGACACATTGTAGCTAATAAGAGCAGACCCTACATCAGTGGACCTGTAAACAATAATAGAGGTAATAGCCGTCGAAGCCATTCCTGATACTGGATTCATCACAATGCGATCATTGGATTTAGACATCTCCGCTGAAGAGCGTCCATTAACCACATTGTCTCTTAAAATAGGGGTAAACGTTACGTTGCTTTGAGTCAGATCATTGCCTCTACCAGAAAGATCTGGCCAGTTAGTAACATCTGCGCCATCGGAACCTGGAATACTATCCGCCAGAAACCAGAAAACCACATTGGAAGTGCCGGACTTATCCCCAACACCTGCAGGTCCATTCTGGGCGATAACCGATCCGAAAGTTAGAATTTGGATCAGAAAGAGCGTAACTATGACGCGAAATACAAGGATTGGCGGATCCTCTTTTTTTGGCATGGTT
>CAZZHO010000131.1:0-13090 GCA_964653795.1 uncultured Roseivirgaceae bacterium | reverse complement strand
ATTATCAGAACAAACGATATATTTCAGGTCTTGTGGCAATTCCTCAAAAACCTGCTGGTACCACTTCATTGGAATATCAGGCACTTTAAAATTGTCGTTGGTGTTACCGAGCCTTAGGTGTACCGAAACAGTGTCTCCATCAAAAAGATGACCATATTTTAAGCCTATATGATTTTCAATAGAACTGGAAGGCTTTAGCTGCTCAATGATTTGAGGTAAATTATCTCTATAATGCTTGAGATGAAAAAAGTAACCTTCTAGTACTGTGGTACCGGCATTCGTAGGTATTTGAAAATATTTCAAACTACTCATCTCATGAAAAACCTGGCCTCTACGTCGAACGTCTGAGGCCAGAATTGGCTTTTCATAGAAATTCAATTTAGGAAACAGTTCTTGCAGATCTTGAGGCAAGCCATGTTTTTTAATCAACTCGTGGCCGCCGAAAGGTCTATGATCTTTGCTGTCTTGAGGCTTTTGTAAATAAAAGATGGCTTTACCTTTCCGGTCTATTGCTACGCTTAAAGTTGCACTTATCTGATAAAGCAGATTACCTAGACCTCCAGTTAAAACTGGTGTAAAAATTAAGCTTTCCTGTTCCCTAAATCCACCCAAGCAAGTATGTCTTTACTAAACTAATTGGTTATTTCATATTCGAATAGTCCAGAATATTCAGCCTTGACCATATCAATCACTGCTTCTCTATCTTTTATGATTATTTTTTTACCGTGCTGTTTCACGAGTATTGAAGCTATTTTCAGTTTAGCACTTTCTTCAATAATTGAGACCGGACAATTTTCTTTGAAACAAACATCTTCTATGACAAAAACCTCCTGATCACTCTGCAGCATCCGAGCTACATGATACTGAATATGTAATTCATTGTAAGATCCTGTGGCATCAGGTAAAATAGTACTAATACCCTCTCTTTTGAGAACCTTGGACAGTGCTTTAGTGTCCCTTGGGAAGCATGGACCTCCGTAACTATAGCCTGCTCTAAAATATTTGTTTCCAATTCTGGAATCAGACCCAATTACCTGAAGTACTTCATTTTTATCTACTCCTAAATTATCGCACAGATCACCGATCATATTGGCATAAGAAAGTTTAGTCGTAATAAATCCATTCACGCCAATTTTGGCAATTTCTGCTTCTAATGGTGAAACTCTGGCGAAATAGGGTTGGTTGTTGCAAGCCTTTTCATAAATGCTCTGAATCACATCTCCTGCCTCTTTCGAATCCTCTCCGATTAGGACCATATCAGGATTTTCAAACGACCTGATTATATTTCCCTGAGCAATGAACTCCGGATTGTAATTGACACTAACATTTAGACAATTTCTCAGCAGCGGCTTTGCTGTATTAGTAATATAGCCAGGCATCACAGTACAGCAGATTATTAGATGCTTATTTGAGACACGATTTTCATTTATTCCCTTTAAAAGACTAGTCAAATTACTGTGATCATAATGCTCCTCTTCGCCTCCATTCGGAGTATCAACCACTATAAAAATGGTATCCGAGAAGCTAAGTCCATCGGATAAGGAGGTACTAGCTTTAAAATACTGAGAATCAAGTAAATATTCATTCACATAAGGTTCCTCAAAAATGGGCTCTTTATTATTCAATTGATCGCAATATTCTTGAGATAAGTCTACACCGAATATGTCAAAACCCGATCTTTCAAAGATCAAAGCGTTGCAAATACCAAGTTTTCCAAGACCAATTACTGTAAGTTTTTCCATAACCACTACGATTTCACCTGTCGAAACCACTCCATTACTATCTCATTTCAAAGGTTGGCCTTTTCTTAACAGGACAAAACCCATTTGGGACTAATTTTAAGATATTGCCACTCTAAATAATCTACTTTGTGATAAAAAAAACCATAAAAAAGGCATTCTCAACACTAATGCGGTCATATCTGAATGAGCCAGGTTCATTACGGAAGAACGTGATTTTGGTGAGAAACAAAGAATATCTGTACAAAGCTATGGACTGGAGTATTGATCCTGAGTTCGACTACTGTGAGGCTGATGAATTTAAAAACTTTGAAGATGTCAATGGGAGAGTTACCAAGGACATGCAAGTGATCTTGGGAGCTTGTGCAAACTTGAAACAAAGAGAAGGAACCATCTTAGAAATTGGTACAGGTTACGGACGTATGACTAAATACATGTCGCTTAATGCACCAAAAGCCTCTATCTATACCATCAATATTCCGCCGGAACTCATCGATGATGGCGGAGAAATGACTACCTGGACACTAAAGAAGGAAGAAATAGGTAGAGAATATAAAGAAGCCTTATGTCCAAACATTCAACAGATATATGAGAACACACTTACCTGGGAACCACAAATGGATCATATTGATTTGGCTTTTATCGATGGTTGTCACGATGAAAAATTCGTATATCAAGATACTTTAAAGGTGCTATCTAAATGCAAGAAAGGGAGTATTATAATGTGGCACGATTTTAATCCAGAGCTGATAAATACTTATGATTGGGTAAAGGGAGTATGTGAGGCAGTGAGCAGTCTATATCGTCACGGTCATTTGACAAATAAAACCCTATACCTTCAAGACTCCTATGTTGGCCTCTACATTGTTTGAGCCTCAACTCTTATTAACCAGTATATTTTCTAAAACGAGTATATCCATATCTGTTCTTAAGAAACAATCTAATGCATATTCGGGAGCATTAACGATAGGCTCGTTTTCATTGAAAGAGGTATTTAAGAGCAAAGGGATTTGTGTCTTTTTGTAAAAACTGTCAATCAGGTTATGAAATTTCGGATTTAGATCTTTATTCACAGTTTGTACTCTTCCTGTACCATCAGTGTGAACAACAGCAGGAATTAAATGTCTTTTTTCTTTTTTGACATGAAATACCCGTTCCATATAGTTTGCATCATGCGCATGGTCAAAGAAATCTTCTGCTCTTTCTTTTAATATGGAAGTAGCAAATGGCCTAAAATCTTCTCTGCGTTTAATTTTGATGTTAAGCAGATCTTTGGCATCCAACCTAGTGGGGTCAACGAGGATAGACCTATTTCCCAGAGCTCTAGGACCAAACTCCGTTCTTCCTTGAAACCACCCAATCACCTTTCGATCTATCAACGCTTGAGCCGCATGTTCGCAAATATTGTCTTCTTCGTATTCTATAAACGGAATCCCCCTTTTATCAAGTAATGATTTTATTTCCTCATTGAGATACCTAGCACCAGTATATGGATTATGAAAATTCACCCCTCTTGCCTTACCCCTTATATGATGATAAAAATACAATGCAGACCCAATCGCAGTTCCCGCATCATGACTGGCAGGTGGCACATATAAATTTTTAAAAGGAGTATTGTCAATTATTTTCCCATTCACCACTGAGTTTTGAGCTACCCCTCCGCTGAGACATAGATTTCTAGATTTGGTCTTTTTATGAACAGTTTCACAAAGACTGAATATGGCCTCCTCAGTGATAAGTTGAAGCGAAGCTGCCAAATCTTTATGGTGTTCTTCAATCGATTCATTTTGCCTTCTGATGGGACCAAATTTAGTCTGCCATTGAGGTGTATATAGGGAATCAACACTCGGAACTCCATTTTCCCAGGTCATTTTTACGCCATGGCGGAAATGGCTGAAATACTCACTTTTCAACTCAAATAGTCCGTCGGGCTTAATGTCTATAATTTCCTTAAGTTGAGGATAGAAAGTGGCTGAGCCATAAGCGGCCAAGCCCATTACCTTATATTCGTCTCCCAGGTTACGGAACCCCAAAAATTGGGTCATGGCCATATAGAGGTATCCTAAAGAGTGAGGGTAAGAAATTGTATCCTGAACGCTCATTTTTGTCCCTTTTCCATACCCCAACATCGTGGACGTAAAATCACCCATTCCATCAATTGACAATAAAGCAGATTCTTCAAACGGGGAAGCGTAAAACGCCGATGCATTGTGGGCTCTATGATGCTCAATAAAGTGTACTGTTGGAGCGGAAGATAACACTCCCCCAATGCTCAATTCGTTATAAATATCCTTAAGGACACTTTGTACCTTCAACGCATTTTCTGCTCTGTTTTTTACGCTTAGAAAAAGTCCAGGATTTCTTATCGCGTAAAGTATTTTGTCAAAGAAGCGCGCTTTGGGATCTTTGGATACGGTGATGTGATTCACATCACTCATTGATATTCCCGCATCATCAAGGCATAACTTTATTGCTCGAACAGGGAGCCCCGACCAATGTTTAATGCGATTTAGCCTTTCTTCCTCAATAGCAAATAATACCTTGCCATCCTTGATTAAGCAGGCAGAAGCATCGGCATGATATGCATTAATTCCAAGAATATACATTTGTGAAAGTGGGAAAGTACAACTTATCTATTGTACTGGCATTAAGTTTAGCCCAATAGTTTCAAATACTTACTTTCAATGTCATCTCTGTTGAACTGCGTGTCTATAAATCTGTAAGCATTATTGCTTAAATGAGTATATTGTAACTCATCCATATCGACAATATCTACTATTGTCTGGCGCCACAAATCAATGTTGTTCAAATTGATGTCCCAACCTATTTCTTTTTTCTTCAGGTCTTTCCAAGGAGTTTGATCGCTTATCAGAATAGGCACGCCCTGTACAAGCGCTTCTGCAATCACATGGCCAAAATTCTCACCAAATGTCGGCAAAACAAGGAAGTGGTGATCAACAAGTTCCGAACGGACGTCTTCGGGTTTTTTAGCACCCAAGTAATCAACTGATATGTTTTCTTGTAAGCTGTCAATTTTGGCCTGACATACATCCCAATAATTCTTATCATTGACTGGTCCAATGATTGATAAATGAATTTCATTGGAAAAATTTGATAGTATATCTATAAGAAAAAGAAGGTTCTTCTTTGGTGTTATTCTAGATACGAAAATAAGCCTCACCGACCCCTTCTCTTTTCTAACTATCGCTCGATTATATCTCTCAAGATCTATGATGTTATCTATAATTTCAATGTTAGCTTTTGGGAAATGTTTCAGGGTATCAAGTTTTTCCTGTTGATCCGTGGCATGAAAAACAACACTCTTGTGCCATTGGAGAAACTTCAGAAACCATAAGTAGACTTTTTTCTTTACCCTCTTAAATTTCAAGGCTCCATCGTGAAGAACTCCCCTTGGTGCAATAATTAATTTTGCGCCTGACAAACCTACTAACCGAAAAAAAATTGGAAGAACTGAAAAATAAAACGAGAATAGACCATTGATATATATGACCTTGGGTCGTGTGTTCCTTATGCAGGAAAATATTTTTGAGGCGCTAACTTGACTTAGATACATTACGCTGTATTTGTCACCCATTCGAACCCATTCATCTGGCGTAACGTTTTTGTAAGCTTGACTATCAAGGTGGTCTTTATTTGTAGTAAGAATATAAATCTCAAACTGTTTATGCAGCATCTCTGCCAATAGGTGAACAGATTTTATGGGTCCTCCAGCTTTAAATCCAGGAACAAACCACTCGGTCAAAAACAATATCCTATTTGAACTATTCAATTATATTTTTATTCATCCAAAAGCTCAAAACCACTAAAAGCCAAACCTGACTCCAGTGAACTCGTTGCTCTTTTGCAACAAAACTTTTCCAATTATTCCCCACGCTCTGCATATCAAAAAACTTGACATTCTCCAAAGCATCAAGTTGGTGAGCACAGAACTCCCGCAGTTCACCCTGCATCCACTTTTCCCATGGAAAAGTAAACCCCTGCTTTCTTTTGCCTGTAATTTCTTGAGGGACCAGTCCATCCAAAGACTCAACCAACAAGCGTTTGCTTCCACCCGGACCTTTATACTCGTCTTGAACGTTCAAGACATACTCTACCAGCGTATGATCCAGAAATGGTGTCCGCACTTCAAGTGAATGCGCCATACTCATCTTGTCGATATCTCTAAGCAATACATTTGTAGTATAGGTAGCAAGTTCAGCCATGGAGAGTCGACTCATCATCGGGATTTCATCTTGGTTAAGAGTACCCTTGAGCATTTTGATTATTGGGGACCTTTCCGATAATGCTCCTTTTGATATCTTTTTTAATTCATTTCCCGTGTAAATTTTTCTAAATATAGGATAGAGGCTTTCGAAGCATACTTTTTCCTGACCCATCAATTCTTTTATTCTCTCTCTTTTGTGAGTTGATGCGAACAAGGCAATCAAGGGACCCAAAGACCACCTGAAGGTTGAATTCTTTATCCATGACATCCAATGGCTAATTTTTGGGTACTGGCTAAAAATAGGATAGCCCGCAAATAGCTCATCACCACCAACGCCTGATAGAGCAACCGTAAGTCCTGCTTCTTTAGCCCACTTTGAAATAAGATAGCTGTTCATAAAGTCTCCAGCAGGACTATCTAATCTATTGAGGGCCAAGGGTAATTCGTTTAGCAAGTTTTGAGCATCTAGCTTTATTTCGTGATGGTTTGTCTTAAAATTTTTCGCTATCAGCCTGGAGTATTTTGATTCGTCAAAATCCTTCTCCTCAAAAATCATTGAAATCGTTTCCACAGGTTTTTCTGACAACCTGGACATAATTCCAACGACAACAGAAGAATCAATCCCACCAGAAAGAAATGCCCCCATAGGCACATCGGAGATCATTCTTCTTTCTATTGAGTCGAACAGCAATTCCTTAATATCAGACTTTATCTGATTAGTACCTTTTGTATTGAGCTGAAAGTTTTGACTGGATATCCAATATGAATGTTTCTTGACTCTCCCATCGGAATATTTAAGATAATGACCAGGAATAACCTGTTTTACATCATCAATTATCGTATTGGGAGGATTAATCGTTTGATAGGTCAAAAACTCCCCTAAGTGTTCTCCGTTCACTTTTCTCGCTACGAACCCTGACTTCAGAATAGCCTTAATTTCAGAACTGAAAACAAAAGGCTCCTCATTGGAAAAATAGAGAGGTTTGATACCAAGCCTGTCTCTCGCCAAAAAGAGTTCCTTCTTTTGTGCATCCCATATCCCAATGGCGAACATGCCATTAAACAGTTTCAGACAACCGACCCCCCATTTGATATATGCAGCAAGTACTACCTCTGTATCTGAATCCGTTCGAAACCGATGCTCTGATATCTTCTTCCTTATTTGTCTAAAATTATATATCTCACCATTGTAAACCAGGGTATATCTACCATCTGAGCTAGAGAATGGCTGATTGGCGTTTTCAGATAGATCAATAACTGCTAATCTGGTGTGTCCTAATGCAACATCATCATGAATATAATACCCGCTAGCATCTGGCCCCCGATGAATTAAACTTTCAGTCATGGCGCGAATGGCGTGATGATTATTGTCAAAATCGCCACCAACAACCCCGGCTATACCACACATTCCGAGATCAATTTGTTGATTTTATTATTGAACAATTCAAAGGAAAATTTCTCATTCAACCGCTTATACCCTTCTTCTCCAAACAACCTCCTTTTTTCAGGACTGATTATGAGCAAACGAATTTTTTCTTTGATTTCCTCAACAGAAGGTTCTACAAGAAATCCTGTCTTACCATCGACTATTACTTCTTCAGCTCCTGAATCAGAAGCTCCCAAAACTGCCTTTTTAAAGCTCATAGCCTCTAAATAAACTATTCCAAACCCTTCTCCTCCACTTGGCAAGACAAAAAAAGAACAACTTGATAAAAGAGATTCAATTGCTTCTTGATCCACTTTTTCATGGAAGTTTACAATCTCCGCTAACCCTAGGGCCAACGCCAATCCTTTATGTCTTTCAAGGTCTGAACCTGAACCTACAATGTCATATTTCCATTGGTCTTTCTTTAAGTCTTGCTTCAACCCGGCTAAAGCCTTCAAGATTGTATCTACTCCTTTGTATCCATCGAGTTTATCTAATCTGGCAATTGTCAATATCTTCTTTTGATCTGCTACAGGAACGCTGTTTAGAGGCCATGAATGGGGTAATGTATTAAAAATCAGATCCACCTTATCGGATTTAATACGCGAAAATTCGATAAATTTTCTTCTAGTGAATTGGCTTACTGCCCAATACCTATCAACAAATTTCAAATATTTGATAATACTTTTTTTTGGCGTCCATGCCTCAATTCCATGGAGTATAGTTACTGTCTTTACTCTTAATAGACGGGCGAAAAAGGAAAGTAAAATGAAATGAAGGTGTCCAATGATTATAATATCAGGCCGACTAATTACACCTTTTAATGCTGAGATGAAAAAGCCTGTCTTGTCTGACTCGAAACCTTTTATATTTTCTGTTGAGCTATCATTAAAATCCAAAATTCGCAACTCATATTTAGAAAGGCTCTGAATCAAATTGTTATTGAATGATTGAATTCCACCATACTTTTGAGTGCCAGATAATAGCAGTAGAATTCTTTTTTTTCTCTTCATAACTCCAAAAAAATCAAAGAAACTAATCTCCAAACTCCGGCTGGAATAGGCTCTCGATCTCTTTACCCCTTTTAAATCAAAGGCATTGCTAAAAAATAGCAATAGCCAAAAGGCTGCATTTCCATCTATTATACAATACAGTATACTAAAAGTATCCTTTTTAAATCGACCTGTTGAGTCAATCAGGTTATGAATTGAAAAAATTCAGCTTAGTCGACCAATTCCCTCATACGAGCCACGTGGAGTGCGTGGCGTTGTTGGAGACAAGTTAATTGTAATTGATAAAAGAAAGAATTCAACGAAAGAATGGAATGCTGCGTTGTTTAATTCTATTTCGACTATAAAATAGCCTTTAAGCATTGATCCTGAACCTAACCTTAGCTAGTGGTCTGTTAGCAGCCCTTGGAGCCACTTTCATTTTGGCTTATTTCGGAAATAAGGAGACCAAAAAATATCTGGCACCTATCTTCTTGTTGCTATCATCTGAAATCTTGTATTTCTACGCAGAGCTGCATACTAACAGTTTTTTCGAAACCGTGGCGTTCTTCCTAAGTGACGGACTTGGATCATTAATGGGCATATTGATTTGGCTGTATGTAAGAGCCATCACCAATAGACCACTGCAGAAACCAATTATCTACTATCACTTCATCTACCCTGTTCTGAACCTTTTCGTGGTGATACCCATAGGTATTTCCATCATCATGAAAAATTGGATCTCTACTGTACATCATGTCATTGCCGACTATTACAACTTATACATATCCCTGGAAAACTTCATATTCGGCCTATACCTAGTTTTTTCTTTAAGAGTTTTAAAACAACACCGAAGAAACCTTAAAGACCACTTTTCACAATTTCAGAACAGGTCATTGAATTGGCTGCGAGTCTTTTGTCAAGCAGGTATTTCACTGGTGATTCTTGATACACTCACCAGCATCTACGAGCGGGTTTTCGGGGATTTATCTTGGAATATTGGCTTAGTCACAGTGGTAGCATTGTGTGGTTGCCTCTTTTACCTAGGTTATCACGGCTTAAAGCAAACCAAGGTGATTCTATTTGATGGCGACAGAAATACGCCCAAAAATGATCATCCGAAACATTCGAAGGAAAGAACTTATTTGAGAAAATTCCAAGACTCGGAAATAGCTAAATGTCGAGAAGAGACGATAGGCACCATGACATTCAAAAGGCTATTTCTGAGACCAGAGCTTGTTCTCTCAGATCTGGCCAACGAACTAGGGTTAAGCAATAAACAGACAACAGAATTACTCAACACAGAGCTACAAACCAATTTCTACGACTTTGTCAACCATTACCGGGTGGAAGAAGCCAAAAGGAGAATACACTCAGGAGAATACAATCACCTTACCCTATTGGCCATAGGTCTTGAAGCGGGATTTCAATCCAAAAGCAGCTTTAACAGAGTCTTCAAAAAGATCACTGGTCTTTCTCCGTCGGAGTATAGAAAAAAACATAGCGAATAGGTCCCAATGGCGCCAGTGAGGCGCTATCGAAGAGTATCAAAATCATCTTTGAAAAAAACTCAGATGATAAGGATACTAATAGTGTCAGCCTTGGTCATGGCCTCGACACTTTTGGTTGCTCAGGAGAGTAAACCAAACGAAAAAATACATTTCGCCTACTTTGGAGAATCTGTATTACATCCCGGAATGAGGGTGGGATATTCCCACCATCTATGGCGAAAATTTAAGCTTAAGAAATCTACAGAGCGATTCCCTGAGGGGAAACCTAAATTCCAATCTATTTAGGCTTTATATCAACTCGGATTTTATTCCAGGAGCAGACTGTATTTCACTGTGCCTATCACCTCATCAATTATCTATGACAGGGTGGGGTCAAGGGGGTTTTCAACACAATTCGGCTTAGGCTTTGGATATGATCGAACCTTCCTAAAAGGCTCGGTATATGAAGTCAACGAGGAAGGTATTGTCACTAAAAAAAATCTCCTTAGCTCTGGCTACTTCAATTCCTTATACAGCATTGGGTTTGGTTTAGACATGAGTAAGTTTCACAAACCACACCCTATCACCTTGATGTTGAAAAACACCATCTTTTTGAAGCATGGGTTCAACAACGCCACAATGCCACAGTGGCTAATAGAAATAGAACTATCACATTTATTAAACTGGCAAAAATCATGAAGCTATTTGGTCAATTAAAACTAACAGTACTTATAAGCATAGTGCTTCTAAGTTGTGAAAGTGAAGATCCCAGTACAATAGATGAGAACTTCTACCTGAAAAATGATGGAGCTGAGATGCCGGTGTTTGTCCGCGGTAATGCTGAGTCTAATAAAATTGTGGTGATTGTTCATGGTGGACCGGGGGGGAAGCTCAATGCGCCACTATTTTCAAATACCGGAATTCACAAGCACTATGGAAGAACGCTATCTACTTGTCTATTGGGAGCAACGTGGCAGTGGTATCAGCAGTGGCAAATTGAAAGGAAATGACTTTACACTTGAAAAAATGAGCTATGACCTGGACAAACTCCTACATGTGATTGCTCATAAGTATGGACTCGACAAGAAGCTGTTTTTACATGGTCAAAGTTTTGGCAGTCTGTTATCCGGAAAGTTCGTCGCAAGCGAAAAAACGAATGATCACAATCTCGCTGGATGGATTACCATTGGTGCGATGTATTCATTCCAAGATTATTCCCAATTTCTCCATCGCTACATTACGCAATTCCTCGAGACCCAAGATCATCCAGGTTGGGACAAACTAAAGGCAAAGGCCAATCAGTTAGAATATAAAGAGTCTACTCTCCAAACCATCACAGATTGGAATGCCCTTGGGGACGAAATGCAACTGAAGGCTAGAGAATTGGGGCAAGCCAACCCCCGAATGGTATCGAAACTACCAGGTTTGGTCACCACCAGCTTCTTCAACATAATAGCCAAGTTTGCAAATGAGATCAACAGCAATGAAAAGATCGGAAGAGAAATCTTTGACATTTCTCTAAGAGAAGAATTGGAAGAGGCTAATGTTCCCGCGCTATGGCTTTGTGGTGAACTGGATTTCGTAACCCCCAGAAACTATGGAGACAGCTTATTAGCCTTTTACGGCCATCCGGATAAAAAGCATGTAGTATTCCCTAGAGGCACCCATAATACCATTGCCACGAACCTTAGTGAGACCATCGCCGAAATGACAGATTTTATGGAGAGTCACTAGTCAAAGAAATATGTTTAGAAAGTTTTTAACAGTGGCTTCGTTATTGATCCAGTTGAACTTGGAAGCTCAATCCAGAACTGATTTTGATAAAAAAATTGAAGGGCTACTTGAGAATTCAAACTTTCCGGGATTCGCAATCAGTATGGTAATGAAGGACAGTATTATTTTTTCAAAAGGGTATGGGTTTGCGAACAAAGAAGATAAAATAGCATTTCGAACAGATCACAATCAAATTGTAGCCTCAATAAGCAAAACATGGATTGGTATTGCTTTGATGAAGTGCATTGAAGAAGGTTATTTCAAGCTGGAAACAGATGTCAATGAGATCTTACCATTTAAAGTTTTCAATCCAAAGTTTCCGGATCAACCAATTTTGATCAAACACCTGGCTACTCACACCTCAAGCATTAAATACTCAATCCCTGATCTACACAAAATTGTCTTAGATGAAGGTGTATCATGGGAACACTTCAATTCTAAGGAGAAGAAGATCCTTGAAAAAGTGATTGAAAACAAAAAAATTGCCATAGGAAGCTATTTGGAAAGCTATTTATCTACTTCCGGAGATAAGTATAGTGCTAAACATTATGGAAAATATCCACCAGGGTCTACTTATAAGTACTCAAATACAGCAGCGGCACTTGCCTCCTATTTGGTCGAAACAGTAACTGGTTTATCCTTTGATGATTTTTGTGCCAGACATATTATTGAACCTCTTTCTATGGCCAATGCTGGATTCAATACCAGCATTCCGAATCCGAATAAAACTGTTCGATATTATTTTGGCAAAGATCAAAAACCTGTCCCACCCTACTCCCATAATTTCTATCCAACTGGAGGGCTAAATATTTCCAATGACGATATAAATCTGTTTCTGATGGAGATAATAAAAGGATATGGGGGGCAAGGCAAGCTACTCGCAGCCGATTCCTATCAAGTTCTGCTAGGAAATCAATATGACAAAAATGATCTTCCAAAAAAATTCCCAGCAGATGAAACTAATCATGGAATATTCTGGGTGCATCGTGATCAACTCATAGGACACACTGGAGGTGGCTTAGGAACTTCTGCTTTCCTGTTTTTCAACAAAAACACAGGGATAGGAAAGGTATTCACTACCAATTGTGAATTGGAAAGTGATAAAAAGCTAGTCTATCAATTCATTGAAATATGGAAAGCTATGGATGAATTCTAAATTTCACCTAAATGAAGGAAGGCCGCTGCAGGCATAATTCAAGCGATGATATTAGAGCCTTTAAGAGACGGCATTGCCCATAAAACCTTAAAAAAGGTCATGGACCTTAAGGCAATAGGATGCTACCTCTCGTGCAATCCCTATACTCAAGCAAGAGATATAGATCTTTTGAGTCAATCAGGTTATGAGTTAAAGAAATTCAGCTTAGTGGATCAATTCCCTCATACGAGTCATGTGGAGAGTGTTGTTCTATTGGAATTGAAATAGGAAAATTGGACTGAAAACTAAGAAA
>CAZZHO010000130.1:0-13129 GCA_964653795.1 uncultured Roseivirgaceae bacterium | reverse complement strand
TATCGAAATATCCTTCGAATTGTGCTGATAATTGGTGTCGTTCAATATCAGCTAAAAAGGATTTTAAATCACTCATTTCTACTTCATCTGACATGTACGTACAAAGCATTTTAAAAGACTTGACTTGCTTTTTTTTGCATAAATCGTACATCAATCTGACATATTCTGCTGAAGTATTAGAAATGTGAAAATCATAAATACTTGTTTGACCAATTTTATACCCAGGAGACCAATTGCTATTTACGATTGTCTTGTATTTCGCTAAGAAGAATAAAGGAATTTTTCTTACCTGAGACTTTACATGGGAAGTCATCTGTTCATGGTCATTCTGATAATAGAAGAGCTTTAAAAAGTAGTTGAAGGTGACCGGTTGATCCAGGTCATTGCTAAACGAAGTAGGACGGTAAAGGAAGATGATGTCTAGTTCTTCAGGAGAAGTATAATTGTCCAGAAAATACTTTAACAGGAAGTAGTGTCCGGCAACCGAAATGGCCTGATTGCAAGCCAGTGAATAGAGGCTGTCGTTGTAGGCATAGTTGTCATAAGCTTGTTTGGCTACACTATCTCCCAGGAGTAGTGTTTTTACACCTTTCTTTTTCGACTTGGACTTAAATATCGAATGATAGACCTCTGAGCCGATCAGCTTTTCAACATTGGTCTCGTAGTACTTCAAGAAGAAGAAAGCCACGAACAGAAGCAGACCAATAGATGAAAACAGAATCCATTTTTTTAAAAATTTTTTTATCATCTAAAACTGAAAGTAAATGAATTCCTGCTCTCTGCCACCAAACCACATGATCATAAAAATAAGTAGATAGTAAAAGGAATGTCTAAAGGTCATGCTCCATTGAAATCCGAATTTTTGAATGGCGAATTCTTGTTCTCTGCCTTGCCATTCCATGATCACAAAAGCAATGGTGATTAGGATAATTGGATAAGACTGATACATTTCTGAGAAACTGGGAAGTTCAAAGAGCGACGATGAAAATATTGTGCTAAATACATCTAATGCCTGATTCATATTTTCAGACCTGAAGAATATCCAGGCCAAAGTAGTTAGCACGAACGTTAGGGTTATTTGGAGTAACTCTTTTAAGGTGGGAAGTACCTTGCCTTTTGCAGCTATATCAAGATTTTTTCGATGATTCCGGGTTAGAATCAATGGTAGAAATAGGAGGGCATGAAATGTGCCCCAGGCAATGAAAGTCCAGTTGGCTCCATGCCAAAAGGCACTAACCAGAAATACGACTAGTACGTTTCTGAATGTAATGATGCTTTTCTTATGGTTACCTCCTAAAGGGATGTAGAGATAGTCTCTAAACCAGGTGGAAAGCGAAATGTGCCATCGCCTCCAAAATTCGGCAATGTCTCTTGAGAAATAAGGGAAGGAAAAATTTTTCATCAAGTTGAAGCCAAATAGTCGTGCGGTTCCGATCGCTATGTCCGAATAGCCGGAGAAATCTCCATAAATCTGAAAAGCAAAAAAAATAGCTCCTAAGACAAGGGTACTTCCATTCATTTCCACGGAATCATTGAAAATCTGATTCGCTAGAAAGGCGCAATTATCTGCGATGACTACTTTTTTGAAGAGGCCCCATAGGATTTGGCGCAGGCCATCAGTAGCTTTCGAATAGTCAAAGGATCGCTTTTGTTGAAATTGTGGCAGTAGGTTTTTTGCTCGTTCAATAGGCCCTGCCACTAACTGCGGAAAGAAACCCACGAATGCTGCAAAGGCTATAAAGTCGTGTGTAGGTTTCAGTTTTTTACGGTAAACATCGATCGTATAACTCAAAGTTTGAAACGTGTAAAAGCTGATGCCGACCGGAAGAACCACATTCAGCGAGGTAGGATTGATCTCAGCGCCGAAAAATGAGAAGGCATTTGTCAGGTTCTCAATAAAGAAATTATA
Organism: uncultured Roseivirgaceae bacterium; assembly: GCA_964653795.1. Classification (GTDB taxonomy): domain Bacteria; phylum Bacteroidota; class Bacteroidia; order Cytophagales; family Cyclobacteriaceae; genus JAWPMT01. The sequence continues at coordinate 11,220 of CAZZHO010000130.1, read as the reverse complement.
GTACTTGAAGATCCCTAAAGTGCCCAGGTTAATAACGACACTGGTCCATAGAAGTGCTTTTCTTTTTCCTTCTATTATTTCACCTTTCAGCTTGACTCCAACAAAATAATCGGTGCAGGTACTGAGAAGAATTAAGGACAGAAATCTCCAATCCCACCAGCCATAGAATGTATAGCTGGCAACTACGATAAAGAAGTTTTGAACCTTTATACTTTTCCCAGTAGCGAACCAGTAGATTAGGAAAACTACAGGTAGAAAAATTGCAAAATCAATGGAGTTGAAGAGCACGAACTACTTTGAATATATAGGGCCTATCAATCGACTTAGTATTCAAAAAGAAAAGACAACAATAACCTATTTATTACTAAAAAGTGGGGCTCAGGAATTATTAATCAGGATCCTAACTTCATTGCGGGAATTGTATTATTCCTGATAAATCGGGTAAAGAAGTCTGTGTTTTTTGAATTTTTGAGAAGCGTCGAAATACGTACGAAGATGCCAGGGTAGGACTAGTAAGTAATCGGGAGCTTCGGCAAGCACGGAATCTTCAGAACGGATAGGGATAGAAGTCCCCGGAGTGTATTTGCCGAATTTGTCTTCATTCACTTCGCCGATAACGTTTAATAGTGAGCTGTCCAATTGGCAATACTGTAATATGATGTTTCCTTTGGTAGATGCTCCAAGTCCCACCATAACTTTTCCATCACGTTTTAATTTAGTTAGTTTATCAAATAACTTATCCCTTGAGATTTCGATGCTTCGAGCAAACTCTTTAAACGGTTCAAGGGACTCAAAAATTGACTCCTGAAGCAATACGTCCGAGACCTTTTGTTCATTTTTTTTGAAAATGTGCCTTACTTTTATGAGTCCGCTAAAGGCGAAAATATATGGACCTATTTCTTTGAAAGTTTCAGTCCGTACGACTTATCGGATGTTCAGAGAATGGTGCAAAATGGAGGGGTCAGCCAAAAACAGATCTTGTATACTGATTTACAAAAGGCAGGAGAAGCACATCAAAATGATCCCGATCGTTTGACGACATTCTGGGCCTGGGAGCAACCCTCCGATCATGCGGCATGGATGATGGAAAAAAGGATCCTGGGTAGAGCCTATGTAAAGAACTACGTCAAACCAAAGGCTATCATTCAGAAAAAGGTAGAAACCTTCATCCAGTCTTATTTCGGTAAGGCATTTGTCATAGGCGTTCATATTCGAGGTACTGATTTTTGTTATGCAACCCCCACATCAGTTGAGACTTATCTTAGGGCAATTGATGATCTTACAATAAATAATGGCCAACCTGATTTTCAGATTTTTTTAGCAACTGATCAAATACAATATGTTGAAACATTCAAGGCTAAATATGAAGATAAAGTAATATGTTGGGAAGCTGTCCGCTCAGATAATCATATCTGTCCTATGCGATTTGATCAGGTGAGTGGCTATAAGAAGGGCGAAGATGTGTTGATAGATATACTACTTCTGTCCCGATGCCATCATGTAATTAAGGGAGCTGCAGCTGTTGGAGAATTAGCACTATGGTTTAATGATCACCATGAGATCACGGATTTCGCCCTTGAAAGTGACTTTATCAGAAAAGATTATGGAGATTTGGAAAGTGCTTATAGTCAATTGAACATAGCCCGGAGAAACTCATGGATGCTTGGGGTTCATAAATTTCGAGAGCGCTTAGTTCGGCGGCTGGTATCATCAATTTTGGGTCGTACACTATTCTCCAAATCAAAATTTATCAGAAGGATCTTGATTCATTGAGTGATTAGAAAAAATTTAATATTGGTCCTTCCGAAAGATTTATTTTCAATTTCTATGTGTCTTAGATATGAGAGGTTCTGATGATGGATTACTCATTTGCCTTTCAATCCATTCGTATATGGTGTGCATTTGATCTTGCAGCAAGTCCGAAGGTTTCCAAACGAGTTTAGAAGAGTTTATTCAGAATTACAACGTAGGCGGAATAATCTTGTGTTCTATTTATTGTTTACCAGACGATTCATCCCGAATATTGGTTGGAGCGTTAGATCGAGGTGTGGAAATACATTTCGCCAACTAATTAGCTATTGTTAAAGAGGTAGAAGATATGGCGCATATTGAACGTATTTTTGAATTTGCCAATGAAAATCCAGATCCAAATATCACACTGGGCTTAAGAAAATAAACTCATAACCCATATACACTAAAGAGAGCTGCTTTATCGAACCTTCAAAGACATTCGATCCATTATTTCATAATGGCAATCAATACGACCGTTTCTATTTGATCGAAAACAAAGACATCAATGGAGGGTTTGTAGCTCTGATCATTTTTGCATTAAATGGTGTCCGCCGGGCTTTGAAGCAAAATGCTTTGCCGATAATCATGTTTGGGGAAAAAGATACACCCTTCTTTTACGATACATCGAAAGGTCTAAGTGTTTGGGAGTATTATTTTGAACCTGTCAGCCCAGTTTCTTATAATACTTTGAAACAATGGTTAGTTGATGGCATTGTGTCTGAAAGTCAAATACACGTCAACACTTACCAGGAGGTTATGGATGGACATATGAAAGATCCGGATCGTCTGGCGACATTTTGGGCTTGGGAAGAGCCAGAGGATAAGGCACTGTGGATGGCACAGAAACGAGCCATAGGGCGGAAGTTTGTGCAGGATCATTTGATTGTCAAACAAGAGATACAACAAGTAGCAGATCAATTCTTCCGGGAATATTTTGATGCGGAATTTATGATCGGTGTTCACGCAAGAGGGACCGATTTTGGCTATGCGGATCCACTCCCTTTAGCCAGGTTCTACGAGTCCATCGATCAATTGATCATTCAACAAAATATTCAAGATTATAAAATATTTTTGGCTACTGACCAGACGCAGTTCGTCCAGCAATTTCAGGAAAAATATCCGGGTTTAGTCGTTACGACAGATGCCTTAAGGTCTACCAATCATATCGCCCCTTTCAAAAAAACGGGCGGAAGCTCCTTCCAAAAAGGCGCAGATGTCTTGATTGATATGTTATTGCTGACCAAATGTGATTACATCATGAAAGGTGCTGCTGCAGTGGGAGAATTTGCCCTTTGGCTCGCCGAAGAAGATCAGGAATTTAAGGACTTTTCAATTGAAAGTGAATTCAAAAGTGTAAAGTATCACGGTATAAAAAGTGCTTACCTGACTCTTAATATTAGAAATAAGAGCAAACTGGGTTTATGGATACAAGATCATTGGGAAACCTTCAACCGGTTTTTTTTCTATGTCTCTTTTACCCGTGCGATCTATAAGCGCTTTCGGTGGGTACGCAATATCTTTAAGCACTGATGTTGCAATATATTTTGCTTGTCATTTAATCTAAATTTATCATAAGGGATTCATCCACATTTAATCCATTACTCCACGATGGTCACATTTATGAGTCATTCTATGTCATAGAAAATAAGGACATGAATGCAGGCTTTGTTGCACTGATCCTATATGCCTTGAATGGTATTCGGATCGCAAGACAAAGAAACGCCTTACCAGTCCTGGTTTATGGTGAAAAAGACGTTCCTTACTTTTATGAAGCCGATAGGGGGCCATGGGTTTGGGAGTACTATTTTAAACCGATAAGTCTGGTTTCTTATGAAAAACTGCAGCAATGGCTCGATTATGGCATAGTCACTGATAATCAGGTTCATGTAAACACTCCCGAAGAAGCTATTCAAGGACATCAGTATGACGAAGATCGACTGGCAACTTTCTGGGCTTGGGAAGCACCAAAGGATAAAATGGCCTGGATGCATGAAAAGCGAGCCCTGGGACGAAAATTCCTGAAAGAACATCTACAGATTAAACCTCAAATAGAGGCGCTAGCTAACCAATTTGCTGAAAAATATTTCCAGGAAAATGACCTGATTGGGGTACATATCCGAGGGACAGACTTTCACTATGCGGATCCAATACCTATTTCCCGATATTTTGAAGCCATTGAGGAGTGGGTACGGACAAAGCAGCTTACTAAATTCCAGGTCTTTGTCGCTACTGACCAACAACAGTTTGTCCAACAATTCGAAGAAAAGTACCCAGGAAAGATTCTCACCACGAATGCACTTCGATCTTCCAATCACATTGCTCCTTTTAAAAAAGAAGGAGTTAGCCCTTATAAAAAAGGTGTCGACGTACTAGTGGATATCCTGCTGCTTTCCAGGTGTCATTATCTCATTAAAGGCGCAGCGGCTGTAGGCGAGTTTGCCACCTGGTTTGCAGATGAGCAAATTCCTATCTTGGACTTTGCCCTTGAAAGCGAATTCAAACGGGTTAAATATTATAAATTAAGAAGCGCCTATTTAAGGCTGAATGTGAGCAATAAAAATCGAATGGGGCTTTGGCTTCTCGGAGCTGGCGAATTTTTTATAAAGTGCTTTATGTACTTTCCTATGACCAGGTTTTTGTTTAATAAATACGGATGGGCACGAAAGATCTTGAAGCACTAAAGCTTGAAATTCAGGGGTATCGAAAGATCTATCATATCCGGCTGGATCTTGATGGAGCAGGATGGGGAGCGGTAATTCTGCACATCATAAGCCTGTTGCGCTATTGCGACCGTGAAAATTATTATCCTGTAGTTGATCTTGATGCTGATTGTATCAACGCTTACTTCGATGCAGCGCATGGGAACAATACCTGGCAACAATATTTTGAGCCGGTCATGTCGTTATCTTCCGATGAATTGCTCAAATACCTACCGGAACTGGATCAAGCAGGTTTAATACATCGGTTGTCTTCCGAGGAAGCTAAGAAAATTTGTGTCGAACATGACGATAGTATTTATTCTTTCACATTCGGTCGGTGGAGAAACACTAATATTCCTGACCTTGATCAATGGTACCAGAATGAAAGAGACAAGGCCCGCCAAACAGTCCAAAAATATGTCCGTCCCCATACTCAACTTCAGGAAAAAGTAGATGCATTTGTTACCCGGCACTTCGAAAAAGATTTCACATTAGGCCTACACGTAAGAGGAACAGATATGTTTTATGCTCCAGTTGTAGCACCGGCGGAATACTTTCCACATGTCGATAAGTGGATTAGGCAACACCCGCAACTAAAAATCTTTCTGGCCACGGATCAAATTCAATACCTGGAAGTCTTCATAGATCGTTATGGCGACCGGATAATTTATAGCGACTGTTTTCGGTCAGACAATGAGGTAGCACCCTTCAATAGGGTGGAGATTTCCCCTTTTGTAAAGGGCGAGGAAGTCATGATGGACATCTTGCTGCTTGCAAGTTGTAACTTCTTGATCAAAAGCAGCTCCAACGTTGGAGAAATGGCTATTTATTTCAATGATGATCTGAATTGTCTGGATCTAGGTTATAAAAAAGAAAAAGCCTATGGTGAAGATTATGGAAAACTATGGGGGATAAAAAATAATAAGGCAGCATGGGACCTTGTGCGGAAAACCGATTTGAATAAGTTATCGAGCGAATCAGCTTCTCAAAGCAAGATGCAAATAGTTCAATTTCTACTTCGAAAAGGGTGCATCTATCTCAGAGCGATGGCGGGAACGATCTTGAGAAACGCAACCGGTAAAAATTAAATTGATGAGGTTGTTTCGAAACTTCCGGGCAAAGATTAAAGAAGTCATCCATGATCCTCTTTTATTATTAAACCTTGTCATTGGTCCGCTAGATCGGCTCTTTTGTTACTACTATATCCAAAAAAATACCCAAAAACTCAAATCGGGAAAAGTACTTGAGGGACCAATTCGCTTGGATCAATTACCAGTATCGATCCAGGCCGTATTCAAGAAAATTTATACAGTTCGTTAAATGTATGGAAACGAAAGGCAATAAATGGCGTAGGAAAATCTAATCCTGCACAAGTACCTAAAGTATGCCAGAACTACATGCCTTATGTAAATGGTGATTTTCAAAGAGTCTGGCCTTCGAAAATGATTGATAGAATGATCGAAATGGCCAGGAATGGTGAAGATTTCAGTTGTGAGGTTTATCCAGGCTCAGTGCCGCAATACTACCAAGCACTTAACGGAATAAAAATAAGAGGAAAAAATGCTCTTGTAATCGGGAGCATTAGTCCTTGGATTGAAGTGATCATGCTTTCGCATGATGTTTCAATGGTTCATACGCTCGAATATCACCAACTGAATTGTGATCATCCTCTAATTCGTACCTATCAAAATCGTGCGGAAAGAGACTTTCCCAAGAAGTTTGACCTAGTTTGCTCTTTTTCCAGCATCGAGCACTCGGGATTAGGAAGATATGGCGAGGCAATAGATCCGAAAGGTGATTTGAAAGCTATGACCGAGATCTATGAGGTTCTGAAACCGAAGGGACAAGCACTAATCGGTATACCCGTTGCAGAATCGAACTTTATTGATAGTAATAAGCATAGGTTCTATACAAAGGAATATCTGGAGAAGACTTTATTCAAAAGGTTCAATATTGAAAGTGCAATTCCTTGTCCATTCGGGGCTGATGCTATAAGATATGAAGGATATGATTGGCAAAATCAACCTTTATTCTGCCTGCGACGGTCTTAGCTATCAGTAAGTCTCGTAAAGCGACAATGCCTCCTCGAATGTTCCTGAAGCCTGAAGCTCTCCATTTTTTAGGAATATTCCGTGGGTGCACATTTTTTGAAGCATCTCCATATCATGACTGACTATCAGTATAGTAGATCCCTCTCTTGTCATCTCCAGCATTCGTTTTATAGCCTGTCTTTTGAAGGTTCGATCCCCGACAGCCAAAACCTCATCCACTAGCATGATTTCCGTTCGTAAATGTGAAGCTACCGCAAAAGCCATACGTACTTTCATTCCGGTCGAATATCTTTTAATTGGTACTTCCAAAAACTCTTCGACTTCAGCAAACGCCACTATTGCATCTATTTGCCGGTCAATCTCCTTTTTGGTCATACCTAAGAGAGAGCCGTTCAGGTATATATTCTCCTTGCCGGATAGCTCACTATGAAAGCCCACACCTACTTCAAGAACGCTGGAAACCTTACCTTGTAATCTGATCTCCCCCGCAGATGGTGCCGTGATTTCAGCAAGGAGCTTAAGTAAAGTTGATTTGCCAGACCCGTTGCTCCCCAGTAGACCCACAAACTGTCCCTCTTCAACCTCAAAGTTAACTTCTTTCAAAGCCCAAAAGTCACGTTTATTGCTACCGAATAATTTGTTTAACAAACTAGTAGGAATGCGTTCTATGTCCTGAATTCGATACAGTTTGCTCAGGTTGGAAGTATGGATCATCGTCTTTCCCACGGAGCTCAAATCACATCAGCAAATTTTCTTTCAAATTTCCCAAACAACCATAGACCGGATCCCAGTAGTACCAAAAGCGTGGAGAGTCCCATCCAGATAACACTCATTTCTGGTTTAAACGCCTCACCGAAAAAAGCAAACCTCATGATAGAGATGACTCCTACTAGTGGATTCAGTACATAAAGCGATTTCCATTCACTCGGTATACTGTGAAGCGTAAAACCAACCGGGCTCACAAATAGACCAATGCGTAAAATAAAGGGTACAATTGCCTGTATATCTCTGTAAAAGACGTTAATAGTACTCAACCATAAGTTGATCCCGAAAATGAACAGAATCAAAGCTATCATCGCCGGAAATATTAGCAACATTTCCCAGCTAAAAGGAAGTCCGTAATAAACCAATCCCATAAAGGTTAGGATCAGATTGATCGCGAAACCGAGCATATTCCGTATTGAGGCATTGAAGGGTAAAATCACCCGCGGAAAATTCATCTTGGTGATGATTTCACGATCATCCAAAAGGCAGACGCTACCCCAATTTACAGCATTGGAAAAAAACTCCCATACGATGAGCGCGCTCATAGCTAGTAAAAAATAAGGTATCCCAAAGTTTGGAAAGTTGCCCATTTGATCAAATACCAAAACAATGATCAAGGCCGTTAGAACGGGGCGAAGAATATTCCAAGTAATACCAAGAACTGACTGCTTGTAAGTGACAAAAATATCCCTTCTAAGTAAATAGAAAATAGCCGTTCTTACTTCCCAAAGTTTTTTGAAATTCAAAAAACCAAACACACTTTGCCTAGAGCGGATTATTCTTTCCATTTAGAGGTAGGGCTTACCTAGCAATCTTTTTGAAAGATACCAGCAAAATTTAAGTTGATAGTATCCCCATCTTCTTAGGGATGCGATTGCGGTTAAAAGGAAAAGAAATATCTTCTGCCTGGTGCCTACAAGTTCTTGGAGTTTAAAGTCATTTTCTACATCCGTATTTGTAGATATTTTGGTTATTGGTAGTGCAAACTGTGCCATCCCCCAATCTGAACCATTTGGGTTCAATACTGGCTTATTAAAAGACTTGGACCAGTTAGGGTTTCTTTTGCGATGGCTGAATCGAAACTTTAATCCAGGTTTCACATGCTCCAGGTGGTAAAAGTGATTGCCATATGTTTTCCGAATATTGATGATCGGGTATTTCTTGATCAATCGAGTAGCCAAATCCACATCCATATACCAATAGTAAATCAGTCGCTCGTCGTAGCCTCCTATATCATCCCAGATATCCCGGTGCATCATTAATATACCCACAGGAGATGCCCAGTGACAAAATCTCTGTTCCTCACTGTAAGACCACTTTCCAAAATGATCGATGTGATATTCTACATCAGTCAGCGATGGGCATTTCTGCGCAAAGCGAAACGGAATCTGCATCCTCGATACGAACATGTAGGAATTTGAGAGTTGAAAACCATAGTCTCGGTTTCCTTCATAATGATCAAAGAAGTGCTTCAAGAAATCGCGATGGACCAGCGTATCCTGATCAATCCGTCCTATGTATTCGCCAGTGGCTCTTTTGGCGGCAGCATTTAGAGGGAAAACTTCTGCAAAAGGGCTGTCTTTTTGCAGCTCTTTGGAGGTGGCGGGATCTATGTAAAGAAACTTTGTGATAGATGCTGCCGCTTCTGTAAGTTTCAAGACCTCAGCAATTGGCGTTTCACTTCCCCAATCTGCGACGATGACCTCAACTTGCTTCTTTCTCCCAACTAGATCGGCCTGCTTCGCCAGGTAATTGATGGCTGTAGCGAGTCTCCACATGGGGTCCCCCATGTAGTTATCATTTCGTGAGCAGAGTATAAAAGAGAGCGCAATCAAAGGCAATAAAAAAGGCCCATTAGTGGGCCTTTCAAAGTTATGATGTAAAAACTTATTTAAGCTAAAACCTCTTTCACTCTTTCAGCAGCGTCCTTTAATACAATAGCTGAAGTTACTTTCAAGCCTGATTCTTCAATGATCTTAGCCCCTTCTTCAGCGTTGGTGCCTTGAAGTCTTACAATGATGGGAACACTGATATCTCCAATGTTTTTGTAAGCCTCAACTACACCATTGGCTACTCTATCGCATCGCACAATGCCTCCGAAGATGTTGATAAGGATAGCTTTTACATTGGGGTCTCTTAGAATAATTCTGAAACCTGCTTCTACTGTTTTTGCATTGGCCCCTCCTCCAACATCAAGGAAGTTGGCAGGCTCACCACCAGATAGTTTGATAATATCCATGGTAGCCATGGCTAGTCCGGCACCATTCACCATACAGCCTACATTACCATCGAGTTTCACATAGTTCAAGCCGCTTTGGCCTGCTTCTACTTCTAAAGGATCTTCCTCTGTGATATCTCTGAGCTCAGCCAGGTCTTTGTGGCGGTAAAGTGCATTCTCATCAAGATTTACCTTGGCATCAACTGCCAATATCTTGTCATCTGAAGTCTTTAAAACCGGGTTGATTTCGAACTGTGATGCGTCTGTATCAACATATGCATTGTATAAGGCTCCTATAAACTTCACCATGCCTTTGAAGGCCGCACCAGTCAATCCTAGTGCGAAAGCAACTTTTCTGGCCTGGAATCCTTGAAGACCCAAGGCAGGATCTACCCATTCTTTGATGATTTTTTCTGGAGTCTCTTCTGCTACCGTTTCAATGTCCATTCCACCTTCAGTAGAAGCCATGATCACGTTTTGACCAGTAGCTCTATCCAAGAGGATGGATAGATAATATTCTTTAGGTTCTGAATCACCAGGGTAATATACGTCCTCAGCGATCAAGACCTTATTTACTTTTTTACCAGCTGCCCCCGTTTGGTGGGTAACCAAAGTACCACCAAGAATGGCTTCTGATTTTGGTTCTACCTCATCAAGGCTTTTGGCGAGTACCACACCGTTAGAGCCAGTTTCGTTGATTTTACCCTTTCCACGTCCTCCAGCATGAATTTGCGCTTTTACCACGTACCAGCTGGTACCGGTCTGAGCATTCAATTCTTTAGCTGCTTCTACAGCCTTTTGAGGGGTGTCAGCCACGATGCCATTTTGGATGGTAACACCGTAACCTTTAAGAATTTCTTTTGCTTGATATTCGTGAATGTTCATGCGCTATTCGAATTTGTTGCGAATCTACTTGATAAGGAATCTTCCTCCAAGACCAACTCATACTTACAAGGGGTTTCATTTATTGATTTTGACAATCATTTATTCAATTATGTTTGCGCTATGCTCACAGCAACAGCCATTACGAAAACTTATGGATCGCTACCTGTACTGAAAGGCATTGATTTGCAAATCAAAGAGGGGGAAGTGGTGAGTATTGTAGGAGCATCCGGAGCTGGCAAGAGTACGTTACTCCATATCCTCGGTACCCTGGATCAACCCGATCAAGGTACTTTGAAGCTCAATGGTGAAAACGTCTTTGGGTTGGATCAAAAGGCTTTAGCGACCTTTCGGAATGATAACATCGGATTCATTTTTCAATTCCACAATCTGCTGCCTGAGTTCAATGCGATAGAAAATGTCTGTATGCCAGGCTATATCGGCAAGCGGAACACAAAAGATGTGGAAGAAAAAGCCGTACACCTATTGACTATGTTGGGGATGCAGGATCGTATGGACCATAAGCCATCCGAGTTGTCTGGTGGTGAGCAGCAAAGAGTGTCTGTCGCAAGGGCTTTGATCAATGATCCAGTGATTGTATTTGCAGACGAGCCTACCGGAAATCTTGATTCTAAAAATGCGCGTGAGCTCCATGACCTATTCTTCGAGCTTCGGGAAAAGCTCGGTCAAACTTTTGTTATCGTAACACATAATGAAGAGTTAGCAGGTATGACCGACCGGAAGCTGGAAATAAAGGATGGCGTAATCTTATGAGCAAATACCTGTCTCCTGGTGTCAGGTACATGCTTTTTGC
>CAZZHO010000129.1:0-13214 GCA_964653795.1 uncultured Roseivirgaceae bacterium | reverse complement strand
TGAATGTCCGCTCCCTCCAGGCCAAATGATTGATAAGAAAAATCATCGAGTTGATCACCAAGTTGGCGAACCGTATCGATGTGTAGTAATAGTTCAGCTTTTTTATCATTAAGTGATAAGAATTCTAAATAGGTCTTTTGCATGGTTGACTCATCTCCGTATATATCCAGATGGTCCGGATCCAGGGAAGTGAGTATGGAATAGTTCGGCGTAAGCCTCAAAAAGGAGCGGTCAAATTCGTCGGCTTCTACTACTACAGCCGCATCTGACTTTCCAATAATCAGGTTAGAATCGTAATTGGTCATGATACCACCTACAAAGGCAGAGCATGCTCCTTCTTCAGTATTTAGTAAGTGGGCTACCATCGAAGAAGTCGTGGTTTTACCATGTGTACCTCCTACTGCGATGGTGTAATGTCCACGGCTGATCATGCCTAGCACTTCAGATCGCTTTTTCACCTCAAAGCCTCCTTTGATAAAGAAGTTAAGCTCCTTGTGGTCTTTAGGAACTGCTGGTGTGAAAATGACTAGGGTGTCTTCCTTACTTCTAAAATCCTGGGTAATGCTTTCCAAATCGTCTTTGAAATGGATAGCAATCCCCTCTGCTGAAAGAGAATCTGTAATCACGGATGGCACACGATCATAGCCCGCCACCTTTGCCCCACGCTCGTGGAACCATCTGGCAAGGGCACTCATACCAATCCCTCCAATCCCGATGAAGTAAGCGCTATGTACATCTTCCAGTCTCATGCGATCAATTTCATTACTTCATTCGCGATATCATTGGCTGCATTGGGCTTAGCCAGCGCAGCAATATTTGTTTCAAGCGACTTTATCTGCTCTTCATCATTCACGAGTTGCAATGCGGACTCTACCAGCTTTTCATTGGCCTCTTTATCTGCTACCATCATGGCTGCATCTTTCTCAACCAATGCTTTCGCATTCAAGGTCTGATGGTCTTCAGCTACATTAGGGGATGGCACCAATACTGTAGCCTTACCTGTCAACATCAACTCTGCAATGGCCAAAGCTCCGGCTCGCGACACAACAATATCTGCCGCCCCGTATGCATGCTTCATCTCAGTGATGAAGTCCATCACTTTAACTCCTTCGAGATCCTTACCTTCCAGCTGATCCATGACACTTTGGAAGTAAAAGCCTCCCGTTTGCCACAGCAATTGCACTCCAGCTTCTTGTAGTTTTTTCAAGTTGCCTAATAGGCTTTCATTGATCGTACGAGCTCCCAAACTGCCCCCCACTACCAAAATCGTCTTCTTCTCTGCATCAATATCGAAGAAATCAGCAGCAGACTGGCGATCAGAAGCACTTATCGCTGAACGCACGGGGTTACCTGTCAATATGATTTTGTCTGCTGGGAAATACTTTTCAAGCCCCTCATAAGCCACACAGATCTTATCCACCTTCTTTGAAAGCCATTTGTTGGTCAGACCTGCATAAGAATTTTGCTCCTGGATGAGGGTAGGTATTTTCTTTTTAGCAGCGGCATATAAGAGAGGTGCACTTGCATAGCCACCTACGCCAATGACAGCATCTGGCTTGAAGGACTTCAAAAGACCAAAAGACTTGAAAATGCTGCTCAATACCTTAAAAGGAAACATCAAGTTGGAAGGAGTCAGTTTTCGCTGTAAACCACTGATCCAAAGACCTACGATCTTATAGCCAGCCTCAGGCACCTTCTTCATCTCCATTTTTCCCTGAGCCCCTACAAACAATATCTCCACATCGGATAACAGTGATTCCAGTGCCTGTGCTATAGAAATAGCAGGATAGATGTGGCCGCCGGTGCCACCACCACTGATCATGATCCTAATTGGACGTTGGTCATATGTTTGCTCAGTAGACATATTAGGCCGCTTCCGGCACCTCCTCCATTATTTCGTTTTTCAATTCTTTACTACCCCCAGCATGTTGCCCACGACTCACGCTGATGATCATTCCCAGGGCAATTCCTGTGAATAGCTGCGACGTTCCACCCATACTTAATAATGGTAACGTCAATCCGGTGATCGGCCCTAGCCCAACCACAACTCCCATATTGACCATGGCCTGTAATACCAATGCGAAACTCAGTCCTGCAGATAGAAGACCACCATATGGACGTTCGCTACTAAAAGCTGCTTTCATTCCACGATACAATAGCATCAGATACAGGAACAGCACCAATAGGCCCCCGACCAGACCATATTCCTCTAGGATGATGGCATAGACAAAGTCAGAATATGGATAAGGCAGATAGTTTCTCTGATCACTTTGTCCCGGACCCTTGCCAAAAAGGCCACCAGTTGCAATGGCCACATTTGCCTGCTGAGCTTGGAATGAAATATCATCGTCGAAAAAGTTCTCAACCCTGCTAATGGCAGTATCGCCTCTTTGGCCAAAGTAGATTGCGGAAGCTCCTGCTAAGCCCCCAATCAGTACCAGCATAGCGAGATATTTAACAGAAACCCTGCCCAAAAACAGCAGTAACAGACAAGTTAGGAATAGTAATACGGCTGTCGAGATATTGGTCATGGCAATCAAGCCACAAATGAGTCCTACCCAAAGCAGCATCGGAATGATGGCTTTCTGAAAGTCATGAATATCCTTTTGCCTCTTTCCTAGCATGCTCGCAAGGGTGATCAATAAGGCCAGTTTTGCTAAATCAGAAGGCTGAAAAGCCTGATTGATGACAGGAATGGTCAACCATCTGGATGCTTCATTGATATTAGTACCAAATTTCCAGGTGAACAGCAGTAACGGCACTGATATCCATAGCAACAAACGCGACAGCCTGGAATAATATCGATAATCAATCTTGTGTACAATCCACATGGAGAACAAACTCAGGAATACCAGGGCAGAATGCTTTAAGAGGTAATACTCCGTGTCGCCTCCCATCATTTTATAGGCTAGGCTACCGGTAGCACTGTACACCACCACGATGCTAAACAGGGAAAGTACGATCACCACAAACCACATCATGGGATCACCCTTCAAATTCTTAATTGCCCATTCCTTCACCACATTCATGACTTAACCTTTTTGCTACTTTGAATCTCCTTCACCACATACTTGAACTGATTCCCCCTGTCTTGATAGTTTCGGAAACGATCGAAACTGGCACACGCGGGGGACAGTAGTACCGTACCGCCTTCTACCGCAAGTTTCTTGGCTCTCCTTACTGCTTTTTGCATAGACTCCTCTTCCACTACTGGGATATGAGGTCCAAATACTTTTTTCAATGCGGCATTGTCTTTTCCAATTGCCACAATATGTCTTACACGGCTCTTTACAAGGTCCTGAATCAGCGTATAATCATTTCCCTTGTCCGTACCTCCGGCTATCCACACGATTGGCGCTTTGATACCATCAATAGCATAATACACTGCATCGACGTTGGTGGCTTTTGAGTCATTGACATATTTCACTCCATTGATTTCTGCAATCAATTCCAGACGATGAGGAGCGTTTTTGAAGGATTTCAACCCTCTTAAAATCTTTTCAATACTGATCTCAAATTGTAAAGCACACAATACAGAGGCCATAGTATTGATCATGTTATGCTTACCGATAAGAGAGATATCAGCTAGCGGAATTTTTTCTTTCTTGCTCTGCTTTTTGAAGGTATAGTCGAAAATGAGATGGTCTTGCGCCAGATAGGCCGCAACATGCTCATTCTTCGCCGCAGAAATAGCGAATAATGCTGATTCAATATGACGATGCGCTAGCTCTTCTGTGATGGGCTCGCTATCGACGCAATAGATAAAGCATTCTTCCTTCGTCAGGTTTTCGGTTATCCTGAACTTAGAATTCACATATTTAGAAAAATCATTTTCATATCTGTCCAGATGGTCTGGGGTGATGTTCAACAATACCGCCACATCAGGTTTGAAATGTACGATACCATCCAACTGGAAACTACTGACCTCCACAACGTAGTAGTCATAGATGCCCTGGGCCACCAATTTGGCCAGGCTTACACCGACATTGCCACCCATCGCCACTTTAAAACCAGCTGTTTTCAGCAGGTGGTAGGTTAGCATGGTAGTGGTCGTCTTGCCATTCGTTCCAGTGATGGCAATGACCTTTTCTTTATCCAGGAATCGGAAGGCGAACTCAACTTCTGAGACAACTTCAACTCCGCTCGCCAAGAGGTCAATGATGATCTTGGCACTGTCCGATATGCCCGGGCTTTTTACGACCAAGTCTCCCTCGAAGACATTGCCAGAATGGCCTCCATCTTCATAAGGAATCCCTTCCTTTCGGAAAAAATCTTTGGTCTCTTCACTGATCAGACCATAGTCAGACACCAGCACATCATAGCCCTTCTCCTTACCAAGGATAGCAGCACCAATTCCGCTCTCGCCCGCACCTAATATGACCAGCTTCTTACTCATTACTTGGTCTTTTTGATCACTTCAGTAGCTCTTTGTTTTACCACCTGATCACTACTGATCGAGTAGATAGAGAGCATGTCGTAGCCTTCTTTGATGAATTCGCCCACCTGCTTGATCTTCATCATATTGTTGAGGTCATGCAGACGATCCAATTCATAGACCAAATCATCCATTACCTCCTCCATCTTTTCCAGCGTTCGCCAAAAAGCGGTCATACCATTTGCTCTGATGAGCATTTCAAAAAGCTGATGAATCTCAACAGACTTCCTCCTCACGAGCGTCCCAAACTCGAGCATATCTGTTCTTGGGATCAGCTCGGATAAAAGCAGTGCCTTACTTTGAAACTGCTTGTTGATTTTTTCTATTTCTTGTATCGTCATCTCAGTAGTATTTCAGCGTTTCTATCTAAGTTTCAAGGTTGCCAGGGTCAGGATGGCAAGCAACACTCCGGATATCCAGAAGCGTCCCACAATCTTTGCCTCGTGCAGGCCTTTTTTTTGGTAATGGTGATGAATGGGCGACATCAAAAAAATGCGCCTTCCTTCACCGTACTTTTTCTTCGTGTATTTGAACCAGAACACCTGGATCATCACCGATAATGATTCAATAAAGAAGATCCCACATAGTAGCGGAATCAACAGTTCCTTTCTAATGACTAAAGCCAGCACGGCAATGATTCCTCCCAACGATAAGCTCCCGGTATCCCCCATAAAGACCTGGGCAGGATAGGCGTTGTACCACAAGAATCCGATACAGGCCCCTATAAAGGCAGCACAGAATATCACTAACTCTCCACTGTTGGGGATATACATGATATTGAGGTAATCAGCGAATATGGCATTACCTGAGAGGTAGGCGAATATGGCCAATGTCAAACCTACGATTGCTGAAGTACCACCAGCCAGGCCATCCAGACCATCAGTCAAATTGGTACTATTGGAAACGGCTGTGACGATAAAAATCACAGCGAATACATAGATCACCCAGGTGAACCCTTCAAAAGCCTCGGGCAACAGCCAATTGTAGTTGAATTCATTGTCTTTGATGAAAGGGATCGTCGTAATCAGTGATTGCTTATCCTGAAAAGTGCCATCCGACAGGAAGTCTCTGGTCACTACATCCTCATGAAACACCATCACTAATCCTACAACTAGACCCAGCACCACCTGGCCAATCACCTTAAACTTTCCTCTTAGACCCTCTTTATTCTTTTTCTTGACTTTGAGATAGTCATCGATAAAGCCGATGATCCCCATCCAAAGCGCTGCTACGAGCAGTAGAATGATGTATATATTGAACACCCTCGCGAATAGCAACGTGGGAATTACAATAGCCGCGATGATGATGATCCCTCCCATCGTTGGAGTCCCTTGCTTAGCCATCTGCCCATCCAAACCAAGGTCCCTGATGGATTCGCCGATCTGGAATGCTCTGAGTCTGGCAATCAACTGCTTTCCGAACACTATCGTGATCAACAAGGAAACCAAAGCTGCCATACCCGCTCGGAAGGAGATGTATTGAAATACTCCCGCTCCGACCAGGTCGAACTGTTTTTCCAAATAATCAAATAGATAGTAGAACATCAGTTTTGATTAAGCATTTCAGTTAATATCTCCTTATCGTCAAAGTGATTTCTCACCCCATTTATCTCTTGATAATTTTCGTGTCCTTTTCCGGCTACCAGCACGATATCTCCACCGGAAGTCAGGTTACAGGCTACTCTAATGGCTTCTTTTCTATCCGTGATCCGCATGACTTTCCTGGACTCGGACTTTGGAACACCCTCCATCATATCATCCAGAATGGCCTCTGGATCTTCCGTCCTGGGGTTGTCAGAGGTCAAAATCACTTTATCACTAAGCATAATGGCAATCCTAGCCATCTCCGGACGTTTAGTCTTATCACGATCTCCTCCACATCCTACCACTGTGACCAGCAGCTCATTCTTGGTACGTAGCTGCTCGATCGTTTTGAGGACATTATCCAAGGCATCGGGCGTATGCGCATAGTCCACAATGGCCACAACACCTAGCTCATTTCTCACCTGCTCAAATCTTCCCGATGCTCCTCTCAAACCTGAAAGTGCAGCCAGGACATCTTCCTTATTCTCCTCCAACAACATGGCAATGGCATAGCAAGCCAGCAAGTTGTAAGCGTTGAAATTGCCAATCAGCTGAAACCAAACATCCTGATTATCAATATCTAGCTGTAACCCCTGCATGGAATTGGAAAGGATTCTGGCCTTATAATCAGCCGCAGATTTGATGGCGTAGGTGCTCTTTGCTGCTTTCGTATTTTGCAGCATCACTTGTCCCCTCTTATCATCTACATTCGACAGGGCAAATGAATCCTTGCCTAGATTGTCAAACAATATTTTCTTGGCGGCGATGTACTCATCAAATGTCTTGTGGTAATCGAGGTGATCGTGGGAAATGTTGGTAAAGACACCTCCCTTGTAGTTGACCCCAGCTACCCTGTTCTGTACCAAGGCATGCGAGCTCACTTCCATGAAGCAATGTGTACATCCAGCAGATACCATCTCGGCCAATAGTTCATTTAACTGTACCGCATCTGGTGTAGTGTACTTCGAGGGCAACACATTTCGACCTACCTTATTCACCACAGTGGAAATCAAACCGACCTTATATCCCAGATTGGAGAACAGATCATAAAGCAGCGTCACGGAGGTAGTTTTCCCATTAGTTCCGGTGATCCCTACCAGAGACATTTTAGAGGAAGGGTTTCCAAAGAAATTGGAAGCCATAATTCCCAATGCCTTACTGCTATTATTAGTCTTGATGTAAGTCACATGATCCAAAAGATCCTCCGGAAGCTCCTCACAAACCACTGCAACCGCACCTTGTCCTATGGCCTTCTCAATAAAAGCATGACCATCCACTTGTAACCCTTTGATGGCCACAAACAAGGTCTTATCTCCTGCCTTTCGAGAATCAAACTGTATATCTGAGATCGTTAAATCTCTCTCACCAGCTATCTCAGCAAGGTTTACACCGTACAATATGTCTTTGAGATTAGCCAAGTGTCAGTTTGATTTTAGTGCTTTTGGAAAATTTAGTTCCAGGCAGTAAGGACTGAGATTTCACTCTACCCCTTCCAGCGGTATTCACCGAAATACCCATGTTCTCAAGGACGAACAGCGCATCGCGCAGTGTCATTCCTCTCACATCTGGCACTTTATTGTTGACTGGCTTATTGTCCGTCCAGTATACCGAACCACCACTCACTTTTGTCTTCACCCATGTTGAGGCGCCTGTATTGGCCTCATTAGCAATGCCCATCTCATCACACAACATCCCAAGATCAGGAGCAAAGCCTGCCCGGATGACGGGAAATACTCCTGCGAATTGCTCTCTATTCTCAGGTAATTCTTCGTGAAGATCGGTTTCCATTGCAGCGATCTTGTCAGCCACTTCTTTGAAAACAGGCGCTGCCACATCGCTACCATATATCTGGTAACCTTTTGGATTATCAATCACCACAATACAGCTGTACTTAGGTGCTTTTGCCGGAAAGTATCCCGCAAACGACGTGTAATACTCATTGGTATATCGTCCATTCTTGACCTTCTTAGCTGTACCCGTTTTACCTGCAATAGGATAAGTACTGTCATGAATATTCTTAGCTGTACCACGGATCACCACCCCTTCCAGCATGGTTCTCACCTTTTGCAAGGTCTCTTTCGAACAGATTCTGTCATTAAGGACTTTACTTTCAAAACGATCGGTCACCTTATCCGCTTTTCTGATTGACTTTACAATGAGCGGCTGCATCATTTTACCATTATTGGCCACGGCATTGAATAGCGTCAAAGTCTGGAGAGGCGTCATCTTCAATTCATATCCATGAGACATCCAAGGTAAAGTGGTACCATACCATGTTGAATCAGATGGTGTTTTGATATAGGGTTTTCCTTCTCCTACCATTTGAAAGCCCAATGGCTGAGAAAGTCCCATATCGTTGAGGTATTCAATGAATTTCTCTGGTTTGGATGCGAAATGATGGCTGATCAACTTGGCTGTCCCAATGTTCGAAGACTTCTCAAAAACCTCCTGGACGGTAAGCACACCATAACCGCCTGGCTTGTGGTCTTTCATTACCTCATCGAAGAAATGGTAGACGCCATTGCCCGTGTCTATTGTATCTGATAAGGAAATAGACTTTTCCTCAAACAGCGCAATCATACTTGCGAGCTTGAATGTGGAACCTGGTTCACGCGAACCCTGACTACCTACGGCATAGTTGTAACGTTCCCAATATTTTCCAGAAGCGTTCCTGCTCAGGTTGGACATGGCTTTGATTTCACCTGTAGCCACTTCCATCAACACTACCGACCCATAATCGGCTCTATGCTTCATCAAGGCTTTCAAAAGTGCATTTTCAGCAATGTCTTGTAAGTTGATGTTGATGGTAGTCTCAATATCCAAACCATCTACCGGACGCACTTCAGATCCATCAAAAACAGGCTTCCAGCCACCTCCTGCCATCTTTTGGTAAAGTGCCTTTCCATCTTTTCCAGCCAGTTGCCGATTGAAGCTGTACTCCAGTCCAACCGTCCCACGATTGTCTGCGTTGACCGAGCCGACTGTACGATAGCCTAAATGCGAAAAAGGCAGAAACCTTTTTTCTACCTTTTCGAAGATAATTCCCCCTTTCATCCGGCCATTCCTGAAGATGGGCCAGCCTTCCATCGACTTCTTATCCTGATAGTCGATTTCTTTCCGATTGAGCACCAGATAGCGGCGGCGCTCCTTCCTGGCATCAGTGATCCGCCGTTTATAATGAGCTGCCGAATGGTCTTTATAAAATTTTGAAAGCATCAAACTCAAGGAGTCGATGTGTTCTTTGAAAAGTGGCTCGGATGGAACGCTTGGGTCCATGGCCACCATATAATAAGGTAATGAGGTAGCTAATAGACTTCCATTGTCAGAATAGATATTCCCCCTGGTGGCTCGTACTTTTTGAATTTTGAGACCAATTTGATCTCCCAATTTTTTCCACCTATCCCCTTCTACATGCTGTATCACTACTAGCTTGTATACTATCGCTAGTGAAAAAAGGAATACAGCCAAAAAGGAGATTCTAGTTCTGAGCAATATGGCGCGTTTGATGCTCATTCCTGATCCAATACAATTTTGAAGGGTGGTACTTTCGATTCTTTCAAACCAATCTTTGAAGCCATTTTAGCTACTTCCGATTGCTTACTGGCATACATATAGTCTGCTTTGAGACTGGTATAGTCAGCCCTTAGGTCATTGACTTCTGTCTCCAGTTGGGTGATATTTCTGATTTTCTTTTCTGCGTAGTGTCTGTTCGCGATATAGAGGATGCTGAGTGCCGTCACGAAAAGAATCTGAGGCATAAATCTGACGTGGATCACCTGCGATATGGTCTGATCCATCCGAAGGAACTTCTCCAGCCAGGAGAACAATCCTTGATTTTCGGGTAGTCTGTAGGTGTTACTTGGCATTTCTCTTTTCTCCTATTCTCAATTTTGCACTTCGTGCTCTGTTGTTCACTTTTATTTCTGCTTCATCAGGAATGGTCGGTTTGCGATTCACCGGATCAAAAGGTCTTAAGATGTTGCCGTAGAAATCTTTCTCTTGTTTTCCTCTTGTGTTGCCACTCGAAAGGAAGTTCTTTACCAGACGATCTTCCAATGAATGGTAGGTAATACCTGCAAAACGTCCTCCTTCATTCAATACACCAGGTAATTGCTCCAAAAACTCCTCTATCACCCTCAATTCTTCGTTTACTTCGATGCGAATAGCCTGATACAACTGCGCCAGGTATTTCTGTTCTCTACCTCTTGGCGCTACCTCCAGCGCCACTGTCTTAAGTTGATCCGTGGATTCAAAAGGACTCTCACCACGATGAGAAATCAACTTCTGAGCGAGTGTCCTGGCATTTTTGATCTCTCCGTACGCACTTAAAATGTGAATAAGGTCCTTTTCAGCAATCTCATTCAAGAGTTGGGCAGCTGTCCGTCCCACACCCTGATTCATGCGCATATCAAGAGACCCGTCAAACCGGGTAGAGAAACCTCTGGAGGACTCATCAAATTGATGAAAAGAAACGCCAAAATCAGCGATGACTCCATCTACTTGCTTGATCCCGTGAAACCGCAAGTACTTTTCCAGGTACCTGAAGTTTGCTTCAATAAATGTGAAAGAACGATTCTGCAGATCAGTTTGAAACCTTTCTGCATTGCGCTTTGCATCAGCATCTTGATCAAACACCAGCAAATGACCGGTTGTCAATCGATTAAAAATCTCCCATGCATGTCCCCCTCCTCCGAAGGTTACATCCACGTATGTGCCTTCAGGTTGCACCTTCAGACCATCGATCGATTCTTGCAATAGCGCGGGTATGTGGTAAGGCATGACCAGACGGGGTTATTCGTCCAGATATTTCTGAGCAAGCTCAGAATACATATCACCATCCACCATCGACTCTTGCTCGAATACCTGGGGATTCCATATTTCAACGTAGTTGCCCATCCCAATGAGGATCGCCTCCTTTTCTATCTGCGAATGGGCGAGCATTGCTTTGGGTATCAAGATCCGTCCTGCACTATCCAACTCCACCTGAGCGATGCTCTTGAAAAACATTCTCTTCAATCTCCTTTGCTCAGGATTGAACTCACTGAGCGCAGAAATTCTACTGTGGATTTTTTTATACTCCATCATAGGATAGAGCGTAAGATTAGGCTCGAACCCCTTACGAAGAACTAGTTCGTGAGTAGAGACCTCTGGAAGGTTAGACTTAATCTTTGCAGGCAAGACCAACCTTCCTTTGGTATCTAACTTACACTCAAACTCGCTTGTGAAAAAAGCCATATGAGCCTAAAAAATATAAACCACCGAGGCTAAAGTATACAAATTCCCACACTTTACCCCACAGACCCCCACTTTTTACCACCATTGTGGATAAAAACTCCATTGAAGCTCAGAATGACCGCTAATCTCTCAGAATGAGTGAATTGGGATGATTATCTATCTAAGGTAAAGGGAAGATTGAACAATCTTTTCTATGTCCGCAAGCAGCATGGAACGTCAATTAGAAATTGGTGGGGGAAAGTGGGAATAGCAAGTAAAGCAAACTTTATAATTCTCCAAGAACCTCTCACCTTTTTGAGGTCTAAAACCTAGGTTTGCAACCAGCCTATAGATCACAATGAAACGACTTTTATACTGCACATTTTTAGTGTTACTGCTTTGTAGCCACGACATGTACCTGAAATTGGATGAATACAAACTCACGCCTTGGTCTGAGGCCATCATCCAACTATTCAATGGCACATTTGATCGTAGCGAAAATGTCATCACCCGCGATCGTATGCTAGACGTTAGTCTGGTAGGTAATGGGATGCGTACTAGTGTGGATACCACATTATGGTATGAAAAAGACAGTATCACATATCTACAATTCAGCACGGAGGGACCAGGAACCTGGGTAGCTGGTGTTTCTACTAAAGCCAGAAGCTTTGCCCAATCGCCTGAGGCCTTTAACAATTACCTTAAGCACGATGGTGTGCTGGATATGTTGGAATTAAGGACACAACAGGGAACCTTACAAGATTCGGCTGTTGAGAGATACTCAAAGCATGTAAAGACCATTTTCCAGGTAGGCAAACAACTCACAGACGATTATAAGACAGAACTAGGTTATCCAATAGAGTTTATTCCTCTTGAAAATCCTTACAGCGTGCATGCCGGACACGATCTGACCTTTAAACTTCTATTCGATCAAAAGCCTCTTGCAAATCAACTCGTGTATGCCGGATATAAAGCCACTGCTCATGAACATTCTCATACACACGACAATGGAGAATCACATTCTCATGATCACGATGATGACCATCATCACGCCGAAATGCTCCAACTAAGAACCAATGAACAGGGCTTGGTGAAAGTACCCATTTCCGAGGCAGGTACTTGGTACTTAAGAACCATACACCTGGTGGAAGTAGCCGAAGAAGAGCTTACGCATGAATCCAACTGGGCCACTGTCACTTTTGCTATTGCAGGAGGTGACCATTCTCATGATCACGATCATCATCATGAAGACGAGGAGCATAGCCATGATGAAGGTATTCCGGCCTATATCTACTGGATACTCAGTGTAGTGGCGATTGCGGGCCTATATTTTTGGTTCAACAGGAAACAGTAGCCCAACTAAAAGTGCGGTTGAAAAAGCTTCTTTTAATTCTGCTGGTACTGCCTTTGGCTACATATGCCCATGATGTTTCAGGTGGAGACCGTGAGCTATTGGAAAATGGTGGCTTACTCGCCTATATCTGGGTTGGAGCCAAACACATGATCACAGGCTATGATCACCTATTGTTCTTAGTCGGTGTGATTTTCCAACTTAAGAGTGTTCGGGAAATAGTAAGATTTATCACAGCTTTTACTATTGGCCATAGTATTACACTGATATCCGCCACCTATCTGCAATTTGCTGTCAATGAGCACTTAATTGATGCAATCATTGGAATGAGCGTATTCTACAAAGGCTTTGAGAATACCGGCCTGTTTCAAAAAGCGTTGAAGGTAGAACCTCCTAACCTGCTTAATATGGTGTTCATCTTCGGGCTAATACATGGGCTCGGATTGTCAGCGCGACTCCAATCATTTGCTGTGGCACAAGAAGGCATCTTATTAAAGATCATCAGCTTTAATCTTGGGGTAGAGCTTGGCCAGATTCTGGCCCTTATACCGATCGTGTTGCTTATCAATTATTGGCGACCAAAGGCGAGTTTCACACCGCTATTCAAGGCTGTCAATACCTACCTGATTCT
>CAZZHO010000128.1:4866-13224 GCA_964653795.1 uncultured Roseivirgaceae bacterium | reverse complement strand
CATGCTTCCCATACCAGCTTGATTGGCGCTTTAAAAGTTCTTTCCATGGTGACTACTGCACCTTCTGCGGAGTTTTTAGCATTCATTTTGTATCGTTTTTTGATTTTAATTCGAGTAAGTACCTCTCAAATGAGTCCAGGCGGTCCTCCCAGAGTTTGCGGTACTGATCTAGCCAGAGGGAGGCTGGAATGAGACTTTCAGCTTTTATCTCACAAAATCTGGCTCTCCCTTCCTGCTGGATAACGATGGTATCACATTCTTCCAGGATTTTCAGATGCTTCGATATAGCAGGTCTGCTAATGTCAAAGCGATCAGCGATTTCATTTACTGTCAACCTTTCTTTGGAGACTATTTCAATTATCTCCCTGCGTACAGGATCTGCAATGGCCTGGAAAATATCTCTTCTCATTATGTAACCGTATGGTTACAATATTATGTAATTAAATGGTTACATAAAAATTGAATACCAAGATTTTTTCTTTAAAGGTTGGTGCTAGGTTTTAACATGTCGGAGACGTTTTTACCTCTTAGAATAATTGCCTCTACATGTTCCACTGCCTGAAGGTCTTCCAAAGGGTTGGCGGAAAGAAGTAAGAAGTCCGCTTGCTTGCCTATCTCGATGCTTCCGAAATGAGGCTCATCTAAAAATGCGCTGGCATTTGAATAGGTAGCCGCTTTCAACACTTCATAATTGGACATGCCCCAGGTTGATAGCTGGTACAATTCCTGAATGAAAGTACTTCCAGCATAGGTCCCAGGTAAGTTGCTATCTGTACCTACCAAAATCTTTGCTTCATGTTGCTTTAGTAATTTGAAGTTGAGCTCCAGGTTTTTGTGTTCATCCGCAACCTGCTTGAAGAATTCGTTCATTATGTTCTGCTGGTGTACGTCTTTTCCTTTATCACCCGTGACAGGATCTAAGATTTCTGCCGGGACCAACTCTTTGTCCAGAGCACTGGGTTGAAAGTTTCCATTCTGGATTTCACTTACGTTGTGGAAGGCTGCTGCTGTGTAGATGATGGGTATTTGTGATTGAGCAATTCTTGTAGCCTGCTCTTCATTAAGACGTTCCCTCCAGATACCGTGTGCCAATACATCGATCCCGGCTTCTACAGCGGCGATAGCATTGTCTGGACTACCAATATGGGCGATAACTTTCTTTCCATTGTCGTGGGCTACCTGGGCGACTGCCTTCATTTGTTTTAATGACATTTCAGGACTGCCCGGAGGTATTTGGTCGCAAATAATTTTCACATAATCAACCTCTTTCTCCAGGTAATTCTTAATGACTTTCGGTGCGTCTTCAGGCGTTTTAATCACCGGAGAGATCATCTCCACCATCTTGTTCAAAGGCCAGGTCAAGATTTCTTTGGAGAGTGGAATAGGATGGCTATTGGGTACGGTGATAGGAATATGGGTATGAAAAATACTGGGACCCAAGACTTCTCTTTTCTCCACTTTTGCTGCTAGCTTATTCAATTCTGATGCTAACCCTCCCAGGTCATAGACGGTGGTGATGCCTGTCTGTAAGTAGGCTTTCAGATTGTATTCCATATCTGGTTTCACATTGGCCCAGGGCACCGCTCCGCTTCCAGAAAGGTGTACATGCGCGTCAATGAATCCAGGTATTAGGAATTTACCTGTTCCATCAATCTTCTTTTCTTTAAATGGTATTTCTGACTTGATGATGGCTTTGATCTCACCATTTTCTACAAGGACATTTCGGTTTTCTAGCAAGACACTATCCCGACCGTTAAATATTGTGACATTGGTGATGAGTAAGGAGTTGGAGTCTAGATCCGATACGGGCTTATCGGACTCTGGATCCTTACACGACAGCAACAATATTATCCAGAAGACAAGGAGCTTTGATGGGTTTAATTTCATTAGTTCAATTGAGCTATTTTTGCTAAACTATCAACTTTAGTTCATTTGAGCTAATGACAACAAAAGAAAAAATTCTTGCATTCTCGCTCCAGTTGTTCAATGAGCAAGGGGTGGAGGTAGTCACCACTAGGCACATCGCTAAGGAGATGGGTATAAGCCAGGGAAATCTGCATTACCATTACCCAAATAAGAATACATTGATAGAGGCGCTTTTTCAAGGCTTCATTCAATCACTCCAAGAGGCCGCTCGGCATCGTGAAGGGGATCCATTTCCTCCTAGTGAGATCTTGCTTTCTATGAAAGACAATTTTCGGGTTATGTACGATTATCGGTTTTTCTTTTTGGACAATGAGGTGGTTTGGCGCAGAGTTCCTGAATTAGAAAATCAACTTATTGGCTTACTTGGCGCCAAGCAAAAAGAGATTCATCAATTGATCCTTCAGCTGGGTCAGGAAGGGTTGATGAGAGAAGAGATCAGCGACCGACAAATGACTTTTCTAGCCGAGCAGTTCATGTTCTCTATCAGTACCTGGTTGACTGCTGCTAAATTCCTACAAGTGGAAGGAGATAAGGCAGAGTACTTTTCCGAGTTCCTATTTAGATTTTGGCTGCCGTACTTAAAACCAGATCAAATGGAGGTTTGGGAATCTCTCCTTTCCTGAATTCATTCGAACCTTATTCATCGAACTTTTGACTTCCACGTTAGTGAATGAATTGTTAATACTCGTTTAGGAGTTAGCTTTTGTTTTGGTCCTAATTATTTTCGGCTGATATGGCAATACGCTTACTATTAGCATGGGTGTTATTGAGTTTTATCGCGTGTAGCGATTCTCATGAGAACCATCCAGTGTTTAAATACTTTCCATCAGAGCGAGTTTTTGAGCAAGGGTATGTGAATAAGTTCTACTTTCACTATTACCCTGATAACACCGGCCAAAGACCTTACACCAAGCTCGTATATTCGAAATATCAGAAGGTGGCCAACAATGAATTCATTGCCACCGATTACAACGCAGGTTTTGAGATGGAATCTTATAAGCGATACGTTGTGGATGGCTCAATTGTGACGTTGGTGGAAGCTTTTGATATCGACCCACGTACACTAGATACCTTCAATATTGAAGTACTTAACGGTGTAGTGTCTCAGTGGGATGGGTCTTGGGATAAGCCCTATCAAGTACGATTTGCTAATGGGTCTGATCAATTTATTTACTCTCAAAATCAATTGGCGCTAACTGATTCTACAATGGAGGGTAGATCTGCGAAAGTCTTCACGACCGAATGGAATTATACCAATGTTGGAGAGGATACCATTGTCAGTGAAGGTAAGGAGCACACTTTTTATGTAGAGGATATGGGTTTCTTTGGTGGGAGTAGCGATTTCGATGGGTATAATAGACAATTTGAATTAATCGAGCAGATGCCACTTGAGGAGTTTGAGAAGAGGGCGAGTCATGGCGAACATCGAGTGGCTTGGATCGATCCTCAGGAAAGCATGAGTGACGATAGTGATTTCGAGTTGTGTGGAAGAGAAAAAGCCATTGCTGATTACTATAATAGTACTCCTCAGGGTACTTACCTTCACAATAAACGAGCTATGCTAGATACCATTTTCTCCAACCTTGATAAGTCAAGGTTGACCAATGAAAGTGGTCGCCTTGTTTTTCGATTTGTGGTCAACTGTGAAGGGCGGGCAGGTCGATTTATTGTCAGAGGCTATGACCTGGACTATCAGCCCAAAGAGTTTAGCCATGATGCGGTGGAGCATTTATTTGGCTTATTGCAAAAGCTGCAGGAATGGCGTCATGTAGTCATTCGAGAGGAGCCTAGAGACGCATATTTTTATATCACATTCAATATTGAAAATGGGGAGATCGTCGATATTTTACCTTAGTTCCATATTGCTCTTTTTGGGAGCCTGTGAGCAAAGAGATTGGTACAATAAAGAACTGTCTGCTGATGTGATGAAGCAATACTCTCCGCAACTGAGAGCAGGGAGAGGATTTTATTACCAAGGTTCCGTTCCTGAGCAATTTCAAAACAAGGAAGCCATGCTGCTGGACAGCACCGACGCTGACCTATGGAGAGAATTTGGTACGGCCAGGGTTAAAAGAGGAATTCTGGATGAGATGGATTATTACTATGGAAAGGCTGTCGACCTTAAACCGGAAGGTTGGGCTGGTTTTCGTGGTTACTTATACCTCTATTTCTACCGGGATTTTCAGCGTGCTATTGATGGTTTTAATCTTGGGGATGAAGTAGTAGGAGAGGTAGATTATTCTCAGGGTCAAAATCATGAATACATGCGCGGTATTTGTTACTATGGTCTGGGGGATTACGATCAGGCCATAAGCTCATTTTCCTCATATATATCATCTACCACAGCCTCAGATGGAGCTGAGTGGGTGGATGTCTATGCACATCTTTACAATGGCCTTGCCTATATACAGAAAGGTGAATTTGAGCAGGCTTTGTTGGAGTTTGATAAGGCGGAGAAAATCTATCCTAAGCTATCAGACCTGTTCTATCATCGAGCGCGTATTGCTTTGAATCAAGGTCGTATTGCTGACGCTGAGCGCTTACTTCAAACCGCGCGTGAATACTTTCAAGAGGGTTATTATCATCAGCGACCTTATGTAGAGGTTTTGGAACAGATCTATATTCAGGATATCGATAAGCTAGAAAAAGAGATTGCTGACTTGAGTTAGTCATAAAGCTTATTCACACAATCCTCTGATATTATTCTTTAAATGGCACTTAAAGTTTTCAAGGTATTGAGGAGGGGTCTCTTGTTTTAAAGTAGTAGCAAACCATCTTCGGTACATGCCTTTTTTGGTCACCGGTATGATAGCCAGTTGTGGGTCTTTTAGATAAGGTTCTATTATCCACTTGGCAATAACCCTAACGCCCATGCCAGCCTTGACTAATTGTACCATGGCCTCATCCACCTGTACTTGTGAGATTTTCTTGGGAGATACTTTTTCAGGGATCAGCAATTGTGAGAAGAGGGTGACACTTTCCAAAGGATAAGAGTGAATAAGTACATGTTGATCCTCAAAGTCCTGAGCTTCCACATACGATCTTCCGACCCATGGATGATCTGCATTCACTAACGCCACCATCTCATCCTTGAACAATTCATAGTAAGAAAGTTCCGGTCTATCAGTAGCATCCGTAATTACCGCCAAGTCAATTTTTCCTTTGGTCACCTCCTGTTCCATGTCGCAGCTATTGTCAATAAGCACATCTACCTCGACATTGGGGAACTCTTTCTTATAGTCAATCAGGAGAGATGGCAACCAATGATAGCATGTATGGCACTCAGTGGCCAGCTTTATGGTGCCGGTATCTCCGGATATGTACTTTTTGATTGAAGCTTCAGTATTCTCTAGCTCGGTTAAGATTCGTTCTGCACCTTCGAGCATCATTTGACCGGCATTGGTGATGACCAATTGCTTATTTACCCGGTGGAAAACGGGGGTGCCTAATTGCGACTCTATTTCTCTCAATTGGTGGCTTAGCGCCGACTGTGAGAGGTAGAGAGAATCCTTGGCTTTAGTGAGGCTTCCAGTACGTGCAACTTCCTTGATGAGTTTAAGGTGTCGAATCTCCATGATTTAATATTAATGATTTTCATGATCTCATAGAAATCAATTCATCCAATTAATAGTACGACCCCTACAGGAATTCGTTCGATTTGCTATGTACAAAATATGGACGCTATGAAGAACAAGAACCTATTTTTATTGCTACTGCTCACTACTTGTTGGGGGCCCTCATTTTTGTTGATCAAGGTTGCGTTGGAAGAAATGCCTCCATTATTCCTTGCTGGTTCTCGCATTGCATTGGGAGCATTGACACTCAACATCATTCGAATCTGTAGAGGAGTTCCTTTTCCGACTAATAATACTTTCTGGAGAGATGTCTTGATTACAGGTGTTTTCGCACAGGCTTTGCCTTTTAGTCTAATCAACTGGGGAGAGCAGTTTGTCGATAGCGCAATGGCGTCACTACTAAATGGGCTAACACCACTCAGTACCATTTTCCTGGCGCATTTCATGTTGAGCGATGAGAAAATGAGCAATCGGAAGCTGCTTGGCGTGATGATGGGTATTGCTGGTTTATTGATTCTGGTAATGCCTGATCTGCTTTCCGGCATGCAGGCTACAGTTTGGGGAATTGTTGCGATATCTATAGCCGCCTTGAGTTATGGTGTAGGGCTTGTATACGCTCGAAAGCACTTTGCTGGCTATGATCCCATTTTAGCTCCAAGTGCTCAGCTGATGACGGTAGCTATGTACCTATTGCCTTTCGGATACTTTTCTTCTGAAGTGGCAATCCTTGAAATCAGTTTGAATACCATATTATCGATAGCTGTCTTAGGTGTTATAGGCACGGGCTTGGCTTTTTTAGTGTATTTCAAGTTATTGAGCACCGCTGGGGCTAGTTATGTTTCGTCTTCCACATTTATCCTCCCTATTTATGGGATTGTATTAGGCACTGTATTCCTGCATGAGACCAT
Organism: uncultured Roseivirgaceae bacterium; assembly: GCA_964653795.1. Lineage (GTDB taxonomy): Bacteria > Bacteroidota > Bacteroidia > Cytophagales > Cyclobacteriaceae > JAWPMT01. The sequence continues at coordinate 6,815 of CAZZHO010000128.1, read as the reverse complement.
CACCGCATGGATGCTCGTGGGTGCTGCCACGATTCTTGTAGGAGTGGCATTTGCCAATGGAGCAAGGTTACCCAAAAGGGATTATCGCAAGTTTGATTTGGCCTCTTTCTCAAAGATCAGATAAGATGAAAGCGCTTTGGATTATTGTCTTAATGGTGCCTTTGGTATCTAAAGGCTATCAAATAGACAGCCTGGCTTTAGAGCAGGATCAGTATTTGCAGGACAATATTGAGTTTCCAAATGAATGGTTCTATATGCCTTGCGGAGGCGAGACAAGGATTGGATGTTTTGGTGTACGATATCAGCCATCCACTGATCCCATTGGTTATTTCACCTACTTGAAAGAGGTAGGGTTCGGGGAAGTAGCCGCTGACTTTTCGGTGAATGATTTTCATGTTCTGACTTTTAAAGTCAGAATGCCAATTACCAGGCATAAAAAATGAGTGAGACCTATTGGTGATTATTGATATCTTCAGGTTCCAATTATTGAAGTAACCTGAACTTATGAAAAAGTCACTCTTCCTTGCGCTGTTTTGTCTGAGCATGATCGCTGCTTTTGCCCAGACCGCAAACGAATATTTTAAGCCTGTAAAGTACCGTAGTATCGGCCCATTCCGTGGAGGAAGATCAGTGTGCGGATCAGGTGTACCTGGTGATAATCTAACCTACTACATGGGAACCACTGGTGGCGGTCTGTGGAAAACTTCAGATGCCGGTCAGAGGTGGGAGAATGTCTCCGACGGCTATTTCAAAACTGGATCTGTTGGTGCTGTTGCGGTAGCCCCTTCCAGTCCCAACACGGTTTATGTTGGGATGGGAGAGCACGCTCCAAGGGGTGTGATGACTTCTTATGGTGATGGTGTTTATAAATCAACGGATGCTGGTAAAACATGGAATTACATTGGATTGAAGGAAACGCAGCAGATTGCCAGGATCGTAATTCATCCTGATAATGCCGAGGTGCTCTATGTCGCGGCACAAGGTGCGCTTCATGGCCCGAACAAAGAGCGAGGAATCTATAAGTCAACCGATGGTGGCCAAAACTGGAAGCAAGTATTGTTTGTGAATGAATCGACAGGCTGTAGTGAATTGTCCATCGATCAGAATGCTCCCAATATCCTGTATGCCACGATGTGGGAGCATGAGCGTAAGCCCTGGAAGGTGATTTCCGGAGGTGCCGGCAGCGGCGTTTACAAAAGTGTCGATGGCGGTGAAACCTGGAAAAAAATAGAGGAAGGTCTTCCTAAAGAAAAAGGTAAGATGGCTATTTCGGTGAGCCCTGCGAATTCTGATAAAGTGTATCTCTTGATGGAGAGTGATACCAACAAAGATCAGGGTGGATTGTACGTATCCAATAATGGAGGCGACTCCTGGAGTTTGGTGAACGATGAAAATCGTCTGACGCAAAGAGCCTGGTACTATATCGAGGTTTTTACAGATCCTAATAATGAAAACTTGGTCTATGTGCTGAGCGCTCCTGCGCTTAAATCAATAGATGGAGGTAAAACATTTACACGTATTACTGGCACACATGGCGATTTCCATGATCTATGGATCAATCCAGATGATTCTAAGAACCTTTTGATCTCCAATGACGGTGGTTCGGCCATCTCATTTAACGGGGGTAAGACCTGGTCGACCCAATCCAATATGCCAACAGCCCAGTTTTACCGGGTGACGGCTGATAATCTTTTTCCATACAATCTGTATGGGGGTCAACAGGATAACTCTTCAGTGAGAATAGCCAATATGAACTTTGGTTGGGGTGGTATTGATAAGGAAAACTGGACTTCATCAGCAGGTGGAGAAAGTGCTTTCCTCGCATTTGATCCAGATAGCCCTCGATATGTCATGGGAGGTAGCTACCTGGGATATATCAATGTAAAGGATATGGAAGCGGACGTGCCTACGATGGTGCTGGCAGCTCCTCATCAGTACCTAGGTCGGGC
>CAZZHO010000128.1:0-4766 GCA_964653795.1 uncultured Roseivirgaceae bacterium | reverse complement strand
CCTCATGATCCGGGAACAGCCTACATCGCAACTACACGCTACAAATTCAATGATAAAAAGCCAGGCCTTTACAAGACGACCGATTACGGTAAATCCTGGAAAAATATTAGTGGGAACATTCCAAATGGGTCTTACACCAGGGTTGTAAGAGAAGACAAGGATAGAAAAGGACTATTGTACGCAGGTACAGAAACAGGTATTTACATTTCCTGGAATGATGGCGGAAGTTGGGAGCCACTAAAGTTAAACCTGCCAGTGACGCCTATCAATGACTTGATGGTGCATAAGGGAGATTTGTTGGTAGCCACTTCAGGTCGTTCCTTCTGGATACTCGATGACTTAGGCCTTTTAGGTCAGTATGAGTCAGCGGGAAAAGCGAAGATCTACCAGCCTGAAGAATTGGTGTATGGAGCATGGGGAAGCCCACTGAATGGAAATAGTAAAAGCTTTGATGGTACCAATACATTCACCGGCGTAAATCCAGCAAATGGTGTGGTGATTTACTACGAGCTTCGGGAAAAGCCTGAGGGAGCGATTTCTCTGGAAATATCAGATGGATCAGGAAAGGTGATCCGAACTATCAGCTCTGAGAAGCAAAAAGGCTTTAAGAAATATGCCGGTGGACCTCCTTCAGATCCAACTATTTCAAAGGAAAAGGGATTGAATCGCTTTGTCTGGGACACCCGTCATCCGACAATGCCCGGAATCCCGACAGCCTATATCGAAGCGAACTATCGCGGACATAAAGTGCCTCCTGGTGAATACACTTTCAAGTTGAAGGTGGGAGAGGATATCTACGAGACAAATGGAAAGATCCTGGAGAATCCGCTTTATGATATTCCTTCAAATCAGCTTCGTGATTTCGATGAATTCATGACGGATGCGGAAGCCAGTCTTACTGAGATGCATAATATGGTAAACCAACTAAAGGCAGTACAGGAGCAAATTGCGGAACTGGTGCCTGCCCTTGGTGAAGGTGATTTGAAAGAAGAGGGCAAGGGACTAATTGAAACGTTGAAAAAATGGGATGAAGACATGGTTCAACGCAAATCCAAAGCGTATGATGACGTGGAGAACTTCCCCAACAAATTCACAGCAGAGTATCTGTTCGTAATCAATGCATGTGATAGTCCGTTACCTCGAGTGAACCAGGCGGCGAGAGATAGAAAGAAAGAGCTTGATGCGCAATGGCTCCCTTTGAAAAGGAGGGCTAAAGGATGGCTAGAAAATGAGATTCCAGCTTACAATCAGAAACTGTGGGAAGCTGGAATCGGGGCTATCAAAACAAATTGATAAATGGGGCTACGCGCCCCCTATGATTTCTACAAATGTTCCGTCAGGATCCTGCACCATGATAAACATGCGATCTCCTGGAAGTGGAGTAGGGGTCTCTCCAAGCAATTTCACATTGTTTTTCTTGATCCGCTCTAATAGTGGGGTAATGGATTTTACGTAGAAAGTGATGTATTGAACGCCATTATCGTCCTGGATGTAGCTAGGAGTTTGGTGAGTGGGGTCTTTCTTGAATGTTACCAATTTGAGCTGCGTCGCCGCTTCCTCATTGATAAGTTTTAGGATTTTCACATCGAAGGGCACTCCGTTAGAAAGACCTGATTTTTTACCAAAATCTTCGCTTATTGGAAATCCTCCGGCTTCCACTAGTCCAAGTACTTCGGTGTAGAATTTGACAGTGCGATCCATGTCTTTCACGACCATTCCTATTTGAATGGTACCAGAAGAATATTCTTGCGCGGATACCGTGAAGAAGGTGAATAAGCTGGCAGCTAAAAGTAGATTTTTCATTTTGAGTTTGTTTATGGTTTTGATTTAAGAATTATTTCGATAGGTGCATCATCTCCGGTCATTTCCCAATGTCCCAAAGCCATAGGTATGTTACCCATTGAATTGAGCTGATCGAAAAATGCCTTTAGTTCGAAAGGGCTATTGTCCGCTTCCTGTTTTTTGGCATATGCAGCCATGGCGGCTTCAAGTAGATGTTTTCCTGTGATATAGCTTGTACCATAACCGGGCTGTCGGAGGTATAAGTGCTGCTCAAAAATCAACAGTTCTTTCTCAGTTTTCATCCATCCTCTTGGCGTCCATTCCGAGTGTATTCCACCAGCTTCCTCCATTGTCATATCATTGGCGTGAGCATATAGCGAGCCTAGTCCTCTGGCGGCTCGCTGTGCGATCATGATGTACACAATCTCTCTAACCCTTGGATTATCGTCATATAGTCCCGCATCCATGAACATCTCTTCCACTGCCGTGGCAGTTCCTTCGTTCCTTGAGTCAAAAATGTTGTAGAGTAGAGGACCTCTCCGTATCGAACTTGGATTTGGTTCATTGTCCATCCTTGCCAATTCAAACCAGTGATAAAAATGAGAATACAAAGGCCTTGGGTCGTGATGGGCTGTGATCCAAAAGAAGTTTCGACGTTCTTTAGGCACGAATTGACCTAAATGCTCTCTTAGGGCCGGCTCGAAATAGTCTTTGACCGTTACGATATCCTCATCTTTTAGAAAGTCCATCAAGCTTCTGGCAGAGACCTCTGCCAGTTCATTGTAGGCTTCTACAGACTCAACCATGGTAAGCTGGGGGAGCTTTCTGTTCCGATGTTCTTCCAGTTTCAGCGCTGACCATGCCCTAGCTAACTCGCGTTTAAGAATCATTACTTCATCTTCCCATGTCAAGGGTACCAGGTGAACTTTTTGCATGTACCAGGTATAGTTGTCTTTTCCTATTCCCGAAGGGTCTGTTTTCTTTGGGGCCTCTGCTTCAAGCCACTTTACCAGATCATCAGTAGATACTTTAGCCTCATCAATGGCTTTTATGAGCTTCTTAGACTTTCTTACTCCTTCTAGATCTTTGATCGATTCCAGTACCGTAGATTGGGTTCGAATGTCTCTGATTCCCGCAATCCATAAGTCTTTGGCATTCCCGATGAGATTGGTTTTGGCCTGTGCGTTTAGTGGAGGGATTACTTTTAAATCACTGATTAAGCGCTCTTCCTCTTCCTTAGTCAGTGGAGCTTTATAGGTCCATAATTCAGTTGTGGCATGATGAGTAGGTCCTTCATGAGCTGGGACGTCACTTTTATAGGTCCAAACTGATTTGTAGAAAGCTGGATCTCTTTCCCATGGCTTGAGTATTCGGTGATTGAAATCATAGCCATTCATTTCTGCCCAGATAATCATCCAATCAGCTTTTTGAGCAATGCTCCAACCGGTAGTGTCTATCGATTCTAGTTTACCTTGAAGGTTTCTAAAGTCCATCCACCTACCATCGAAAGTCACTTTTCGATAGTCTGGAGCCCCTTCCAGCTTAGGTGGGTTTTCGAAGGCTCGCCATTCTGTGAAGAGTGCTTCAAGTTGTTGATAGGAGGATTGAGCTTCACAAATAGTCGCAACACTAAAGATTAATAGTAGCAAAAGCGCTCTTGATGTGGTAGGCATAGGATTGACGTTTTAGGCAATTTAGCCAACATTTTAAGAATAGAATCAATAGCTAAGAACGTATTAATTAGTTAATTAACTTATAAATTAGTTGTATAACTAATAAATACGTTTTAAGATTGTGTAGCTGATTACTGATAAACGAAGCAAGATGGTCACATTAACCAAGGTAGAAGAGAAGATCATGAAGATCCTCTGGGATATTGAGAAAGGTTTTATCAAGGATATTATCGATCAATATCCCGACCCAAAACCACCCTACAATTCGGTTTCTACCATAGTGAGGGTGATGGTGCAAAAAGAGATTGTGGGATATACTGCTTATGGTAAGTCCCATCAGTATCATCCGCTGATCACCAAGGAAGCTTATCGCAAAGGCCAGCTTTCCAGGTTGGTTTCGGATTATTACAATAACTCATTAAAGCAGGTAGTCAGCTTTTTCTCAGAGAGTAAAAAGTTGGATCAGGAAGAATTGGAGGAGGTAATGCGCATGTTGGAAGATTTAAAATCAAAAAAGGATGATTAAGGTATTGATCCACCTATTAGAATCCAGTTTGTTGTTGGCTATGTTTTATGGCATTTACCTTCTTGTTCTGAGAAAAGAGAGTTTCTTTCAACTAATACGTTGGTATTTGTTGGGAGCCGTGGCGCTGAGCCTAGGACTTCCTTATTTCGAATTTGATTTCCTTCAACAAGAGCAAAATGTGGAAACCCTGGTTCAGGTCAACACCATTAGACAGGACTACTATGCCGTTTTTGACCAATCATTTTATGATACAGTAGGAGGTGAGACTTCTTCCGGGGTAGATAGAAAGGAAAGTATTGATGGTGCAAAATGGGACCTTCGTCAGTTCGTTTTGATCGGGTACTGCTCGGTCCTGTTATTTTTTATCTTCAGATCATTTTGGCTTTTTTGGGGTATCGGCCGACTGGTCAAAGACGCTAGAAAGGAGCTATACAATGGTCGAGTTGTTCTGAGAACTCCCAAAATAGAGGTCCCTTTTTCTTTCTGGAAATACATTTTTCTCCCGGAAAAATTTGAGGAGGGAGAAGACTTGGATCAGGTGCTGGCTCATGAAAATATTCACATTCAACAAAGACATTCAGTCGACTTAATATTTGTTCAATTGGCAGCTGCCATCCTGTGGTTTAATCCAGTGATTTGGTGGCTCAATAAATCCTTAAAATCTATACATGAATACATAGCAGACCGCAAAATTTTGAATTCGGGTTATTCCTTGGTGACGTACCAGACTTTGCTTTTGAAACAGGTAGTCAGCCACCACTCAAATGGGTTGGTACACAATTTCA
>CAZZHO010000127.1:0-13228 GCA_964653795.1 uncultured Roseivirgaceae bacterium | reverse complement strand
CAAAGGAAAGGTTTTGATCTTCGTGATATTGCTATCCTGACCAGAACAACTGGAGAAGGCAAGCTCGTAGCCGATTCATTCATAAAGCATAAGCATTCTGATGCGGCGGACCCTGCTCTTTCCTATGAAGTGGTCAGTTCCGAGGCGCTGTACTTGTATTCCGGACATGTAGTACAATTCATTGTGAGTATGCTCAGGTGGATGAATGATGAGGAAGATTTGATATCCCTCGCAGAATGGTTTCACGAGTATCAGGTATTTATTAAGGAAATCGAGGTGGAAGGCTCGCCTGTTGCCATGGTCAGAGAATGGGAACAGCATGTTCCGAAACCATTCGTCAGGCATCGAGCGAATATCAAGTCGCTGCCACTGTATGATATCGTAGAATCTTTAATCAGGATTTTTGAACTAAACGAGATTCGAGCAGAGATCACCTACCTGCAAGGGTTTCAGGATGCGGTACTGGACTTTACTAAGAATGAAGGAGGTGATATTTCCGCTTTCTTGGAATGGTGGGAGAATGTCAGAAAGGATCGAGCTATACAAATTGCAGATGAAAACAATGCTGTAAAAGTGTTGACTATACACAAATCAAAGGGACTAGAGTACCCTGTAGTAATTGTGCCGTTCCTCAATTGGAAGCTGGATCATGATGTGTTTGGGAATTCGGAGGTGCTATGGATGTCTCCCGATGTTTTGGATATGGACGATCTACCGGTCGTACCGATACGGTATAGTAGTAAGTTGAAAGATACTTATTGGTCTCATGATTATTGGAAGGAACGTACTAGCGCTTTTCTGGATAGTTTGAATTTGCTGTATGTCGCATTTACCAGACCTATAAAAGGCTTGTATGTCTTTGGACCCAAACCCAAGACTTCTAAAATGTCAGATGTCGCAGATCTCTGTTTTGATTTATTCGCTACTCATGAGAACTGGGATATTGAGAAGGAGCAATTGAATATCGGTGAGATATCTCCTTCAGATGAGCCAAGGAAAGGATCAAGCGAATACAGTCTCGCGGTGTATGCTTCTCAACCCTGGCGAAGCAAAATATCGGTACAAATGAAAGGAGCAGCTGAACTCAGTGATAAAGATTGGGACAAGCAACTTTCTGGTACGGATATGCATAAGGTGCTTTCGGAAGTAGAAGAGATGACGCCTGCTGACATACCGGATTGGGCGTTGGACTTCATGCAGTCTGAGGAGGTAAGGCCATACTTTGAGAACCTGGATGAAGTCAGAAAGGAAGTGCCCATTCTCATGCCCGGAGGAAACTTTTACCGCATAGATCGCCTAATAAGGAAAGGAAAGGAGTGGACTGTTATTGATTTCAAGACTGGTACTCCTCGAGATAAGGATGAGGATCAGGTAAGAACCTATTTAAAGATTTTGAATACTATGGGCTACCAACAGGTGGTTGGGGTGTTGATTTACCTGGACCCTGTATTGGTGAAATCTGTGGCCTAAAAATTGATATGTACTCTTTATGAAGAGAATTTTTCTACTGATGATGCTGCTTTCGCAGCTTTCTGTTGCTCAAATCAATGAGACCTCTAAGGATGAGTTTGTGTCCAGGTTTGCCCGGTTGCATGGATGGACCACTGAAGAAGTTAATGACCTGTTGTCCAGGGCGGTGTATCAGCCGAAGATCATTGAGAAAATGGAACGACCCGCTGAAGGGATGCCCTGGTATCGTTATCGTAGAATTTTTATGAAGGAGGAGCGCTATGAAGCGGGTAGAGCGTTTTACAATACTTACAAAGAAGTGCTAGAGTCAGTTAGTGATGCAACTGGCGTTTCCGTTAATGCTATGATGGGAATTTTGGGTGTTGAGACCTACTATGGCACCAGAAAGGGTAGTTATAAAGTATTAGATGCTCTTTATACATTGGCTTTTGGTTATCCAAAGAGGGCTCGTTTTTTTACCAGGGAACTAGAGGAGTTTTTGCTTTTGACGAGGGAAGAGCAACTCGACGTTGATGAGGTGGAAGGAAGCTACGCAGGTGCTATTGGCTACTGTCAGTTTATGCCAAGTAGCTATAGAGCCTATGCCAAGAGCTATGACAAAGGGGGCACGAGAGATTTGGTAAATTCTCCGGAAGATGCAATAGCCAGTGTTGCGAATTATTTGAAGGTCCATAGGTGGAAAAAGGGGGAGAAGGTAGCTTCTTCCATCATTGCCTCTCCCGATGCAGCTTCTCCTGGATCGACCAGAGTGCGGCCTAAAAACTCTTTGTCCCAATACGAAGACCTGGGTTTTATGCCCACAGAAGACCTTGATCCGACCACTCTTGTGGCTTTTCTTGAATTTGAGCAGGAGAGTGGAAAAGAGTTTTGGTATGGCCTGCACAACTTTTATGTAATCACTCGATATAATCATAGCCCTTTGTATGCCTTAGCTGTTTATCAATTGGGGGAAGAGGTGATGAAGGGTATGTAAAATTGCGTATCTATTTGCGAAAATTTTCGTATACTTGAATATGGGAAATATTAGTGAGGTACACGAGCCTGCTACGGTTTACGGTTTAGCCAATACGGGCGTCTCCAAGTCTGATTTTTTGTCCTTTGTAGCCGAGTCTGGCCTCAATCTTACTGAGTTTTCTGCTCTGCTACCCGTTAGCAAGCGCACTATAGAAAAAGTGAAAGACGCTGATCTTTTGAGCCCTCAGGTTAGCGATAGGTTACTTAGTCTTATTTCGCTATACCAGTTTGGCCATCAGGTGCTTGGAGATAAAGAGCTTTTTAAACTTTGGCTAAAGACACCCATTTTAGCATTGTCCAGCAAGCGGCCATTGGATTTTCTCAATAATGAGACTGGTATCTCTTTGGTAAGAGATTTATTGGGAAGGCTTGAGCACGGCGTATACTCTTAATGATTCTTTATCGAATAGCCTCTCGTACTCATATTCGTGATTTGACTGGTACAGGGGCCATGCTATTTGGTGGTCGGTGGAATATCAAAGGTGTCAGGATGCTTTACACATCTCAAAGTGTTTCCTTGGCTATGTTGGAGGTATTGGCCAATCTATCTTCACCTAACCTTTCCAGAAACTTGCATCTGGCTGAGATTGAGGTTCCTGAGGCTAAAGGCATTGAGGAATGTGAAGTACCTCACAACTGGAATGCATTTCCGTATACGGAAAGTACCATTAGATTAGGAACCGACTTTGTCAAGAAAAATGGATTCTGCCTGAAGGTACCTAGTGCACTTGTCTCTTCAGAGTATAATTTTTTACTTAATCCTCTTCATGATGATTTTGAATCTGTAAAAATTCTGGACACTCGTCCTGTCATCATTGATCAGCGACTTCTGACTTAACTTACGGCATAGATGAAAACACTATTCAAAATGATCTTAGGCATTATCGGTCTCATCGTACTCTTCGTAATAGGTGTCATTATTTTCACTAAGACTGCTCCTCAGTTTGGTGCTGCCATCACGGAAGAAAAAGCGAAGGAGCTATCTAAGTCTCCCAATTACGATGGGAAGACATTCCAGAATTTGGTAGAAACCACTATGGATATGGGTCTTAGTAAACTACCTGATTTGTTGTGGGCTTATACACAGACTAAGAACACAACACCTAAGATCAAAATTCCGACGGAATGGGAGGAAGGTGTTGCCGGCGATACCTCTATTTACGCGACATGGTATGGTCATTCGGCCATTTTACTGGAAATCTCTGGCAAAAAAATCTTCTTTGATCCTATGCTAGGTGGCGCAAGTTCTCCTGTCTCTTTTCTTACCAAACGCTTTCCGTACGAATCTGCCATCCCCATGTCGGAGCTTCCTGAATTGGACGCAGTGATTATATCACATGATCATTATGATCACCTTGATTACCCAACGATTTTAGAGATCAAGGATAGAACCCATCACTTCTACACTGGACTTGGAGTAGGAGAGCACCTGAAGAAATGGGGTGTCGCTGAAGAAAAAATCACAGAAATGGATTGGTGGGATTCAACAGGTTTTGATGGGTTAGAAATCATAGCCACTCCAGCCCGACATTTCTCTGGTCGGGGATTTTCAGATCGTAACGCCACTCAATGGGCTTCCTGGATAATAAAGAGCTCTGAAAACGCTATATACTTTAGCGGTGACAGTGGTTATTCTCCTCACTTCAAAGACATAGGAGAAAAGTATGGTCCTTTTGATTTAGCCTTTGTTGAGTGTGGTCAATACAACCAAAGGTGGGGTAACATTCATATGTTTCCCGAGCAGACAATACAAGCTGGACTTGATGTTAAGGCCAAAGTGGCCATGCCTATCCATTGGGGAGCTTTTAATCTCGCTTTGCATGATTGGCGCGATTCTATTACCAGGGCCCTGGCTGCAGCTGAGGATAAGTCCATAGAGGTAATTCATCCTGTGGTGGGTCATCGATTCGATGTAAAGGGAGCGCTTCCTAAGAAAGTATGGTGGCCGGAAATAACGGATTGAAAAGATTAAAGAGCTGCGATTTTATCCTCAAGTAACTTCTTTTCAGCGGTTAAAGTCGCGAGTTTAATTGCTGTTTCGAATGCTTCTTTTGCTTTTTGGGGATCAATACTTTTCAGGAGCTCTCCGCTTAGCGCATGATACAAATAGCCCTTTACCAGAGAGTGTTCATTGTTCAGGAAATCCAATGCTTCCTGATTGTTTCTAGCTTTTGAAATGACGAAGGCGATATTCAGGATAATGACTGGATTGTTCTTGAAGCTTCTGAGTTGATTATATAAAGCCAGCATACCTGACCATTTATCCTCTGAGTCCGGAATGGTATGTAGGTAAGCGATTCCAGCTTCTACCTGATATGCAGATTGTAAGTTATTGATGTCCAACTCTCTTAGGTATTGTATGCCTCGTTGGATGAGCTCTTTATTCCACTTCTCTTTATTCTGTTTAGCGAAGGGCACCAATTCTCCGATTTCATTGATACGACTTTCAAACCTTGAAGTATGAAAGCACATCATCGCCAAGATAGCAATATTGTCTTTGTCCTTTGGTAGGTCAGAATCATAGATCAGTAGCGCTAATCTGATGGCTTCAAGACATAGATCTTTTCTAATAACAGTCTCTTGACTGGTAGAGTGGTAGCCCTCATTGTAGAGTAGGTAAATGGTCTTCAGAACCGACGAAGTACGTTCACTTAGAGCCGAACCCTGAGGTATCTCAAGTTGGATGTTTTGTTTTCGTAATTTGTCTTTTGCTCTATAGAGACGTTTATTGATTGTCTCCTCGTTGGTTAAGAATGCTTTCGCGATTTCTGCGGTGCTGAATCCACCAAGTGTCTTCAAAGCCAGTGATACTTGCGACTCCTCAGGAATGACTGGATGACAAACTGCGAATAACATACCCAGTTGATTGTCCTTGATTTCGTAGAATGCCTTTTCTAAATGCGCAGTGATGGTGTACTCAACAGGCACAGCATTATACAACTCACCTTCGATCCTTTGGCGCACTTGCCCCCGACGTAGATAATCGGTCGCCTTATTCTTGGCTACCGTATAGAGCCATCCTTGAGGGTTGTCCGGATAGCCATGGATTTTCCAGTTTTCTACGGCTTTGATGAAAGTATCCTGGACAATATCTTCTGCTGCTTCCAGCCTATCAAAACCCAGAATTTTCGCGAGTACAGCGACCATCTTTCCAGATTCGACTCTAAAAAGATGGTCAATTTCAAATGGGGAGGTATTCACTCGATAGGAGGGAAATTAGCTACTTTCCTTACTTCAACAGATCCCGACCCATCAATCAACATGGGGCATCCTTTAGCTGTTTCCAGCGCATGATCCATGTCTTTGGCTTTGAAGACCAAATAACCCAAGATAAATTCCTTTACTTCAGCGTGTGGACCGTCTGTTTGGTGCTTTTGAGTGATAAAAACACCTTCTTTCTCCAAAGGAGCTGTTGAGATAAACCTTCCTTCTTCCGCTATGCCTTTGATCCAGTTTTGCCAAACGGGTATGGATTTTTCCATTTCTTCTGGTGATGAGGTAAAAGCCTCTGCAGGAGCGAGGTTTCTAAAAAGTAGCATGAATTCTTCCATGTCATTCTGATATTTAGTGTTAGAAATTTAATAAGTGACGATCTTCCTTCATCTCTTTGGACACATTAAAAAAATTTTTTCAACTAGGTTCCTTTTAGATTCGCATCATGCAGTCATTCATACAGGAAGTTGCACACCACATTTATAAGAAATTCGATGCTGATTTAGGAAGTGTGGAAGTAGTCTTTCCTAACCGGAGAGCTGGGATTTTTTTCAGGACTGGCTTGTCCAACTTGATTGAAAAACCAGTATGGATGCCAGCCATCACCAGCTTTGAAGACTTTGTAGTATCAAGGTCTGGTTATCGGAAAATCGAGACACTGGAAGCTGTATTTAAACTTTATGAAGTTTACAGGGCGCATCAGACGAAGGAAGAGACCCTTGATAACTTTTTCTTCTGGGGAGAAATGATCTTGAGAGATTTTGAGGAGATTGATCAATATTTAATCAATACAGATAATCTCTTTCAAAGTATTAAATCTCAAAAGGAGCTTGATGAAGAGTTCTATTTTCTGGATGAGGAAGAAAAGAAAATCATCCAGTCTTTCTGGAGCACTTTTCTTCCAACTACTTCAAAGACCCAGGAGAGTTTTTTGGCAACTTGGAAATTGCTCAGTCCCATTTATAACGATTTTCGACAAAAGCTGGCAGCCAATCATGAAGGCTATGGTGGTATGATCTACCGTCAATTCTTGGAAAATGATCTAAGCCAAATTGAAGAGACTGGTAAGAACATCGTTTTTGCTGGATTCAATGCGCTAACCAAAGTTGAGGAATCCATCATCAAATACTATCTCGAACATCACCAAGCAGAGGTGTTATGGGATTTAGATAAATATTACCTCCAAGATGAAAATCAGGAAGCTGGATATTTCTTGCGGCACTATGCTAAGGACCCAGTTTTGAAAAACACTTTTCCTCAAGAACTGCCTGAAAGGATTTCAAAACTTGAGAAGATCAATACTGTTGGTGTCTCATTGGAGGTAGGACAGACGAAAGCGCTTGCTGAGCATCTTGGACAGCTGATTAAATCAGAGAAATTTAGTCCTGAGAAGACAGTCATTGTATTGCCCAATGAATATATGCTTTTGCCGGTTTTGCATTCATTGCCTGAGGAGGTGGGGCAGCTTAATATTACAATGGGCTATCCACTAAAAGATACACCTGTGTTCAGCCTTATAGAACAGCTGCTCAAACTACAGGAAAGTAGGAGACACAGTGTGGTGCATGGAAATTCATACTATCACAAACCAGTTGTTGAAATCCTTGGGCACTCGTTGATTCAGCCTTTACTAGGTAAGGAAGGCAGTGACTACATCGCCGAAGTAAAAAAGAGAAACCTGATTTTTCTCTATGAAGATGAGCTACCAAAGGCGAGTGATATCGGTAGAATAATTTTCTCTTACCCACAAAGTATCCTCGAGTATTTGCTGAGTGTCCTCTCAGAGCTTCATGGTAAGCTGGAGGCAGAGTTTCAACAGCTTGATCGCGAATTCTTAAGCAGATACTACCAGCATGTATTGCAGTTGCAAGAGTTAATGGGAGAGAAGAGTAAGTCCGTGGGCATTGATTTCTTGATTAAGTTGTTCAGGAGGTTAGCCCGAAGTTTGAAAATCCCATTTACAGGAGAGCCTCTGCAGGGCTTACAAATCATGGGTATTTTGGAAACACGTAATCTTGATTTTGAGAACGTGTTTGTATTGAATATGAATGAGACAAGCTGGCCTGCAAAGCCTAAGAATGGTTCATTCATCCCTTATAATATTAGGAAAGCTTTTGATCTGCCTGTTTTCCAGCATCAAGATGCGATCTATGCCTACTTGTTTTATAGACTGCTGCAACGTTCTAAGAATGTGAGGCTCTACTATAACACAGTTTCAGAATTCAATGTCAACGGGGAGATTAGCCGATATCTCCATCAGCTTGATTTTGAGTCCAATATTGAAATCCAGAATCAGATTCTTGCTAACCCAATTGCTTTTAGGCCTCCAAAGGAGATCATAGTTCCGAAGACGGAAGTGGTGATGGGTAAGTTGAAAAAGTATTTTGTGTCCGAAGAGGGTTGGACTCCCAGGTTGACTCCATCGGCATTAGATACCTATCTCTATTGCAGATTACGCTTCTATTTTAAATATGTAGAGGAGCTGTACGAGCCTGATGAGATGCAAGAAGAGCTTAGCCCCATGGTATTTGGTAACATTTTGCATGACACCATGGAAATTTTGTACACAAATCTTATCAAAAAGCAGAAGCGTGATGTAGTAGACGTCAATGATTTTTTTGGTCTGGATGCAGATATTTCAGGAGCTGTGAACCGAGCTTTTATAAAGCACTATAACGTTAAAAACGAAAAGAAATTCAAACTCGAGGGTCGGAATATCATTGCCGCTGAGATCATTCGAAAAACAGTAAGCCAAATATTGAAGATCGATCAACGATATGCTCCATTTAAAATACTGGGTTTAGAGACTACTACACGAGACGGCTACAAAGTAGATTTTCCAATTGAGGTAGAAGGACAGACTGTAGAAGTAGGCCTGAAAGGGAAAATCGATCGACTTGATTTGAAAGAAGGGGTGGTGAGGGTAGTAGACTACAAAACCGGAAAAGACTCAAGAGAATTTACTACCGTGACCTCTTTGACGGACAGGGGTGACGATAAGCGCAACAAGGCCGCTTTTCAAGTGTTGTTTTACAGTTATCTATTTTATAGTACTTCAAAAGAAGATTATGATCGAATAGAACCTGGACTTTTCAACTCCAGGGATCTATTTGATACGGACTTTACCTGGAAGATTCAATCGAGGCATAACCGGAATGTTACTACGGTTTTGGATTTTAGGGAGTATTTGGATGAATTTCAAGAATCGTTGAAGGGGCTTTTGGAAGAGTTGTTTGATGCAGCCATTCCTTTTGATCAGGTGGAAGATGATAAAAAGTGCAAGTGGTGTCCATATAATGGTATTTGCTCTAGAACTTGAGCTACTTTCGGTTATCGATGAAAAATAGGCAGTAGTCGAATAGTGATTTGTCGTGAATTTCAATTCTATACTTTCGAGCTTAAGGAAGGAAAGGGTCTAAATCCTGATTGAGAAGGCGTTATTACTTAAAGTAAAACTTTAAATACCTATATCTTGTCTGACACTTAGAAAATTCTCTTTCACTGTATTCCACTTGTAGATTATAGCATTAGCTATGATATTCACATTACAACCCATCCAATCATAGACATGAAAAAGATTTTATTCGCCATAATCTTTTGCATAGTTTCATTTACACTTTTCGCTCAA
The DNA here is from genome assembly GCA_964653795.1 of uncultured Roseivirgaceae bacterium. Lineage (GTDB taxonomy): Bacteria > Bacteroidota > Bacteroidia > Cytophagales > Cyclobacteriaceae > JAWPMT01. The sequence goes on along the minus strand of CAZZHO010000127.1, from coordinate 3,903 downwards.
AGTTTTGAGGAGGTAAGAGAGACAAAGAAGCAATACATTCAAGAGCATCATATTGAAGATGTAGAGAAAATTGTCCACCGCTTAGCTCAGAGCAAAGACTTCCTAAACGTTCTTTTAGAAAGTGGTCACAATTTTGATCCAAACGATGTACACCTGAAGAAGAAAGATGTGCGTGTTGGAGAAGATATTGATTTATATGTCAACCATTTATCTGAGCATCAAAGTTTCAGTATGCTGCTGATCCCGATTAGCATTTACAAACTTCAAGTCTACGATACCATTTTGTTTACCTCTTTGGAGGTAAGTGATGCCTGGATCGAAAGAACTTTCGCAGTAGCAAACCCAGAGGAAGCGACAAAGCAAAGGCTTTTATCGGAAGAGGGCCACAGGATGCTGGAAAGACATATCCTGAATCAAGCGGCAAAGTCGATTCATTTTGATGGAATGGGAGAGGTGAAAGTGAAATTGCACGAATCCTACATTTCAGGAAGCCATGCCGTGATCAATGTAAAGGACCTTACAAAGGAAGAGCGACACTCTCTAACTGCCTCTTGGGGACTCATGAAAAAAGTTCTTACGCATGCAGTAGACATGAATGTAGAACTTAACGCCTATGTTTTCGGAGTAGATGATCTTGATGTGACCTTCTTATTTAAAAACAAAGAGAAGCATTTTCGTGCCAATCCATCTAACGTTTTTCAGCGTCACAAATTCATAGAAACAGCAAGCAACATTGATTAAAAAAGCCATCAATAAACTGATGGCTTCGCTGTTGGATTTTGATAGTAGTTTCAATAGGCTATTGAGGCTATCGCTGAAGACCAGGCCTGACTTCTGAGCTCATAATAAGCGTATTGTTTTCTAACTCTTTTGAAGTTGTCCTTTGTTACCTTTTCACCAGTCTTCGCATGATGCTCAACTGCAATAAAGTAGTCGGCAATTAACTTTTTGAAGGAACCCTTCATCATTCCACCCATAAAAGCTGGCTTTGTTCTGTATTGCATATCAAAAGAGAAGCGACAGGTTCCGTTTCCTAAGTCTTCAACTGAGTAAATGGCCTGCGTTAACTCAGGATCTACGGGGAATCGCCCAGCTTGAAAGACTTTGTTAGTGAAGGTCATCTTATCGGGAGAAAAATTCACCATTTTCTCTTTTAGAAACCTTGTCTCCTTTTTGTTGAAGTAACATACCCTTTCAACGCCTTCGCCACCTTGCAACGTGCCTCCGATATAATCAGATGTCATGATTTTCGGGTGGGAGTGTGCGATCTTTCCGTAATCTTCGCCTACGATCTTCCAGACCTCTTGAGCAGAGACTGGAAGTACCTTACTCATTTTAAATGTTTTTACTTTTTTCTGTTCCTGAGCTTCAACAGAAAAAATGGCCAGAGCTACCATGGCCAAACTCATTAGTGCTTTCATTCCTATAACATTTTGTTTTCATCTTAGATAGATATCAGACGATCCTGTTACAGGAGTTAGGACTCAATTAATTAAGGTTTAATAGAGAAACTACTTTTTGATCTTGTAGAAAGTCATCGATGAAATGCTTCTTGTCTTTTTGGCTGTTAAAGGTGAATTCTTCGTGCAATTCATGGACTTTTTCTTCTACAAGATCAAACATTTCGTCAGCGTCTTTCGAGATATACTGTTTAAATTTTTGATATTCCCCCTTATTGAAAAGTAGGTTTTTACTGTCCATGACCTTCTTTTCCAAGACAGCTGTTACCTTCTTGTAGCACCGGCAAGGGTTGTTTTTATTGACAAGTCCACATTGGCCATTCATGAAGGCAGTTAAGTCTTTTCGAACACGAGATAGCCTTGTTCTGAAGTTTCCTGGAGTGATTTCGAGGATCTCAGCGCCTATTTTATGATCAGCTCCAAATAGTTCACCAATAATATAAACTAACCTCTGTTCTCTAGTGAAACAAAGCAGCATCCCTGACATACAGGCTAAGTTCAATTCTTTTATTTCTGCTTTTTTCTCTTCGATTTCTAATTCTGTCAGATCATGATCCTGGAAGGAGTTTAGTTTATCGGAGAACCCTGGAAAATCCTCGTTCACAAATAGCTCCCTGGATCTTTTCTTAGTCTGAAGAAAATGGTTGACCACTATCCTATATAGCCATGTTCGGAACTGTGATTCGCCTTTGAACTTGGATAGGTTAGTGAGCACTTTGATCATGGCCTCCTGCGTGATGTCTTCTGCATCAACCGGATTCTGTACCATTTTCCAGGCTATGTTAAAGACGAATGGTTGGTGCTTTTTAAGCAAATTTTCCAGCGCGGCTTTATCCCCTGAGACTGCTTTTTTTATAAGCAAGTCATCTTCTTCCTGTGTTTTGTATTCTAGAGAGAACGGATTGGTCAACATAGATTTTTCTTTTTTTGATTCGACAAGATCACAGGTGTTACAGGTTTCACATAGAAATTAAATCTTTCTTCATGATGATATCAGTTTGTAGGTCAGTGCCAAGCATAAACTCATGACTACCTGCAAGGTCAAATCCATATCTCTGGTAAAATCGAATTGCTCCTTGGTTATGTTCCCATACACCAAGCCAAATTGGTGATTTCTTCAATTCTTTAGCCTGGGAGATTGAGAAATCCATCATAGTAGATCCCAGGCCATTATCCTGAAAAGCAGATGAGATATAAATCCTCTCTATTTCCAATCCATTAGGATACTTTGGCTCTGTCTGCGCTAGTCCTATATTCAGTTTTAGGTAACCTATTTCTTTCTCACCCTCTAACAGAAAGTAGAAGTAGCTCTCTTCATTGTCGAATTCGGCGTTAAGACGATTGTCACTCAGGTTGCTTGAGATATAATGTTGCATATCTTTCTCCGTGTTGAATTGGCCGAATGATTCTAAGAATGTTTCCCTAATAAGTTGGAAAAGAGTATTGGCTTCTGATTTTTCTACTCTTCTGATTTTCATGAGGTTGAGACTTGAATTTCTACTAAAAATGACGAATATTACTATTTTTTAGTTGTCACCAAATACTTTTTATCATGCCAAAAATGCACGTCTCTCGATCGGTGAACATTGCCGCTCCCATTGAAAAAATTTACAGTACGCTCAACGACTTCCACAATTGGGAGGCCTGGTCGCCATGGTTAATAATGGAGGAAGGGGCTAAGCTCAACATTGATGAAGATGGTAAGCATTACGGATGGGAAGGAGAGAGGATCGGGTCTGGTAACATGACGGTTTTAAGAGAAGAAGAAAATAAGCGGATCGATTACGACCTTATTTTTTTAAAGCCCTGGAAATCCAAAGCGAAAACCTGGTTTGAATTTGAGCAAGCAGGGGAGGAAGTCAAAGTAACCTGGACAATGGATAGCAGTCTACCATTTTTCATGTTTTTCATGAAGAAGATGTTTGAAGGGTTTGTTGGTATGGACTATGAAAGAGGGCTCAGTATGCTCAAGGAGTTGTCGGAGACCGGCGCGGTTTTATCTAAGCTTGACCTAAAAGGGGAAGGATCCTTTGATGGCTTTGATTATGTTGGCATCACCACTGAGTGTGACATGGACCAGTTAGGTACTAAGATGGAAAGTGATCTGACAGAGCTGGGTAAATGGGTTCCAGAGAATGCCGAGGCAAGTGCACCACCATTTACTATTTATCATAAATGGGATATAGTCAAGAAAAGAGTGCATTATACATCCGCGGTGCCAGTGAAAGAAGTTCCTTCTGACCTACCTACGAAATTCAAAAGTGGCACTATGCCAAATTTGAGAACATATGTGGTAAGTCATACTGGTAAGTACGATCACCTTGGAAATGCATGGAGTACTGGCATGAATTTGCAGCAGAACAAGGCCTTTAAACAAAATAAAAAGCAACACCCATTTGAAGTGTACGTCAATGATCCGAGCGAAGTGGCTGAAAAGGATCTT
>CAZZHO010000126.1:0-13262 GCA_964653795.1 uncultured Roseivirgaceae bacterium | reverse complement strand
GCGGTTGTTTCTATTTCGTCTGTGTAATAGAACTTTTTTAGGCCTGATGTTTTAATCAGCTGTTTAGCGTTTTCCATTTTGTGCTATTTAAATTATAAAGTTTAGATCGGGTTATTTAAATACTAGACGGTCCTTATCCTCGTAACCATCATATGAAGAGACTACTACTCTTTCATTAGGTTGCAAGCCTTCTAGTACTTCATAATATCTTGTATTCATTCTTCCTAGGCGGATATCTCTTCTCACCGCATAAGACTCAGATTCATCCACAACAAATATCCAGTTACCGCCAGTAGTTCTATAAAAGCCTCCTCTGGGTATTTGTACGGCGGTAATCCTCTGACTTAACTGCAGTCTGATTTGCAATGTCTGACCTCTTCTTATACCTGATGGTGGAATGCTATCGGTGAAGTCCATATCCACTGAAAACAAACCTCCATTAACTTCCGGGTAAATCTTTCTGATTCTTAAACCATAGTCATCGCCCGCAAAAGGGAACGTTCCGTCCAGTCCATCGAAGATTCTACTGATGTAATGTTCATCAATTGTTGCCCGAACTTTGTATCCATTCAAGTCATCAATCTGACCAATATTTTGACCTGGCGCGATGGACTCTCCCACCTCAGCGTTTACCGTAGACAATCTTCCTGATATTGGAGCTCTGATATAGAGGTTATCCAAATTGGATTTGATCATTTCCAGATTATCCCTTGTTCTTTTCAATGTTGCCTCGGCTTGTGCAATCTGTAGCACGGCATTCATTGAATCGAATCGGTTAGATTCTACTTGGATGTCCCTTGTGGTCGACAGTCGTTCAAATTCTCTTTTTAGGTTAAGGAACTCTTGCTCAGAGATAATTTTATCTTCAAAAAGAGGTTTGCCACGCTCATAGGCATCTCGAGCTTGATCAATTTGGTAGTCTAGTTGAGTTATTTGACGTTTGAGTTCGAATTGATTTCTTTTCAAAGAGAGCTTGGTGTTCTCAAGGTTATTGACCAACATAAATCCTTGAGTTTCTTCTCTTACGAAATTTTGAAGAAGCACATCGTTTGATAGCTTGAGAATGGTATCTCCTTCTTGCACTAAAATACCTCCTTCGAAATATTTCTTTTCAACCACTCCACCAACTATCGCATCTAGTCGAATGGTTTTAATTGGCATCACTGAGCCATCTACAGGAATTGTTTCCATGAACTCTCCCTCCTTGACATTGGCAACATTGATTTTTTCCAGCTCAACATTCAGTCGAGCTCCACCTTCAGCAAATACGAAGCTGTAGATGACGAACGATAAAAATATGGCTCCCCCGCCAATCGCGAGAAACCTTTTTAACGTCCATTTTTTCTTTTTGATCTTTTTATCCATAAGGAAAGTGAGCTTTCTGATTTCTGAAATCCCAGTGTGCCAATTTGGGTGCCACTTCCTTTAATTAGCTCTAAATCAGCTTGTTAGAGTTGTTGCCGCTGAAATGAGAAAAATGAACTTGTACAGAATGATACAAAAAGTGTTCGTTTTCGAGCATAAAAAAAGGTTCAGGCGGTCAACCTGAACCCAAAGGTCAAAAACTCAAAATAAAAGGACTAAATAAAATTCTTAATCCACAACAACTCCTCGAAGATAGTGAATAATCATTATTAACGAAGAAAATTGGAGAAACATTTGCGTAACCTTGTTGTTTACTTTCAGTTTGTATAGCAATACTATTATTATTGATAGTGAATTCAACAGAATAGATGTTAGCACTAAAACTGGAATTAAACCATAATCTCTATTTGAAAGACCCCCAATCAACTGATTTGGGACTTAAAATCATCAATAGGAGTATTCACATTATTGACGAAATAGGGTTTGAGGCTTTCACATTCAAAAAGCTATCGGTAGAAATTGACTCCACTGAAGCTTCTATATATAGGTATTTTGAGAATAAGCACAAGTTGCTTATATACCTTATCACATGGTATTGGGCATGGACTGAATATATTATCACATTCGAAACCCATAACCTTCCAAACGCTGAAGACAAGTTACTGGGAGCACTTAAAGTAATTACAGAAAAAAAGTCATACGACGAGAATTTTCCCAATGTAGACGAACCAGCGCTCCAAAGAATTGTTATGGCTGAGAGTGATAAGACTTATCTCACAAAACAGGTGGATGAAAACAACAAAGAAGGCTTATTCAGAGGATACAAATCATTGTGTAAAATGATTAGTTCCTTTGTCTCGGAGGTCAATCCTGATTTTCCTTACCCTAACGCTTTGATCAGTACTTGCCTGGAAGCGGCACACCATCAAATATTCTTTGGTCAACATCTACCGTCACTTTCTGAATTGAGGGATTCCGCTGATCCCTATCATGACAATTATCAATTCATTAAAACCATAGTTCTAAACAGCCTGAAGTAGCAGACGATGAACAATAAGACCATTTTAAATATCATCCATGAAAGTGCTAGTTTACTAAAGGTAGATTTAGATAGCTCTATTCTCAAATCCACTGAAGACCTACTGAGAAACTATGGATTAGATGAAGTCGGTGAATTTGTAAGGGATCTCACCGAAATCGCTAACCAAGCCGGATTAGTATATATACGGAAAGAAATCTCCTTCAAGGAGTTTGAAATCTTCGTAGAGAACTTTGACAGCCCAATGGTCCTTTTCTTGAAGGAAGGAAATACGGCCATACCCGCCATTATTCATACGAATAGAAAAGAGCAAAAAGAGATAGATATCATATCCGATTATGGATCGAAGGTCAAAAAGCTTAATGATATACCTCAAGATGAATTCCTGAAGACCGAATCTGGAGAAATTATCTTCCTCTCAGTATTTGCCTACGAAAGTGTAGTGGGTAGTGACATTACCGGAGAGCAAGATGGAAAGAAGTTGACTCCAGTGATGCGTCTTTATCGCCTTCTAATGGCTGACAAGAAAGATATCATGTATGTGTACATATATGGTGTCATCATTGGTATAACCAGTTTAATCTTACCCCTGGGGATACAAGCTGCCATTGAATTAATATCCGGAGGTGTATTCTTCAGTTCTATCTACTTCCTGATTGCTGTAGTGATCCTTGGAGTCCTGGGATCCGGTGTGTTACAGGTACTGCAGATCACGATAGTAGAGTATTTGCAGCGGAGAGTTTTTACCAAAGCAGCTTTTGAGTTCGCATTTAGGGTTCCAAGAATCAAAATGGAAGCGGTACTAAACCTGCATTTCCCGGAACTCATGAACCGCTTTTTTGATGTATTGACAATTCAAAAAGGTCTTCCCAAGCTACTAATAGATTTATCGACGGGGCTAATTCAAATTCTATTTGGGTTGCTATTGCTATCTTTTTACCACCCCTTCTTCGTGTTCTTTGGCGTAGCACTGATCTCTATTCTATTCTTAATATTCTATACTACAGGTCCTAGAGGTCTTGCATCCTCAATTATTGAGTCAAAATTCAAATACAAGGCGGTCTATTGGTTGGAAGAGTTAGCAAGGGCGCTACTAAGCTTCAAACTTTCTGGAAGCACGGACCTTCCCCTGAGAAAGACAGATTACTTCGTAAACAACTACCTAAAGAACCGTAGGACTCACTTCAAGGTACTCATTACGCAGTATTCCTATGTTCTCTTATTTAAAGCGGTCATTACCGCCGGACTACTGATCATAGGTACTATTCTAGTCGTCCAGAGAGAAATAACACTTGGGCAGTTTGTAGCATCAGAAGTCATCATTATCCTCATCCTAAGTTCCGTGGAGAAAATCATCATGTATATGGATACGGTGTACGACATGCTTACGGCGGTGGATAAAATTTCTCATGTCACCGATTTGCCATTGGAGAAAACAGGTGGAATCGACATCCCAGTTACTCCGGGTTCCAGAGAAGGTTTTGAGATCCAGACCAAAAACCTTACCTACAAATACCCTGGTACTTCAGTACCATCTATTAAAAACATCAGTTTATCAATCCCTAAGGGTCAACGGGTATGTATAAGTGGGGTTGGAGGATCCGGAAAAACTACTTTGACCAATATGATTGCAGGTCTTTATGCAGAGTTTGAAGGCGCTGTAACCTACAACAAGTACTCGCTAAGGGATATCGATCGTGTTTATTTGAGAGATCATATCGGCAAGAATGTATCTACTGATGACATCTTTGAAGGTACAGTTCTTGAGAACATCCTGGTAGGTAAGCCTTTTGCAGACGAAATGATGGCAATAAGCTCCTTAGAAAAAGTGGGCTTATTGGATAAAGTGAATAGTCTACCCGAGGGGCTTAATCAAAAAATGTTGAGTGGCGGAAAGGGCTTTTCGGAGACCTTTGTCCAAAAATTGATTTTGGCGCGTTGCTTGGCTAAGCATCCAAATGTTTTAATCCTCAACGACTTTTTTAACAACTTTCCTAAAAATGAGCGGTTGAGTTTGATACAAATGCTAACAGCTGAAGAGAATCCATGGACCTTAATAGTTGTTTCTAACGACCCATTGATCATGGCAGCGTGCGACAGAGTGATTTATCTAAAACATGGTGAGATTCTGGCAGACGGTACCCTCGAAAAAATTCTTTCATTCGACGAAATAGTGGAAAACATCAATTGATATGCTGAACATCTCCAATGATCGAATTGATAATTTGCTTGCGGACAAGCAACTCTATTCACTAAAGACGCTCAAAACACCTAATCTGGCCATTTATCTGGCCAGGGTCATCTTAGTAGTCTTTTCTTTAGCCGTATTATCACTTTTCCTTCCATGGCAACAGAATATAAACGGCATCGGGAAGGTAACAGCACTGAACCCTGCAAATAGGCCTCAAACCTTACAATCTGCTATACCCGGACGGATTGTTAAATGGTTTGTTCCTGAAGGTTCTTTGGTACAGAAGGGGGATTCTATCATTCAAATAACGGAAGTAAAAGACAAATACTTCGACCCTGAATTGTTGACTAGAATGTCCGAGCAAATAGTAGCTAAGGAATCCAGTTTACTGGCCAAGGAACTAAAAAGAGACGCGTATAAAAATCAAATTATTGCACTAAGGGAGTCTTTGGAAGCAAAACTTACACAGGGCCGCAATAAAGTCACTCAGGGTATTTTGAAAATCCAAAGTGATAGTATCGCGTTTGAAGCAGAAAAAATCAGTTATGCTAACGCCAAAAATATTTTCGAACGGAACAAAAGGCGTTTTGAGAATGGTAACATTACTCTAACAAAATTTCAGGAACTAGAAACCAAATTCAATGCAGGTAAAGCCAAAGTGTTGGAGAAGGAAAACAAGTATCTCCAGACCCAGGCCGATTTAACTATTGCAAGGACCAATCTATCTGCAATCCAGGCAGACTATGCTGAAAAAATCAGCAAGGCCACATCGGACCTGCAAGCAACGCTATCTGAAATTAATGAAACACAGGGTTCCATAGCCAAACTAAAAAACGAATACGCCAACGTCAGTATTAGGCGCGATCAATATACGCTGGTAGCACCTCAAACAGGTTACTTGGTAAAAGCGCTGAAAGCAGGTATAGGCGAAAACATAAAAGAAGGTGAAGCTATAGCCACTATCATGCCGCATCAAGCTGACTTAGCAGTAGAGATGTTCGTCCGACCAATGGATGTGCCTCTCATATCAGAAGGGAGAAAAGTACGAATAGAATTTGATGGATGGCCAGCCCTGCAATTCTCCGGATGGCCGGCTGTTAGTGTTGGTACATTCGGAGGCCTCGTCCAGGTAGTAGATCGTGTAAACAATGGTAATGGCACTTTTCGTGTCCTTGTAAAGCCCGATCCTGAAGATGAGCCTTGGCCGGAGCAGCTTAGGCTAGGATCTGGTACAAAAGGATGGGTTATGCTAGATAATGTCTCAGTATGGTACGAAATATGGCGACAGCTCAATGGTTTCCCTCCTAGCCTCTATGAAGAACCAGGTAACGAAGAATCTGTCAAAGGCAAAGCAGGTGGTTCTAAAAAATCTGATAAAGGCTGATGAGGAAATTACTTTTCCTGTTGTTTTTAAATCCAGTATGGCTATTTGCACAAGCGGATTCTACATCGCAAGTTCTGTCGATTGATAACTTTATCCAGCTTGTCTTAACAAACCACCCAGTAATAAAGCAGTCGGAATTGGTCTCAAAAATGGCTGAGGCGGAAATACGGAAGGCCAGAGGTCAATTTGATCCGAAACTCACCGGGAGTTATGACCTCAAAAACTTCAAGGATACGGAATATTGGGATCTTTTAAATGCGACTCTAAAATTCCCATTACCTATTCCGATTGACCCTAAAATTTCATTCGACAGGAATGAAGGGGAGTTTATAAACAACGAAAGAAGTATACCCAGTAGCAATGAGAACAGACAGATCTCGGCAGGAATATCATTACCTATTGGTAAAGGGCTTTTGATAGATGAGCGACGAAATACTTTACAACAGGCCCGGATATATCAGGACATAGCCGATGCCGAACAGATAAAAATGACCAATAAGATCCTGCTTACCGCCATAAAAGACTATTGGGAGTGGACCCTTGCTTATCAGGAAATATTGTTACTACAAAGAAGCGTAGATATTGCTCAAGAGCTGTTTGAAAGGGTCCTGCTTGACTATGGAGTTGGTGAGGCGGCTGTGGTAGATACTATTCAAGCTAAAATAACCTATCAAAACAGAATTGTTGATTACCAAAACTTCCTTCTGGACTACAATAAATCCAGACTAAATCTGGAGAACCACCTTTGGTCAATAGAGCAGGAGCCACTACTACTACAGGAGAACACGCTTCCAGATACCCTTGCAGATTTGGGGATTGTCCCTGATCAGGAAAGTCTCACATTACTCCTTGAGACTGCAAACACTCAACATCCTGAACTATTAAAAACCGACGCCAAGATTAATCAGTTGGAGGTGGAACGACGGTGGAACCGGGAAGCTCTCAAGCCAGAGATAGATTTAGAGTATTCATTTATCGATGCACCTATCACTCCCTTCGGTGATATTGAAAGTCCTGATTCCTTTACTGAAAACTATAAGCTGGGAGTAGGTTTCTCCTACCCTCTCTTTTTAAGGAAAGAAAGAGGAAAACTCCAAAAAACAAATCTCAAAATAGAGAGCAATCGCTATGAGCTTGAAAGGAAAAGACTGGCCATTAGAAACAAGGTCAGAGGTAAGTTTTTTGAGATTCAGACCTCACAAGAACTGACTAGCCAGTATAGAGAAATGGCCAACAGCTATCAAAGACTCCTTCAGGCCGAATTTCTCAACCTTGAAGTCGGCGAAAGTGACCTTTTCAAGTTGAATATCCAACAGGATAAATTCATCGAATCTCAACTGAAGTATCTTAAAACACTGACCAAGCTTCGGAAAAATAAAATTGAAATCTTGTACGAAGCAGGGGTACCATTCCTCAATCTATTACCCCAACCATAGGTCGTACGCTACCGGACTTAATTTATTTCATTGATTGTACGATTTCGTACATCACAATTGCCTAATTTTCAATTTCTGCTTCAATTTGGCTTGTGGCATACTTTGTGAATAAATAAAGGAAACTGAAAGAAACGTGGAACAAGAACTAGGCAAAATTCTGATAATCGATGATGATGAGGATGTGTTATTAGCGGCTAAGATGCTGCTGAAAAAACACGCCAAGGAAGTTACCATTGAAAAGAATCCGAAGAAGATCCCTTTTCTTCTAAATAACGACACTTTCGATCTGATCCTGCTGGATATGAATTTCAGTAAGGACATTACTAGTGGCAAGGAAGGCTTCTATTGGCTGGAGCAAATTCTGGACAAAGATCCGCAAGCCGTTGTGATACTTATTACCGCATTTGGCGATGTGGAGATGGCTGTTAAAGCTCTGAAGGCCGGAGCTACTGATTTTGTATTGAAACCATGGCAAAACGAGAAACTAATCGCCACGCTCTCGAGCGCTTCAAAACTAAAAAAGTCTTACGAAGAAGTATCTCAACTCAAGCAGACTAAAAAGCAGCTCCAGGAAGACAGCAACCTGGCATTCAAAGACATTATTGGTAAGAGTCAAGCCATAACGGATGTCTTTAAAATCATCGATAAAGTAGCTGCCACAGACGCCAATGTCCTGATTCTCGGTGAAAACGGCACAGGTAAAGAACTTATAGCCAGAGCCATTCACCAGAAGTCATTGAGGAAAGACAATGTCTTTATTGGCGTAGATATGGGTGCGATCACTGAGACACTATTTGAAAGTGAGCTCTTTGGACATAAAAAAGGATCTTTTACCGATGCCAAAGAAGATCGGGCTGGAAGATTTGAGATCGCCAACAATGGTAGCCTATTCCTGGATGAAATTGGAAATTTGAGTTTGCCTCTTCAATCCAAGCTATTGACAGCTATTCAAAAGAGAGAGGTGACCAGAATAGGTGCTAATAAGCCAATGGCGATAGATATTCGTTTAATCTGCGCCACCAATATGCCAGTCTATGATATGGTCACGGACAATACATTCAGGCAGGATCTTCTCTATAGAATCAATACAGTAGAAATACAGCTTCCTCCTCTTCGAAATAGACTCGAGGACATTCCTCTTCTGGCTGAGCATTTTGTTAAAAGCTATGCTTCCAAATACCGAAAGGCCGTTTCTTCCATCAATCCAGCAACCATCAAAAAGCTTCAGAAATACAGCTGGCCTGGGAATATTAGGGAGTTACAGCATGCGATTGAAAGAGCTATCATCATGTCGGATTCGGATACGCTTAATCCAGAAGACTTCTTTTTCTTAAGTCAGAAATCTGAGAGCACGAATATCCCTGAACCTGAAACCTACAATCTGGATGACGTGGAAAAAGGTGTCATCGAAAGAGTGGTGAACAAGCACAACGGGAACATATCAAAAGCTGCCAAAGAATTGGGTCTCACCAGAGCTTCATTGTACCGAAGATTAGAGAAGTATGGTCTTTAAGCAGTTTAAAGTACAACTGCTCTTACGCCTACTATTATTAGTGGGCTCTCTATTCGTGGTGGTAGACCAAGTCAATACAGATGGCAATAATTTCACCATAACTGTTTTCTTTATTCTGATTGGAGTTCAGGTCTACTACTTATATAACTTTCTTGAAAAGGTTAATCGTGAGATTATCACCTTTCTAAAAAGCATCCATTACGATGACTTTTCCCTGACTTACCCTGAGCGAAGTACTAAATCGAGTCTTGACGAGCTATATAAGGAATTCAATAGCGTAATCAAGAAGTTTCGAGAAATCCGGGCAGATAAAGAGGCTCAGTATCAATACTTAAAAACCATCGTCCAACATGTGGGCATTGGCATCATTACGATAGACCATATTGGGGAGGTTCAAATCATCAACACGGCAGCTCGAAAACTTATTGGCGTCAAGCAACTCAAAAACATCTCTCAACTCAACAGCATATCACCATTGCTAGTAGGCGCCATTAAAGACCTGAAAACTGGAGGCAGGGACCTGATCAAAATAAACCGTGATGGAGAAGAGGTACAGGTGGCTGTCTATGTAATCGAACTTTCTCTGAGAGGCAAAGCCTTCAAACTGATTTCCCTCCAGAATATCCAAAGCGAACTGGAAGAGAAAGAAATGGAAGCCTGGCAGAACTTAATCCGTGTGCTGACTCATGAAATCATGAACTCTGTAACGCCCATTTCTTCTCTCGCCGCTACAGTCGAGACCGAGATGAATGGGTTGTTGAATGAAGATGGTGAGATCAATCAAATACCCAATGAGGACCTGGAAGACTTTCACCTGGCTGTACAGACCATTCACAACCGTAGTGAAGGACTAATCAAATTCGTAAGTGATTTCAGAAACATGACCAGGATCAAGCTCCCCAATATTGAGGAACACTTGGTATGCGAACTCTTGAAAACGATCATTTCATTGCTGAAAAATGATATCAAGGAAAACAACATTGACTTGAAATATCATGTTGACCCGGAAACACTGAAGTTCAACATTGACAAAGAGCAAATTGAGCAGGTGGTCATCAATATGGTGAAAAATGCCATCCAGGCCCTAGCGGAAAACGAAGAAGACGGTAAGGAAGCCAAGATTCTAGAGATAAAAGCCTATTCAGACGAGGAGAGCATCTTCATATCCATAAAAGATAATGGACCTGGCATTGAAGAAGAAGCGCTGAAAAAGATTTTCATACCTTTCTTTACCACTAAGAAAAATGGCTCCGGTATCGGGCTAAGTCTGTCAAAGCAAATCATGAGAAATCACAGAGGCAATATCACTGTCAAATCTGTTGAGAATGTAGGCACGGAATTTCTGCTCAAGTTCAATTCCTAACCTGTCATGAAATATCTTTTCATAGTACAAGGAGAAGGAAGGGGCCATATGACTCAGGCCATTTCCTTGAGCCAAATACTCCAAGGCGGTGGACATGAGGTATGTCATGTTATCGTTGGAAAAAGTCCCAGAAGAAAAATCCCAGCATTCTTCTACGAGAAAATTGATGCGGATATAGATGAACTGGAGAGTCCCAATTTTGTCACAGACAAAAATCAAAAATCTGTAAAGCCATTCAGGTCAGCAGTACATTCTCTAATCAGGAGCCCACAGTACAAGAAAAGCATCGTACGAATCAACCAGATCGTTAGAGACAAAAAGCCAGATGTCATCGTGAACTTCTACGACTTTCTGGGGGGACTTTATAATTTCTTTGAAAGACCTAAAACCAAGTTTGTATGTTTAGCTCATCAATATCTGATTGCACACCCAACTTTCACCTTTCCTCAAGGGAGGGCTCTAGATAGAACTTCATTGAAAGTGGCAAACAGAATTACTGCTTTAGGTGCTGATAGAATACTAGCGTTATCATTTCAGCCATTCGAACATCTCCCTCAGAAAAGAACTTTTGTGGTCCCTCCTCTTCTGCGGGAAGAGGTAAAGAAGCTACATTCTACGAAGGGCGATTCTATCCTTGCCTACATGGTCAATCCAGGTTACGGCGAGGAAGTACAGCTGTTTCATGCTGATAATCCAGAAATTGCCCTTGACTGTTTTTGGGATATGAAGGATAAACCAAAGGAATGGAAAGTAGATGATACGCTTACTTTTCATCAGCTTGATGACAAAAAATTCATTGAAAAAATGGCCTCTTCGAAAGGGTACATTACTACAGCAGGCTTTGAGTCAGTATGTGAGGCAATGTACTTAGGTAAACCGACTATGATGATACCTGTCAAAGGTCATTATGAGCAAGCCTGCAATGCAATAGATGGTCAAAAGGCAGGTGCGGGTATTCCAAATGATGAGTTCGATATCCAGAAATTAGTGGATTACCTACCGGAATACGAAGACACCTCAGTTTGGTTCAAAGACTGGGCCAATCAAAACACTGAAATGTTTTTGAAGTATCTTCAATGGTAACGTGCATTTGTTTTTAAAAAGCCCGTTCAAATACCTTCGGACAATCAGCATTCTTTACTGGAAAAAGCTACTGCTATTGCTGCCATTCCAAAACGACAGCTATACCAAGTTTGTGATACTGTGTACTGCCAGAACAGGTTCCACGTGGTTACACACTTTGCTCAACTCCCACCCCAGGATCATTTCTCTGGGAGAGGTTGTGGATCATAGAACACCCAAGTCACAACATCTCGGCTTCTACTTTGGGAAAAAGCCAATCTCCATTCAAGCCTCCGGCTTCAAGATTTTCTATGGTTTGGAAAATCAGGAATACACTCAGTTGCTAGAGCAATTAGGGTCCGACCATAGCATAAAGATTATTCATTTGACCAGAGAGGATAAACAGGCGCAATTCGCTTCTCTCCGAAGGGCTAAGCAATTAAGAGCATGGACGAAAGGTATGGGTATCGAGAGGGTCGACGAAAATTTGGAAGAAGATAGCTTTGGAGATTTCCTAAAAAAGGCAGCGTCTGCAAGCAATCTCGTTGAAAAAGAGTTACAAAACCATCAGGTTCTGACAGTATCGTACGAGTCTCTTCTCAATGAGACAAACCAGACATTATTTGCAATACAGGAATTCCTCAATGTCAAGCCTAGAAAACTTTTTTCTATTCTCGAAAGACAAACTCAATAGTAAGATGTGAACTAGTCAGAAAGATTACCGAATAACAAAAGAAACCGTCTCTGAGCTGGTATTACCCAGCAGGTCAGTCGCCTTTATAGTAATGGTATGGTCTCCGGCACTCAGTCCGCTTACTGCACCTCTATAAGCCCTCATACCGCCTCCATCCAGATCATATTCCAAGAGGGATACTCCAGAAGTCTTGTCTGTAGAATAAAGGAAAATCCTCGCTCCAACAGGGTACACTTTTTTACCTCCTTCAGTGGATTCTTCTCCAATACTGAATTGATATCCAATTTCAGGAACTGTCCCATCGTAGTAAAATGAGAATTCTGAAACATTCCTGTTGTTTACATTATCGTAACCAAAATAATTGAGTGTATTATATCCCTCTGTCGCTTGGCCCTCCAATGTGAAATCACCATCATAAATAACCTCCCCTACCCCATTATTCAATATGTAAGAAAGATGATCAAGTCCAGATTCAGGATCTTCTCCCGATAAGTTCAAAATGGACTTAGGGCCTAGGTACAATGTATCCCTTCTATAAAATGACTGATCACCTATTTTATGACCTATAACGGGCCCAGTAAGATCGACATAAAACTTAGCTACGTTGTGTTTAAACTCCTCAAAACCACCTTGGCCGACAAAGCGGCTTTTTGTTTCTTCTACAGTCGAGTTGTCCAAATTATCAACTGAGTAATATCTGATAGTGTGCGTACCAGAAACACTTGGCAAATAAAATGGCTGCTCATACTTTTTAAAATTCTCACCGTCAACGGAAAACATCACCTCTTTCACGCCCACCTTGTTATCTACTGCAGTCAGCTTGAGTTTGGTTCTTCCGGAAAAATAGATTTCATCATCTACAATGAATCTATCCCCAAGAATATCGGCAACCATCAGAGGAGCCGATTTATCCAGATAGAAAGAAAAACTCTTTTCTTCCTCTTTATTTGTTACGTTATCAACAGAGTAGTAGGAGACAGTGTGGTTACCCTCGGACAAATTTGCTAATGGAAGAATACCTCCGCCATATTCCACAAAATCCGCTTCATCAAATTTGTAGTAAACTTTATCAACACCAGATAGGGAATCCTCCACCAGAAAATAAAGCTTGGATCCTTTAGAAACGACATTATCATCGGTAATGCCATTGATATTCAAATCAGTAAAGGGAGCATCAGGATCTATTGTAAAAACTAAGGATTGGACACTTTCCAC
>CAZZHO010000125.1:0-13333 GCA_964653795.1 uncultured Roseivirgaceae bacterium | reverse complement strand
TATAACTCAATACATACAAGTAGAGCAGGGGACCAATCAGCGTATCCACAGCCTGACCAAAAAAACCCAGGACTTCTACTCCATTACTAAGGAATAAGGCAAGAACAGATTTGAGTTCTCGCATTCCGATAACCAGAAGTAGCGCAGCTAGCAATTGGTTCTGGACGCTTCTTTTTTTGACAAAGAATAGAAAGTAAGATGTAAGGATTAGAATGTTGAGAACACCAATGGAACTGAACAAGAAAAGCAGCATGCTGGCCGGACTCAATTCGCTTAGCTCCATGTTGGTCTATCTTTTCACAATTAAGTAGTCCATAAAATAATTGCGAGTATGATGAATCGGTAGATCAAGTTGCAGAGGATGACAGAGACCATTATTCCAAAACCTAAAGGAATGGACCAATACCACCTAATGTCCATAAACTTCTTCATGCTCACCATAGCATAAAAGAGTGGGACGAATAAAGTAAAGCCTGCGAAGAAAATAGTGCCTATGATCGAATGGATATCACCTGTGAGAAAATTAAGGAGCTCCCCTGACCAGTCCAAGAGCACTAAACTGAACATGAACAGCGAAAAGAAATGAGCCGCAAAAATGAGGCTGTCGAAATAGAATTTTCTTCGCCAAAAGGCCATGAGGTAAACGAAGAAGCCAATCAGCGGGATGTTCAGGAACATGATGGACTTGGACAGGTTATCGCTGGCATGTTGATAGATAGGACCGTAGGTCTGCTCATTCAATCCTTCTTCCTGCATCTTGTCGTTGATCCATGGTTTTGTCAACTCACTGTAGGGCTGCGAGTAGAGTTGGTCGTAAAGCGAAACAGAGTAGTCTGTAAGGGGATTTACCAGAAAGTAAATCAGGTTGAGGAACAAGAATAGCGTAACAGGCGAGATGAATTTCTTGCGTTTGCCAGCCAAAAAGTCCACTGTCATGCGCCCTGGAAAGCGCAGTAGGTACCAAACGCTTATGAAAAAGCGATTGTCGAAGAAGAAGATATTATTGAAGACCTCTACTATCAGTCGACCCAGCGAACGATCTGAGTTGTCGCGTACGCGTTGACCACATTCATGACAAAAGTCCCCCATCACAGCAGCGCCACAGTTGAAGCAATTGGTATGTGAAGGTTGCGGGTTGTTCTTCATGCTACGGTGCTAAAATTAGCAAAAATGAAGAGTGATTGCAGTTAGAATGAGACTACTTCATAATGAAGGTTGATTAAGAGGTGTGTCCTTCATATTAATTGGGTCAGTGCATATCGAATGATGCCGGGATTGGATTATGCTCATTTTCTGCGTCCCAGCTCCAGGAAATAATCCACCATCTTCCATCCTTGTAGTGTAGCTGAATACTATTGATGCCTCTATGTTCCACAGGTCCATTTTTGGAATAACGAATCTCGTAGGTACTCCATACCGTGGCGATCGTCCCGAAAATCCTAACCTCGCGATTGATTTCCTTTTCATAGAACGAATTTTCTCGTGTAACAGGAAACCTTTGTTGGAACTCATCGATGGTCATCACTTCTCTATCATACTGGCCATCAGTGATAGTGTTCTTAGAGATGATTCCGTTTGGCATGTAGAGTGACGCAATTCTATCTACAGGTCTTGCTGTTCCCGCAGAGCCGGAGATGGCATCATAAGCAGCGTCGATGATGGCAGATAGTGATACAACATCTTCTGCAATGGGGTAGGTCTTCTCTTGACAATAGGACATTAGCGACCATAGTAAGAAGCAAACCGAGGCTAAAAGTTGATTGATATTTAATGAAGTATTCATGGCTTAGAATTTCAATGGTATTAGGGATGAACTTCCAGAAAGTCGAATATCGTTTTGAAGATCAATTGGAACTGCTCCTCAGAAAATCCCAGATGTGTGCCCCCTTCCAGGATCAGCAACTGATTTTTGGTATTTGCCTTGTCTAGCTTGTTGTGTAGCGATACTACTTGGTCTAAGGGGTTGAAGGAATCCAGACTTCCTTGTATGGTCAGGACTGGAGGAGCGGTTTCAGTCACATAATGTATAGGAGAGTACTTTTTGGAAAACTCACTCAAGCGCTGGTCTTCATTCAGCCAATTCATTACAAAGTTGGTTTCGGGCTTATTAGCTTGTAAATAGCTGTCCATTTTCTGTAAATCAGAATGACCGTACCAATTGACGATGGCCTGGATGCGCATGTCATCACCAACATAAGACGGATGGCTTCCGGCAACGCTGTTTACCAAGCCTGCGAGTAAGGCCAAATGTCCACCTGCGGAGGCACCCGAGACTACTATTCTATTGGTGTCAAACCGATATTCTTCAGCGTTATCTCTTATCCATTTCATGACAAGAAGGGCATCTTCGGCTGCATCTGGCGCGGTGGATAGACCTTTGCGATACTCGACATTCACCACGTTCCATCCTCGCTCCATAAAGTGCATGAAGAACCAGGCATCGGTTTCCTTATTGCCAAATCGCCATCCACCGCCATGAAACCAAACGAATGTGGGTTTTCGATCACTACTGCGCTGAAACCAAGATGGTTCACCTACATACGAACCATAGGTGTAAATATCGACCCTTTGATCTGAATGAGACCCATACGGCACATCCGTTATCGTGTTGTAATGGTGTGCCCAAAACGCTGAGCTCTCATTGGGCTGTGCTTTAGGTGATACCGTTTCATCCTGTTTGGATGATGAGCACCCCGCAAAAAGTATACTGCTATAACATAAAATTATGGCTAATCCTGACTTCATGTAAACACTTGTTTGAATCAGGATACAAAGGAAATCTCAGGCAGATGCCTTCCTTTATCATTAGGAATTTTAAATGGTCATTTTGAATTCAATGACCGGAAGTCCTTTGGGGTGAGCTGCATGTATTGCTTAAAGAACCGCGTGAAGTTGGAGGTATCCGAAAAGCCCAATTCAAAAGCGATTTCAGAAATATTTCTATCAGAGTACAATAAGTCCCGCTTTATTTCGGTGAGAAGTCTTTCGCGGATGATGGTGGAGGTGGACTTGTTGGATGTCTTGATGAGGGCTTTGTTGAGTTGAGATCGGCTGATCTGCAATAACTGAGCGTATTCCTCCACTCTCTGTTTTTTTCTGATATTCTCCTCCAGCGACTTCAGGAACTGCAAAGAGATACTGTCATTGTATAGTTCGGAAGACAGTTGATGCACCTCAATGTATCGCCTATTTATTTGGATCAGGATATTGTAAAGAAGCGAACGAATCAGGTGATGACTATCGTCCTGCAATTGATCTAACTCTGACTGTATTTTCACACAGATACCCGTATGCTCGGACAAAAAAGCCTCGTCGCAAGGTAGGACGGGAGGTTGATTTGTTTGAAAGAATTGAAACCGATACAGGAATAAATTGTCGTTGAAGAATGTCTGAATAAACTCGTTTTCAAAGATCAGGAGGTAACCAGAAAAGTCTGGTGTAACGGAGATCCATTCTCTTACTTCATTGGCGCGTAGAAAGATAAAAGCGCCTTTTTCTAACTGGAAAATGTCATTGGCAATGGAGATGGTAGCTTGCCCTGCATTGTGGATAAAGATGCCATGAAAACTAAAGCAAAAGGGATGGCCAGTGGTCACTTTGCGATCTGCTTCTGAAAAGAACACACAGTCCATCAGAAACTCCCGATCGTATTTTTTCCTTACAAAATCGTGTCTTTTAACCTCCAAACTCACTTTTCAGTAGGTAGTTACGAGAAACCTTTATGAGTGTTCCCTTGAAGGGAGGTAAATGTATTTTTACTTGTGATATATAAGATTATCATTTGTTTTGAAACATTTATTCGACAAACACGAATTATATATTAATTTCGTTTTTGTCGAAAAAATAACATTCAACTTTTGAGATGAAAGAAGTGCTACCTCCAAGACTCGGTGTTTTCCTGATTAGACGATGCTTTGATCGGTTGCTACAAGAGTCAATAGAGGGAGATTTGAATGAGCTTTTTTATGAAGACTTGAAGCGAAAGGGAGGGTATCGGGCCAAATGGCGATACCTCATCAATGTCGTGATGTGTCTTAGACACTACCGGCTTAGAAATTCAAATGCTAATAACTCAGTTTACATGGGACTTTACAACAACTATCTCAAAATCACCTTTCGCGATTTAAAAAGACATAAGCTCTTCACTGCCATCAACCTTTTTGGGTTGGTAGCAGGCTTCACCGTCTCCCTGTTCATGTTGGAATATGTCCTGCATGAATTGAATTTTGATCGCTTTCACTCTAAAGCTGATCAGATATACAGGGTCATTCATGAAAGGTATCGGAATGGAGAATCTTTTCAGCACAGTAATATCAGCATGCCGCCTATTGGTAGGCTCATGAAGCAAGACTTTCCAGAGGTGGTCGAAGCGACACGCATATTTCCGGATTGGGCGCACATTGATATAGGAGACCGTGTTTTGCGTGCTGATCAGGTACTGGCAGTCGATGAGCATTTCTTATCCATTCTTGATTTTGAAGTGGAGTATGGGGACAAATCAGAGAACAATCTAAATGACCCATATGAGATTGTACTGACAACATCCTTCGCAAAACGCCTGGTTAGGAAAGGTGAATCAGTGGAGAGCTTGATAGATGCCAATTTCAAATTGAATGGTGATTGGCCGTCGAAGATTACAGCTATTGTAAAAGATCCACCTGCTCAATCCCAACTGCAGTTTGATATCCTCGTGTCTTTCGCTTCCTATATTGATCAGTGGGGGGAAGAAGCGGATAATAGCATGGAGATGTCCGATTTCTATCATTACTTATTGATCGATGAAAATGCAGATATGAATCTTTTAAATCAGAAAGTGGCTGCTTTTGGTGATCGGTATTTTGAGGAAGGAAAAGCTTCTGGACTAAGGGAAGCGTTTTATCTGCAACCTTTGATAGGTTCCCACTTAGGTCCCGACTATGAGTACGATATAGCCGAGGTAGTCAATGGTCAGGTCGTCTGGCTGATGTTGGGAATAGCGATCCTAATAGTATTTGTAGCTTGGATCAACTTCGTCAATCTTTCATCCAGCAGGGCGATTCAGCGGGCGAAAGAGGTCGGGGTAAGAAAATCCCTGGGTGCTACCAAAAAGCAAATTATCTCACAGGTTGCTATAGAGTCGTTGGTCTTGAATATTGGTTCTTTGTCCATTTCTTTCCTGCTCTGCTTGCTGTTACAGCCTTATTTCAATCAATACCTGAACTTGTCACTTTCCATGGATTCACTGCTTTACGCTCAGATATGGGGCTTACCTTTTCTGGCAGTGTTTCTTGTAGGTTTTATCGTATTCACTTTCCTGATATCAATATACCCAGGAGCCATTATTTCCGCTTTTAGGCTCCAGGATGTCATGAAGGGAACCTACAAAACAAAAGGTGAGGCGAAAGGTCTTAACAATACGCTCATTGTTTTCCAATACTGCGTTTCCTTGTTATTGATAGTAGGCGCATTTGTTGTCGGAAAACAGGTCAATTTTATGATGGAGAAAGATCTGGGTGTTTCCATCGACAAGACAATGGCCATTTATGGCCCTGACCTGACACGATGGGACACTACGTTTATCCCAAGGACAGAGCGACTAAAGAATGAAATATCAGCCTTTGCTGGCGTAGCAAGTGTCACGGCGACTAACAGGGCTACAGGCAGAAATATGAGCGTCATTGGCGGCATTCGATCTTCGGCCAATCCGGAGAAATCAAATATTAGCTGCAATAACCTGAATATCCATCACGACTTTACGGAGACAATGGGACTCCAGGTACTCGCTGGCAGGGACTTTGACCGGACGGACCATCATTACAACTGGAGGGATGTGAAAAACATCATGATCAATGAATCCGCAGTAGCACTATTTGGTTTTGATTCACCAGAAGAGGCGATTGGTAGAAAACTCTACTACCATGATACGGATGCTACCATTATTGGTGTTGTCAATGACTACCACCAGCGATCCCTTCACTACGCCATCGATCCGGTAATTTTCCGACCTATGTATGGTATCAATAAACTATTGATCAAGCTTGAATCGGATCCTTCCGAAGGCTTGCTTGCGACTATTAAGGATAAGTATTTGGAGGTTTTCCCAGGAAACCATTATGACTATTATTTCCTGGAAGATGAGTTTATGTCCCTGTATGATGATGAAGATCGAGTCAGTAAGATCGTCAATGTTTTCACTTTGCTCAGTATCGTCATTGCAGTGCTGGGATTGTATGGGCTGGTCCTGATTAATATCTCCAAAAAGACGAAGGAGATTGGCTTACGAAGGGTGCTGGGTGCAGCGCTACACCAAATCATGTTTGCCGTTGGGAAGCAACTGATGATAATGGTGTTTTTCGCAGTATTGATCGGGGGGCCTCTTAGCTACTTCCTGCTTGAAAACTGGCAGACCAACTTCGCTTACTCAATTGATATCGATTTGAGTATTGTCTTCATCTCGGCCGCGTTGTTATTGATTTTAGCGTTCTCAGTGCTACTGATTCAAACGAGACGAGTGACCAGACTTAACCCTTCAGAGTCGCTGAGGTATGAATAATCTAGCTAAGAAAGTAATAACAGGGATTTGTGGTAGAGTTCACCACTATTTAGAGGCTTCTACTATAGCAGTAGCGATCTCGTCATAATCCCAACTTAGGCTACGGCGATTGAACATCCTGAACATGCCACCATCATCCCATACTATGGTCAAAAGGCCGCGCTGAGCTGCTTCTCTGGCGTAGAAATCAGCATAGCTGATGCGGGTAGCCAGTTCATTTTGCTCGATAGTACCCCACTCTCCAAGTATGACAGGCCTGTCTTCTTCCACTATCCATTTTTGCCTGATCTTGTCCAGCTCATTGGTTAGTGCTTGTTTGTCATTGTCTGACCCCCAGGATGTCTTAGCTTCACCAGCAAAAGGCCATGGGAAATAGCTGTGTAGTGAGATGATAATTTTAGGATCGTCATTGGGTACTACCAGATCATCCATGGCGGCTGGGGTAGTACTGGCAGCCCATGTAGGGATCATAATGTGTCGAAGTGCGTTATTACCTCCGGTTGCCCTGATGGCGTCTACTGCGGTCTTGTTAAATTCATTGATGAAGGAGCGGCCTTCCGCAGTTCCTCCTGTCCATTCGGTGGCACTCCCTTCAATTCGTGGCTCATTCAATGTCTCGAAAATAAGAGAGTCATTATATGCCTCGAAGTAATTCGCTACCTGCGTCCATAGACTGCTCAAGCGCTCTGCGGACGTGGTGGCTTTGGACGCTTCTGGCACCACCCAATCATTGTCATGATGCACATTGATGATCACGTGCATACGATTGGTGAAACCATAATCTACGACCGCCTTTACACGTTCGAGGTAATCCTCATCTATGGTGTAAGGAGCTTCATCACTTTGATGGAATTCCCAGGTGATGGGGATTCTTAAGGTGCTAAAGCCTCTTTTTCTTACTTCATCGATGATGGCTTTTGAGGGGAGTGGATTACCCCATTGTGTCTTGTCCTCCGCTCTGGTGTCAAAGCTGTTGCCAAGGTTCCACCCCACACCCATTTCTGATACTAAGTCGAAGGAGGTAATATCTCTTGCCTCACCGATTCCGGTACCAGGAGCTAGCGGTTCGAAAACAGTATCAGGTGCAGGACTGACTTCTGATTCCTGCCCGCAAGCTGATAGCACGATGAAGAAGGGGAGAACTCGAAGAAAGTTATAGGGGTGGAGGAGGGTTTTCATTGGGCTGAAAGGATGAGCATTAAAGTTTGATATCTAAAATAGGGTGTTTACAACTCGTTATTACTTGTTGGCTTCTATTCTGGAATTACACTGAACAGTTCTTCTTTCTTATTTCTTCCTTTTAGTTCTATCTCTCCTTTAGAACGATATTGATACTGGGAAGGGGGTAAAAGGTCTTTAATTGCTCCTGAGATCAGCAAGTCAGATTTTAGTTCCTTGCAAAGGCTTTGGATTCGGGCGGTAGTATTCAACACATCCCCAGTAAATACAATTTCCTTTTTTAAGTCTCCTATTTCTCCAATAGTGACTTCACCGAAATGAATCCCTGCTTTGAACTCAATTGCAAAGCCATATTCATTGTATAAAACTTCCTTTTGTTCATGGAGGTGATCACGTATGTCAAAGAAGCACTTGATGCAATTTGCCTGATTAAACCCCTTTTCGGGTTTCCATGAAATCACGATTTCGTCTCCTATATATTGGTAGACTTCACCAAATGAATTGATGATGGGGTCTGACATGATTTTGTAATAGGTATCCAATAGGTTGAAGTATCTTATGTGGCCTAGCGCTTCCGCTATGGTTGTAGAAGACTTCATGTCCAGGAACATGAAAATCCGCTTTTCAATTTTGGGTTGATGGTATTTTCCGAAGAAGAAATTCAAAAACAGATGGTGCCCCAGATTTTCACTGATAGCGGAATAAATCAAACTAAAAATTAGCCTGACAGACAAATGAAATATGGTGACTAGGAAAGAGACACTTATGAGAAACCTGCCCAATTGTTGCCAGGGATCAGTTTCCAGTAGACTTATGCCTGATTCCAGGCTAAAAGCGATGGGATAGAAGATGACGATAATAACAACAATTAAGGTCAGGTAGGTGAGGAATTTGTAAGAAAGCTTGGCCCAAAGTGTTCGGTTTGAGAATCTCTTTTCCAAATACACCACTTCCAAAACCCCAACAATCAGTCCCACCAGGATATTCGCCAGGCTGGCAAAAATCAGCACTGGGATGGTGAAGGAGATATCAGTATCTGGATTAAGGTTTTGGTTGCGAGTTATCCCGATCTCCGTAATATCAGTTATCCAGCCAGCTAATAGCCAGATTATGGCGAAGGGAGTAATCCTGGAGATGTTGCGTTTCGCTTTCGGAGATATTTTCACGTTACATTGGCCATATCAGCTTAAATGTACGGAATGATGATTTATCAAGGTTTACGACCAGACAAGCCGCTGTGACCTTGGTGCTTTATTAATAGTATTAAAAGTAGCTAATCTGTCGTGCCGGACCAAGGCGCGCCCGGCTAGGTGCGGCCCGCCACGCACATAGCGAAATCTTTTGGTTTTGTTTTTTCTTTTTTTGGGTCAAAGCAAAATCCAAAAGATTTTGCGGACTTCATGAAAATATGCAAACGCTGCTATTTGCCCAAAGCCCTTATTGTTTACAGGTTTGTTGTCATTAGTTTTTTTAAATATCACTTGATTGCTGACTATCGGATATTAAAATCAAGGACACGGGTTCTTTGTCAAAATTTATAATTTCTCTAAGCTCGACTATTTTCATTCCGGATTGTGCCATTATAAAAATCCAATCCTCGATTGTGCGGGCGTACCATTGATGCCCTTCTGTAAAGTTACCTGGTAGCCCTTCCCATGAATCTGATATCATTTGACTATTGTACGCCCTCCTGTTGTTAAGCAAAAAGTAGGGATGAATTGTCTGTATGACTATTTTTCCATTTTTTAGTAAAAACTTCCTCGTATTATTAAGAAGTTCCGCTAACCCATCTTTTTGATAAATGGAAAAATTGAAAATAGCCACATCATATGGACCTTCTGGAATCATTTTGCCATTCATAATATCTTCATAGCTTATAAGAAAAAATGGTTCTGGACCTTTCTTTCTGGCATTTGCCAATAGTGTTTCAATGACATCAATTCCAACCGCTCTCTTGCCCATTTTCGTGATGCTTCTGGTAAGCCAACCTTCCCCACAGCCTATATCGAGGATGTTATTCCCAGACATCTCCCTCAGCACATCCTCAATAGCCTTATTCGTATATTGCCGTGATTCTATTTCGTTGCGGTCAATGACCTTGACCCACTCCATCGCGTTTTTTTTCCATGAATCAATTACTTCATTTCCCATATTAAAATCTTTGATGATTGTATACTTAAAATTTGAAATTCCGAATATTTCATTAGTCTGAAAAATTTGATACTTATGATGTTTTAAGATTACAAGTTGATTTTGTTTTAAAGGAGCTGTTCTCAGTTTAATTAAAACCTATTCATAATTAATGACAATGCGCGCATTGAAGCGCAAGGATCATACGGGGAGTTTATCGATAGTTAGGTGTATTATTTTCATGTTATTATAGGAGGTTGGCAGTGTTGGATGGCGTCGGGTACAAAGTCGGAGCAGGGTAAGCCGCGTGGGCGGATTCGAGGCAGATAGATGTAGTGTTAACAGGTTTAAGTTATTAGAGTCATAAAGTTTGGCTTAAAGTAGTTCAGGGCCGCAGTATGAGGGGGAAGGGGAGGCGTGGGTCGAGGAAGGCGGTGCCGAACGAGGCATGTGCGTGCGCGGTAGGAGGGTTCAGGCCAACCGGATCATGAACTGATGATTTTCTTAGAACCTAATCTTCGATAAACGGAAGGATGATCAGACGAGTCCGCCAGGCGAGTCGTATTGCGCTTCAACGTCCAGCCAAAATCCGTAGGCGACCGCTTCTTTGATTCACTAAAAACATCTTATTCGCTAGGCCCTTGCAATAGCTCATTGGTCTATGGATTTTGGCGTTTGTTAGTAGCTTTTATTTCCACCATTTCGCTTCTTCAATCTCTTGTGCTTTGTCAATGTCTTCTGTAGTGAATGATTTATCAAAGTCATTCGAAAATCGTGCTTCGTTCATTTCAAAATCAATAGGGATTGAGATAAAAGAATTCAAGTTTGCAACTACATAAGTCCTCCAACCTTTGTCCAAGAATTCCGCGTTAAAAATGTAGAATTCATTATCATAATGTTTGAATAGGTCGTTCTTTTGCGTTGGAGGAATTTGAAGACCCCATGAACAATATTTAGGTTTCGAATCTCCATATTCCTTCCAAGTTCCTATGAAATCATTGACGCCTTGACTTACATACCATCCTCTGTATTTCTTTATGTAACCATCACTTAATATATACTTGGACTTTAGTGAACCATTAAATGTTCCGACGTGATTTTGCGTTGGGTCTTCTTTTAGAGAATATGTGCCTATAACATAACCCTTGGCAAAATCAGGACCTTCACACTCCAGGTTATTTTCGTCCAGTTCATAAACTTCTTTTAATTCAATTGTCCCAGAGAAGTCACATATGTTTTTGTTTACTTTGGATTTACCTGTTACTCTATATTTTAATTTGGCACTTACATCCTGCACAATACTTAAAAACCTTATTTCGATTCTTTGATTACCGTTTCCGATTGTTCCTTGAAATGTCTTATCAAGCCAAAGATTGGAAAAATCTGATGTTGAGTAGGTTGTTGACAAGACGTAACAATCTTGAGATTGTGCAATTAGGGTAAAGGAAAAAGTAATTGCGAAAATAATGTTCTTCATATTAAAGGTATTGATACTAACGTCTAACTAAAATGAGTATGCGCCCCAGTTGGCAGAAGCGCTGAGGTTTCCGGCTTGTAAAGTCTTATCAGATAGTTCATTTCGTATATTCATTTTAGTGTTTGTTGTGTGATGTGTTTTAGAATTCTGTAATTGGTTTACCGTATGTAGGGACTCTGCTGAACATATAAAAAGAAAAAGGATCAGCATCTAACCTACTTGCCACTGGGTGATCGATTGTTGAGTAAAACATTTGGATACTTCGACCTATGCTAGATAGCTTCGTCGCACTTAAACCCTTTAAATTTTCTACAGCTCCATTGAAAAAGCCCTCCTCAAATTCTTGCCAGAGACTATAAAAATAATTGCCATTGTTGACGATAGAAGTAGTAAAGTCCTCTTCGTTTTCAAATCTCGTGCTCAAGAATTCCCATAGTAATTTGTCAATATAATTGTCATCAATAAATTTTCTTAGCTGGGTAATAACTCTAGTCCTATTAAGCCGATTCATAGCTAGTTTATGACTTTCTAATACCCCTGAATCAGATGTGTCATCGTATTCTAAGAAACTATCTATGTTATCTTTATTGAAATTATGATCCTTCTTGGCTATTTCTTGGTATACTCCCGTCACTATTTGAAAATAATCTGTCCAACCAGGGAAGAAGGTCATAAGCTGATTGGTGAACATTAAGCAAGTTCTTAATAGTGGAATAAAATCAAGATCTAACTTATTCGAATTAACAATTCTATCAATAGCAAAAATATCGCAACAACACTCTTCATAATCATGCCTAGAGAAAATTGTTGAATTCTCGGTTAAGGAGGTTGCTTCGTGCAATATTTTTTCGAACAAATCACTGTCTTCAAAATGAGAAGATATATGATTCTTGTGCTCCTTTAACCATGTAAGCATGTTATCGAAATAGTGTTCTGTATATTCTTTAACCTGAGGGTGGGACTTATAAAGAATATGTGCCAGTTCATGTCCAAGTACAAATTGACTTGTTATCCAAATTAGGTTTAGTATTTCGTTCTCCGATAAATTTGAATTACTCAGGATGGTGAAAAAGTTAAATGGTAACTCATTTTGATCTTCAACCTTAACTAACATTGTTCCATTCTTTGCTGTCAAACCTAGAGCTATTCTGTCTAGGTCAACGTTATGATACTCTATTAGTCTGCTGGCCATAGCGAGATTAATAGAGTTAAAAGCACCATCCAAGGGGCGATTTTTCTTCACGATTGGAGAGAATAGAAGTACCGCTAAGACTTCATAAATGAAACGAGTCTCGAAAAACAAGATATAGACTTTTGAAAAATCGTAATCTTCTAATTCACATTTAAATTCAGTTATTTGAGAATTTGCCTTATTGGAGTAAGTTAGACATACGAAAATTATTGCCTTCTCTTTTCTTTCGACCTCAACATCTCCATGTAAAAGACCATTTGCGTAATCTGAGAATGCACTTGCTATATCATACAGATACTTGCTATGTGGAAGATTAAAAAAGTAGTTATTTGGCCAGCTCTGAGGAAAACGAATTTGAATTTCTTCCTTTAGCTTGTTCACATCATTATTTTTTAATAAGTGTATTGGGCCAAACAATCGCTGTAGAGACATATTTAAAGCTATTTTTCAGATTTATTTTCCTCAACTTCTATTTTCTTTCCTTGTCTTTTTTTCGCGTTCACCCAAATATTTAGTGCATTTGCTGTAATTGAAGTAACCCCAACTAGAAGAGAAACAATTTCAGATAAGCCTTCAAGGTTTTTATTTTCATTAGAAAGTGATACATCTACGTTTTCATACTTCTGGAGCTCAAGAACTAATTCTTCAGCATCATTTCTATTGCATGTTATCTTAAGTATTCTCTTTTCCATAAATATGTAGATTTGAAAATCATTTCACACAATGCGCGCGTAAGCGAGGTTCAAGATACGTAAGAATCCCGTGAATATAAAGGCAAGCGGTTGTATATGATTTTCTACGATTCGGGTGGGTTAGCGCAGGC
>CAZZHO010000124.1:0-13361 GCA_964653795.1 uncultured Roseivirgaceae bacterium | reverse complement strand
CTTCCTATCAGAGACATGGATGTGCCCAAAGCTGAAATCGCAGTGATTGGTATCCAAAAACTCCATGAAGCTATAGAATCTGGACAAAAAGCACTTATTCATTGCAAAGGTGGCATCGGAAGAACAGGCATGATTGGCGCTTGCTACCTTGTATATCAAGGTTTGGATGGTCAAGAAGCTATTGAATCTGTAAGACGATTGCACCACACCTATATCCAAACCAAACGTCAGGAAATTTTCGTTGAGACCATTCATAAGTATTTCCCTTAGACGGCCCTTCCGTATTTCACTGATATTTTCCCGTTATTCTTGATATACTTCATCCAAGCCGACGGATTTTTCGTACATTAAGGTAGGTGATTGCGGTCTTGAACTGTATTTATCTACAGGGAACTGCTTTGCGTAGTTCCGCAGCTATTTTTTTTCAACTAAAAACCACCGGCTTTGGAAGTTGCACTAGAAGAAGACTTTCTTTTCACAGAGGTAGTTAAAAACACCTCTAATGCGGTCATTGTCACCGACCTTGAAAGGAAAATTGTGTTCGTGAATAAGGCGTTCACAGATATCACTGGATACACGTCTCAGGAAGTACAGGGGAGAAGTCCTTCGATGCTACAAGGACCGGAAACTAATGAGCGTACGCTGCAGAGAATTAAAATGAAACTTGAGTCCTTTGAAAGGGTGAATGAGACGGTACTTAACTATACTAAGAGTGGAGAAAAATACTGGATTGACCTGGACATCTACCCTTTCCTCGATGATTTAGGAAAACCGAAGCACTATATGGCCATCCAAAATGTAGTGACTGAAATGAAGAGCAAAGAGATACTTGTCAAAGAACAGGCTAAGAGGATAAAAGAGAATATCTCCTACGCTAAGACGCTGCAAAACTCTTTATTCCGGGACACTGAAAGACAACTTGGGATGTTCTCGGATTTATTCATCCTGGACAATCCTAAGGATGAAGTAGGAGGAGACTTTTACATCCTGGAAGAATATCAAAACCAGAGTGTTGTGCTTGTTGGTGATTGCACAGGACATGGTGTCTCCGGAGCTATTATGACCGCTTTGTGTATTTCTGTGGCTACGGAATTACTAGCAAGGTATAAGACCTTAAGCCCAGCGATGATACTCAATAAAGCCAATGAAAAAATCGCACAATTGATTAAGGACTCGTCCACTCACGTGAATGACGGCATGGAAGCCACCCTCCTATTCATAGATAAAAGCAGAAAAACCATTAGATACGCCACCTCAAAACAACAGGATATCTATCTATCCAATGGAGATGATCATTTGAACGTCTTCAAAAGCGTAAGGCAGAAAGTTGAACACCTACAATCCTATGAACTATTAGACGGGCAGATAGAGTATCAATCAGGGCAAATGCTCTACTTAAGTTCAGACGGGCTGAAAGATCAGATTGGTGGTGATAGAAACAAAAGACTGGGCAGCAAGAAATTCGTTGAGATATTGGAATCAATGATGAACACTGAAGTCGGAGAACAGGAAAACCTTATTAGGTCAAGTATAGCTCAATGGAAGGGTCTCGCAAACGAACAAACAGATGACATCTTGATGATCGGAATCAGGTTGGAATGAGTGTTATTTCCTAAAACTTAAAAGACCTAAAATAGGGCCTATAGCCAGAGCGGAGTACCTCAAATTACCTAAAGGCTCCATCCAATCAATTATTTGGATACTCACGATGGTGGTTGTAAAGCCTATACTATTTACTATAGTCAGTGCGCTTCCCTTCAACTCTGGTATGCTACTATTAGCTACCATAGCGGAAAATTGAGGTGAATCCGGAATTACGAAAAAGCCCCAAAGAAACAAGAATGTCAAAAAGAAGATAGGTGCGAATTCAAACATAAAACCTGACATAAGTGCACAGGATCCAGAAACAATGAGGCTCCAAAATGCCACTTTCCTACTACCGACAACCCCTGAAATCAAACCTCCAGCAATACATCCGATGCTACCTACGCCTATGACCGAAAAGGCCAATAGCGAAACAGAACGATCAGTGAAGGTTCCGTATCCATATAGCATAGCTGGTAAAAAAGACCAAAAGGCGTATAGTTCCCACATATGACCGAAATATCCCAATGCCGCGCTCTTAACACCTTTGTTTCTGAACAGTTGCAGTATAGCCTTCAGCCTAAACTTAGTCATAGCTGTCCTATCTGGCCCATCTCCAACTAATAGCACTACAATTGCACCGGAGATCAAAGCCAAGCCGCTCGTCACGCCAATGACCAACTTCCAGGGCAGACCTGCAGAGATAAACTTAATTAGGTGTGGAAAAGCGGTACCCAATACCAACGCACCCACCAGAAAGCCAAGACTTTTGCCGAGGCCATCTTTCGCCCAGTCAGCGGCAATCTTCATTCCTACGGGATAGATACCTGCAAGGAAAAATCCCACTCCAAGTCTCGAAAGAAAAAGCCCCTCGAAGGGTAGATTCAACAAGACGAGCAAGTTCGATATTGAAGCCAAGACTGCTGAAATACCGAAAACCTTAGCTGGAGAAAACCTATCTACTATAGCAGAAACGGCATAAATAAGTGTCCCAGAAATAAAGCCTAGCTGCACAGCAATAGTCAGCTTAGGAGTCAACTCAAACGGGTAATGGAAAAGAGATTCAATCTCAGGGTATATGGCGTTACCTGCAAACCACAGGGAGGTAGCGAGGAACTGTGCCAACACCAAAAAGGTCAACTTCTGAGCGATTCTAGTGTTCAAAATCAAATAAATCTATAAAGTCTACCAATTTACTAGAGATATATTTTCGTATTGCTTGTAATACTAATCAGCTCAGTTACTTTTGCCTCCTCAATATCACAATGCCAAGTAGAAAAAGACATATAGCCAAAACTATAACATGGAGAATTGTCGCGACTGGTACGACTTTCATCCTGACTTTATTGTTTTTTAGAGATGACCCCAATGCCACAGAGAAGGCAACCTGGGTGGCAATAGCTGAAGCTTCTCTCAAGATGATATTATACTACTATCATGAGCGAATTTGGTTCAAAACCAAGATCAATGTCAGTAGTAATGTTCGTCACATTTTCAAAACGGTGACATGGAGGGTGATAGCTTCTGTTACAACTTTTCTTCTAGCACTGTTTTTCTTCAAAGAAAACCCCGAGGCGATGGAAAAAGCCACTTGGATTGCTCTGATAGAAACTGCGCTCAAGATGCTCTTCTACTATCTTCACGAAAGGGCCTGGCACCTTTCTAAATTTGGTTTGGAGAACGAATAGAGACAACTGACAAAGTCATTGGCCCTTTCAAAAAGTCAATACTTCGTTATATTTGCTAATCATATAAAAAATTGAAAAGAGAGTAACGGTTCCCCTACGGAGCCGTTCTTTTTTGTTTTTAGGGATAGATAGATTTAGAGATGGCACACAATTATTACACAAAGGCCGGATTGCAGAAGCTCAAAGATGAGTTGCAGGAACTGAAGACTAAGGGTAGAGCTGACATGGCAAAACAAATCGCCGAGGCACGGGATAAAGGAGACCTTAGTGAGAACGCTGAATATGATGCAGCAAAAGATGCACAGGGACTTTTGGAGTTGAAAATCTCAAAGCTGGAGAATACCTTGTCTAGTGCCAGGGAAATAGATGAGTCTTCGATAGATACATCCAAAGTCTCTATTCTGTCAATAGTTAAAATCAAAAACGCCAAAAACGGTATGGAAGTAAAATACCAACTAGTGGCGGAAGAGGAAGCAGATCTAAAAGCCAATAAGATTTCAGTAAAATCTCCAATCGGTAGCGGCCTGTTGGGTAAAAAGGTTGGTGAGAAAGCCAAGATCAAAGTCCCTGCGGGAGAAATACAATTTGAGATCCTGGACATCTCGATATAAATTATTGCTAATAAAAAAAGGGCTGCTTTCACCTTGAAAGCAGCCCTTTTTTATTTCTTAGGAGCCAGGGATTATCCACCTGTCCCAGTATCAGTCTCAGATTGTGGTATGGGCAGAACCAAGCTTGCATCATTCGCATCAATTGGAGCAAAGGCAGATCCAATATTATTCTCTAAGCGCTTTGAATCATGCAGAAGGTGACCCTCATAAATTAATTCTCTCCTTCTTTCCAAAAGAAGTGAATCATAAAAAGCAAAAGCACTTGGCACATTGGCTACGGTAAGAGTCGAAATTCCAGCTCTTTCCCTTATCAGATTTACATCAGATAAAGCTTCGGCATCTATTGTCAATGGATCCAAAGTAGCCAACGCTTCAGCACGGATCAAATGCATCTCCGCAAGTCTCACAACTGGTAACACCTGATCCCCTCTTATATACTTACTCGAAGAAAGGATGGAGGTATTGTTGTTTGACAGGTTATTATAGAAAGCAGTAGAAATACTTGATGCTGATGTACTAGCAGTAGCAGTTGTATCAATAGATGCCCTCAAATCATTTCCTAAATCAAAGAAAGGACTATTCTCAATTACTGAGGTATTCAATGAGTTATCTAAAATCCTCGCCGCGCCGACACCTCCTAGTCTGATTGAAGAGAAGAAATTCACAATACCAGTACCAGTGCTAACGTCCCCTGCTGTATTAGATAATGTTTGCTGAATGGCATAGATATCTTCTGAGCTATTCGCAGAGTTGTTAAATGCGTCCAGAGGCGATGATGTCAAAGAAAACTCACCTGAGTTAATGACATCATTGGCAAAAGCATAAGCTTCACTGAACTCACCTTTTTGCAGGTGCAGTCTTGCCAGATAAGCCCAACACGCGTAAACGGACAATCTTGTTCCGTTCTTACCAAAAGGTTGCAATAACGTCGCTGCCTCAGTTAAATCCGACTCTGCTTGATTATATACGGTCTCTACAGTCTGAATAGAAGGCGTGACTATTTCCGAGATATCATTGATAGGATCAGTTAAAACCGGGATAGCCGCCTGACTCGTTGGATTAGTCACAGTATATTGTGGTGCCCAAAGTCTTACCATCTCGAAATAAAGAATACCTCTAATAGCCAAAGCTTCTCCTCTTATTCTGTTCTGGTTCTCACCAGAGGCTACTTCTATATTCTCCATTACGGAATTGACTGTATTAATTACCTCATAGGCCCTTCTCCAGTTAGCTTCTACCCGAGTATTGATGATTTGAATGTCCTTATCAATGAAATCGGAGTATGCAGGACCATTTACATCATCCCAACTAATGTCATTATCACTGCTATGAGCGAGCAAATTGGCCATTAGTACAAAATCGCCACCTAGGAGTTCACCACCATCATTACCATCAGAGATACCTCCAAAGCTGTAGTATGCCCCGAGTAAACCTTGTTCTAAGCTGGCATCATCAACGTATATATCACCACTGATAGTACCATCAGCTTCTATATCTAATACTTGCTCACATCCTATGGTGTTAAGCAAGGCTATGATCATGAAATATCTTAAAGTCTTCATTTTAGAAACCAATTTTAAATCCTGTAATGAATGCTCTTGCTTGTGGAGCGGTGAAATTGTCGATTCCCCTACTGATGTTCCGCTCAATAGTTCCAAAGTTCGGATCTACATAATTCACATCCGGGTCAAAACCACTGTAATCAGTGATAGTGAATAGGTTTTGTCCTCCTATATAAAACTTCAAATAACCAAGCTTCATATTGGATACTACCTGGTCACTAAAGCTGTAAGTGAACATGACTGTTTTCAGCCTTATGTAACTTCCATCCTCAACAAACCTGGATGAAGGGAAAGTATTCTCCTGAAAAGGATTCAATGCTGGCAAAGCAGCTTCGTCACCTGGAGCGTACCATCTGTTTATTTGATCGGTAGTCTGATTCAGATTCAAGATCCCACTATTGGCGGCAAACTCTCTTGTCGCATTGTAGATATCTACACCTTGCACAAATTGGAAAAGGAAATTCAGATCAAAGTTCTGGTAGGTCAAAGTATTACCCAGCCCCCCAAAGAAATCCGGATTAGGGTTACCAACTACCATTCTCGGAGCAGCTTCCCAGTCCTCGGTAGTTCCACCGTTGCCATCATCATAAAGGGCTGCACCGTTCGACGGATCTACTCCAACGTACTTCCTTGCAAAGAAAACTCCGCTAGGCTGACCTTCTTGAAAGGAGTTCACACCAACAATTAGTCTGTTACCACCAAGATCAGTTACCTCATTTTCATTGAATGAGATATTGAAGTCAGTAGTCCAGGTGAAATCGCCACTCTGCACGTTTGTGGAACTTAAGCTAAACTCAAACCCTCTGTTCTCCAAGCTTCCGATATTCTGCAGAATAAAAGAGAATCCTGAAGTCTGGGTAACGGGTACTGGAAAAAGCAAATCACTTGTGCTCTTAATATAATAGTTGGCCGAAAGAAAAATCCTATCGGATAACATCCCTATATCCAATCCGATATCAGTCTGTGCTGTGGTCTCCCATTTCAAGTCTTCGTTAGAAAGGTTGGACAGTCTTACACCCTCCTGATCCCCATATATGACATTGATGAAGTTTCTTCTGTACAGGAAGTCTTCATCCGGGGTGTTACCAACTAACCCGTAGCTGGCCTTCAACTTCATTGTCGAGAAAAGATCTGAGCCGAAGAAATCTTCGTTATGAATGTTCCATCCACCAGATATTGCAGGGAAATATCCTACACGATTGTCCTCACTAAATCTTGAAGAGCCATCAGCTCTGGCACTTAGCTGGAATATGTACTTATCCTGAATATTGTAGTTCAATCTTGTGTAGAAGGATAAAAAAGCAAATTTTGAATCTGGAATAGGTATATCCAGCAAAGAGGGATCTGACTCAGGAAGTGATTGTAATGTACTAATGGAATTGACCCTTGCCGACCGGAAACTAGTTTGGGTAGTAGTAGTCTGATAGCTGGAGCCTAAGAGGGCTGATAGCTTTTGGTTCCCCGGTAGATCAACCTTATAATCAGCATACCCATTTATTACATAGTTGCTCACTTGTGTATTTGTAAGCCTCGATAAACCTGTGCCAGTACCCTCTTGCGTTTCAGGGCCTTGTCTTCTCTCTTCATCCAACTCGAAAAGATCAAGCCCACCATCAACATTCAATGAGAAGTTATCAGCGAAATCGTATTTCAAACCCAGGTTTCCAATCACGCTATTGCCGGTGGCCACATTATCCGCGAAATTGATTTCAGTTAATGGGTTGTACTCAAGACTCCTTACATTCAACTGATAATTGTTGGCAGGGTCAAAACCATCAGATGAAGGTAGCACTATCGCCTGAAGGGGCGATCCCAAATCCTGATCCTCGTTAAGTCGATTGTCCTTTGTATAAGCATAGTTCAAACTCATATTAGCAGAGAATGCGCTAGTAAAATCATTGTTCAAATTCAAACGACCATTGAATCTCTGATAGTCATTGCCGATTAGAATACCTTCTTGATCAGTGAAAGACAGGCCACCATAATAATCAAATGTACCCGCACCTCCAGAGATATTAAGATTAGCTCTGTGTGAAGCTGCATTTCTAAATATTTGATCTTGCCAATCCGTATTGAATGTCAACGAATCAAGCACCTGGCCAATCAATCTAAAGACAGTTCCTTCCTGGCCATTACTCAAGGCAATATTGCGACCATCACTCAAAGTGATTTGCCCTGCATCGGCCCAAGCCTGAAAATTTTCAGCCGACCCTTCAGCAAGTGCATCCTCAACATCTAACAGTTGAGAAAAGGCTCCATCCACTCCCAATAGGGCAAGTAATTCTAACTCAGGGAGTGCGTCTCTCAACCCAAATTCCAATGCCTGCGCATTATATTGTCCAGGAGACAACAGGTCTAATGTCTTAGGAGTCTGACTTATCCCAAATTGATAATCAAAGTCAATTTTCGGTTTACCGCTAGCACCAGATTTGGTGGTGATCAAGACCACTCCATTGGCTGCACGAGAACCATATATTGCCGCAGCAGAAGCATCTTTCAACACCTCTATTGATTCAATTGTACTTGGATTGATATCTGACTGGCTCCCTGAACTCAATGGAACTCCATCCACCACATAAAGTGGATCATTAGAACCAGAAAGAGAAGAACCTCCTCTAATTCTTACTGAAGTACCTTCTCCCAGTTTACCTCCATTGTTCTGCACAAAAAGACCGGTAGACCTTCCTTGGTTTGCTTGCTCCAGATCAATGACCGGAGCGCCTTCAAAGTCTTTGGCACTGACTTGGGAAATACTACTTGTAATTTCAGCTTTGGATTGAGTCCCAAAACCTACAGATATGGCATCAGAAGGGCTAGATGAATCAGCGCTCATCGTTACGCTGAAGCTGGTTCTGCCGCCGATGGCGAGCTCCTGTGTCCCAAATCCAGCACCACTAAATACTAAGGATTCTGATCCTTCTGGAACAGATAGCTCAAACTCTCCATAAATATTGGTTACAGTTGAAATATCGGTTCCTTTGACGGTAACGGTGATGCCTGATAAACCAAAGTCATCACCAGCTTCAGTCACTTTGCCTGTTATCGTTTTTTGGGCAAATGCCCAATTACAACAGAAAAGTGCGAGAAGCAAAAAAGGCAGCGTTCTCATTAAGTAGGATAGTTAGTTTAAATAGTCAAGTTATATTAATTAAAGAAGTCCTGACAAATACTACCGAGTATATTCGACAAATCGGCGTTTGAAAGGGGTTTTCGGTTTAGTTACGCAGTGCTTGGAGTATTTCTATTGCTGCTTCTGAAATAATGGTGCCGGGTCCGAAAATGGATAAAACCCCCTTTTCTTTAAGGAAAGCATGATCGGGTTCCGGAATAATGCCGCCCGCTACTACTCCTATATCTCCTCGTCCAATTTTCTTCAGCTCTTGTATCAACTCTGGGATTAGCGTCTTATGACCTGCAGCAAGAGAGGAAGCACCAATAACGTGAACATCATTTTCAGCTGCCTGCATAGCAACTTCAGCCGGCGTTTGGAAAAGTGGGCCTATATCAACATCAAAACCCAGGTCAGCAAAACTGGTAGCAATGACTTTAGCACCTCTATCATGTCCATCCTGCCCCATTTTGGCAATTAGTATTCTGGGTCTCCTGCCGTCTTCTTCAGCAAACTCATCTGACATTTTCTTGGCCTGGATAAAAGTCTCATTCTTGTTCACAGCTGATGAATATACTCCTTGAATTGTTCTCTGTTGTGCTTGAAATCTACCGAATACTTTCTCCATAGCCATGGAAATCTCACCTAGAGTAGCCCTATTCCGAGCAGCATTTACAGCCAATTTCAGGAGGTTTTCTTCTCCTTTGGCTCCTTCTTCTAGATTGGCCAGACTTTCAGCTACTTTCTCATCATCTCTAGTTGACTTCAGCTTTGTCAAGCCATCAATTTGATTATTCAGCACTTCATCATTATCTACTTCTAACAGGTCAATTGCTGCTTTTTCATTAGTTTGGAATACGTTCACCCCAACAATCTGCTCCACTCCAGTATCAATTCTTGCTTGTTTTTTCGCGGCATCTTCCTCGATACGCATCTTTGGATAACCTACTTCAATCGCAGCAGCCATACCACCCATCTCCTCGATTTCATCGATTATTTTTTGAGCCTCTGATATCAATCGGGCAGTTTCCTTTTCTATCTCCACGGAGCCTCCCCATGGGTCGATGAGTTTGGTGATATCTGTATTTTTTTGAAGTGTAATCTGCGTGTCTCTCGCAACCTTAGCTGAGTAATCAGTAGGCAAGGCAATCGCTTCATCCAATGCATTTGTATGCAGGCTCTGAGTATGTCCCATTACCGCTGCCATGGCTTCAATACAGGTTCTTCCTACGTTATTATATGGGTCTTGAGCAGTTAAACTATAGCCTGAAGTCTGACTATGGGCTCGTAAAGCCATCGATTTTGGATTTGTTGGATTGAACTGTTTAATAAGTCTTGCCCACAGCACCCGACCTGCCCTAAGCTTCGCAACCTCACTCACGAAATTCATGCCGATGCCCCAGAAAAAAGACAACCTTGGCGCAAATGCATCAATGGCAATCCCTTTTTCAATTCCTGTTTTGACATACTCCAGACCATCAGCAATGGTAAACGCTAATTCAATCTCCGGGGTAGCTCCCGCCTCGTGCATGTGATACCCACTAATACTAATGGAATTGAACTTAGGCATCTTCAAAGAGGTGTATTGAAAAATATCCCCGATTATCCTCATAGAGTGTTTTGG
Organism: uncultured Roseivirgaceae bacterium; assembly: GCA_964653795.1. GTDB lineage: Bacteria > Bacteroidota > Bacteroidia > Cytophagales > Cyclobacteriaceae > JAWPMT01. The sequence goes on along the minus strand of CAZZHO010000124.1, from coordinate 3,183 downwards.
AGGATATATATAGGTGTTTCGCACCATAAACTCTTTGAGGATATCATTTTGAATGGTTCCCGATAAATTGGAAATATTCACTCCCTGTTCTTCAGCAGCTACTATGTAATAGGCCATAATAGGAATGACTGCTCCATTCATGGTCATTGAGACAGACATTTTATCTAATGGGATACCATCGAAAAGCTTCTTCACATCCTCTACTGAATCAATAGCAACGCCTGCCTTGCCCACATCTCCTTTGACCCTAGGGTGGTCACTATCGTAGCCCCTATGCGTAGCTAAATCAAATGCAACAGATAATCCTTTCTGGCCTGCTGCTAAATTCCTTTTATAAAAAGCATTGGACTCCTCCGCTGTGGAGAATCCAGCATACTGACGGATTGTCCACGGCCGAGTGATGTACATAGAAGAGTAAGGACCTCTTAGGAAAGGGGCCAAACCAGCGTGATGACCTTCATGAGCATGTCTTTGCAGGTCAAAGGCAGGGCTATCTAAGGATGAATCTAAAGCGGCATTAGCCAAGATGGCTGTCATAGTATCTAAAGCATGTGAACCGTGAGCCAGATCTCTCCAGCTAGATAAGTTGGATTCGAGCTTGAGAAGGTTTCCAATATTCCTGGAAAGACGCTGATCTGTTTGATTGCTATCAAAACCAATTTCCGGACAGATCAAAGCATCACAGCCTCCTACTATTGCTGCCATAGATGATATAGTCGCGTCGATTAGATTCTGCTCTGGACTACTATCGACTACAGGATCAGCGACTATTCGAATCTGAGCTTTCGGATTTTGTTGACTTAGCAAAAAGCGAAGTGCTCGAACCTTAGCTATCTGCAGAAAGAAGTCCTGAGAGATTTTCGTTCTTACACATATCTTCTCGCTCTCATCTGAAGTCTGTTTCAAAAAGTGCCGCAATTCTTCCACAACAGAATTAGTCTCAATATTGAAACTTTGACATCTGAAGAAGCTTTCTTCAGGGGGGAAGCTCACATCAAATAAGTATCCCCATACTTGTTTGCCATGGCCGTTAAGCTGCTGATAGTCTTTGAATTGAGTTTCCTCAATTCCACGAAATGAAACAGAGCAGATCTCAACATTGATGCCTTTCAGTAGGTTACCAAATTCAATATCCTTACCGTCCGAAAGACTAAAAATGATTCCATCGGCCCCTCCTTCTAAACTTTGGAGTGCCATTTCGTTAGCCTCACGATCACCAGAGGCCATAATTTCCTGAAGCAACTCCCATTGATGTGGCTTAGGGCGATCAAAGAAATTTCTGATACTATTGACTCCATCAGAATTCTCTGAAGTGTAGTACGAAAAGAATTCCAGGTTAGACTCTGGCGACCATTTTAATAATTCCTCAACATTCTCAGTTTTCAAGTCTTTTTTGACCTGCACCAACCAATCAGAAAAATTAAGTTTATCAAAGTCTGCTATTCCCTGCATCTCAAAAGACGTTTATCAAAACAAAAGTAATTTTTTGTTGAGCATTGACCTATCGTAAGTTGAACATCTAAAAGCAACGAATTGCATTTTTCAAAGAATTTTTCAGGCAAAAGTGGCTCTAGATAAATAGAGCGGCCATTTTAAAAAGTCAATGGAAAATTTCATTTTTTTCTTCAGCACTTTTGAAACAATTTTGATGTCCGCCTAAACTTTAGACGGCACAAACAAATCGAAAATAAACCGCCCAAATATTGTCCTTAATGCACGAAAAAACCTGGAAAAAGTGCCTTAATTACATTGAACAGCGTATTCCAGTCCAAAGCTTTAAGACTTGGTTCTTGCCAATAAAGCCAATTAGACTAGAAGATAAAGTTCTTACCATCCAAGTCCCTAGTCAGTTCTTCTATGAATGGCTGGAAGAGAATTATGTACACTTACTGAAAGAAGCGATTAAAGCTGAAATCGGCCCAGAGGGGAGATTGGAATATTCTGTTGTAGTTGACAGGGGCAATGAGGCGGCCAAACCCTACACTGTTAACGTTTCGGGGACCATTAACAGCCAAAATAAAAACAGGGTAAACGGCTTTGATCAGTACAAAAACCCACAATTCATCCAGGAACTCGCCTCAGATTCAAACCTCAATCCCACCTACCGATTTGATAACTTTATAGAAGGAGATTGTAATAGACTGGCAAGGTCTGCAGGTTATGCTGTTGCTAAAAAACCGGGCGTCACTTCTTTCAATCCTTTGATGATTTACGGAGGTGTCGGATTAGGGAAAACACACCTGGTTCAGGCTATTGGAAACGAAATCAAGAGCAATCATCCTGACAAGTATGTCTTTTATGTAGCATCTGAAAAGTTTACTACCCAATTCATTGATGCCCTCAAGAACAATAGCATCCAAGAATTCATCGCTTACTACAGAAATGTAGATGTGCTCATTCTTGATGACGTTCAGTTCTTGAAAGAAAAAGAAAAAACGCAGGAAATATTCTTCCACATATTTAATCATCTGCATCAAAGTGGTAAGCAAATCATCATGACCAGTGATTGCGCTCCACGAGATCTACAAGGCTTACAAGAAAGATTGGTGTCCAGGTTCAAGTGGGGACTGACTACTGATCTGCAGCAACCAGATTTTGAGACTCGGATGGCCATCATTTTGAAGAAACTTCAGGCAGATGGTATCAGAATTCCAGATCAGGTCGTAGAATACTTAGCCTATACGGTAGACACCAATATAAGAGAACTAGAAGGCGTAATCATTTCTTTGATTGCTCATGCTTCGCTAACTAAAGATCATATTGATTTAGAACTTGCTAAGCAGACGCTTCAAAATATCGTAACCGATATAGAAGCTGAAGTCGGCATAGATTACATTCAAAAGACCGTTTCTGACTATTTCAAGGTTGATCAGCAAGATCTGAAAGCAAAAACAAGGAAAAGAGAAATAGTCATCGCACGACAAGTCGCTATGTACTTCTCAAAGGACTATACCAACCACTCTTTGAAGTCAATTGGTTACCATTTTGGTGGTAGAGACCATAGTACCGTGATACATGCTGTACAGTCCGTAAACGACATGATGGATACCAATGCTAAGTTCCGATTTTCAATAGATGAGCTTAAGAAAAAGCTCAAAATGAGATCTAGTTAAAATCGGTAAGGGTAGTACACCTGTCTTTCGCTTTTGTCAACTCCTACAATTATTACCCTACCTCGGATAT
>CAZZHO010000123.1:0-13371 GCA_964653795.1 uncultured Roseivirgaceae bacterium | reverse complement strand
TTTCATTAGAGATGTGTAATTGGCGGTTATTTACTTTTGGTGAAAATAGCCAGAACAGGCTAAAATGAGTGTCCTAGGTAGTCAAGTAATTTTCTTACCGCTATAGATCTATGAGAAATAGCATTCTTTTCCTCAGAATTCATTTCTGCAAAGGTGCGGTCATAGCCTTCAGGTATAAATATCGGATCATAGCCAAATCCCTTTTCACCTCTTTGAGATTCCGTGATCTGGCCCCGAACGATACCAGTAAATTGTTGTAGACTAAATGAAGTTTTTAGCGTAATTACTGTTTTGAACTGTGCCCCTCGGTGTTGAATGTCAGCCAAATCATCCAATAACTTGGAAATGTTGGCTTGATCATCTTTTTCTTTCCCCGCATAACGAGCAGAATATACCCCAGGAGCACCCTCCAAGTGATCTACTTCCAGGCCAGAGTCATCAGCTATTGTTGGCATACTCAATTCATCAAATACTGCGGTCGCCTTTAGTTCTGAATTGTCCTCAATTGTCGAAGCGGTTTCTTCTATCTCTTTGCTAAATCCTAGTTCGTGCAAGGACTTTATGACTGTATTTGAGGATAAGATTTCATTCAGTTCGCGGACCTTATTCTGATTATGAGTAGCAAATACCAGGGTCATTTCACTACGCCCGCAAGTTCAAATTCATAAATGATCACCTCAGCAGGAATTCCTTGTATTCTGGTTGTGCTTCCATTGATAGTTACTACAGTGGCTATACCGGGTATTCCAATTAGTCCGAAGCTACCAGCACTAAATTGACCCTCAGGGCTTGAATTGAGAAGAGCAGTTACACCATCACGAAATCCATTAGTTCGGAAGGCTCCACCAACTGACGTAAAAAGCTCGTTGAAAGCCCAGCCATTACTAGTATGAGTAAGAACCAGCTGATCCGCAGGTGTAGAAATTATATCCGATGTATCTGCGACGGATTGAAAAGTAGTGCCAAGAACATTGCCTCCTAGAGTGTAAGCCACATAGTCAATCATGACAACATCTCCTTGTTCCACAATCTCTCCATCTGAATTATTGCTAATAACACCATACCGAACGCCTGATCCATTTTCAACGGTATCAGACTCTATTTGGCGATCACTAAAAAGATCTTGAATATCCGTTTTGTCCTCTTCAAACTGCAATACAATATCCACAACTTCTACTTCATTGTCAGATCCGCATCCGTAGAAGAACGAAGCCAACGCCAACAAAAACCACCCTCTGTAGAACCTACTGTTCATCCTATCAATTTATTTTAACTAATTCCACTTCAAAAACAAGAGGTGCCTGTGGCGGAATCACTCCACTTCCTCTTTGACCATAACCCAGTGTACTTGGAATGTACAAAACACCTTTCGAGCCAAGATTGAGATAGCTAATGCCCTCATCCCAACCTTTGATTACTTCTCCACTTCCAAGTACAAAGGCATACTCACCCTGATCAAATAAAGTGCCATCTAATAGAGTACCCTTATATTTCACTGAAACTTTTTGACCATTCTCGGGCCTAGGGCCACCACCCTTGGTCGTCACGACATAATGTAAGCCAGATTCAGTAACCTGCGCTGAAACACCCAAGCTATCAGTGTAATTTGAAAGAATCTCCTTCTCAACTTCCAACCTTGCAGCATTGTACTCGGCAATTTTCTTATTTTGATATTCGCCAAATTCCTGCCTGGACATTTGACTAACAATCCCAACTCGGAATTTCAAGTTGGTGCTGGAATCAAGATTTGCCGGAACAGGTTGCCTAAAAGTCTTTTGAAAAAGATCGTAAGCCGGGATATTAAAGGTGACACTATCACCAATGGAAAGTTGATTCATCACCTCCTGAAATTGTCCATTCCTACCAGTAGTGTCGCGATTGAACATCATGGGCATTGGGCTGCCTGGCTCAGATTGAGTAAGCACAACACCTGAATCGGTCTCATATCTAAAATTCATTAGTAGCACTTTGTTGCTTTCCAACAACCCCCCATCCCCATTCTTGATGAAGGTCAAATTGGAATCTAGTGTTGCTTCTTTTCCATCCTCTTCACAGCCAAACAAAAAAATGACAGATAATAGAAGGCAAAATGGGTAATAAATAAATTTCATTGTTTGTACTGCTGAGTGTATGTTTCAATTAATGTTTCGAACTTGGAAACTGTCTGCGCTAATGTGTCCTTAGATGCACCTCCCGAAGCGTTCTTGTGGCCACCACCTTGAAAATTCTTATTCGCAAAAGTGTTGACGGCATAATCCCCTACCGACCTGAAAGAGAGTTTCACTTCATCTTCCCTCTCAATGATAATGGTAGCCATAATAATTCCATTCAAAGAAAGCGCGTAATTCACCAAGCCTTCGGTATCTCCAGACTTCAGATTGAAATCCTTAAAGTCTTCTTTGGAAATGACGAAATAGGCTATACCTAAATCCTCCCTCACTACTAACTTTTTCAGAAAAGCATATCCCATAAATCTTAGTCGATCAATGGAATTAGTATCGTATATATTGCGATTCACCCTATTTACATCCGCCCCCAGGTCTATCAACTTAGCTACCGTTCTATGAACCTTTGCTGTTGTGGAGGGATGCTTAAATGAACCCGTATCTGTCATGATGCCAGCATAGATTAAATCTGCTATATCCGCTGTAATGGATGCAGTTTCTTCCAGCTTTTCTATTAAATCAAAAATCAACTCAGCAGTCGCCGCTGCGCTGGTATCCCACATGCTGAAATCAGCAAATTCTTCAGGGTCTAGGTGATGATCTATTAAAACTTTAGATGCCTTAGCTACTCTCACTGGATCTTCCATCAATTTAATGCGATTCAATCCGTTGAAATCCAGACAAAAAATCACTTGAGCTTCAGCGACCAAATCTCTACACTTCTTCTTGTCTGGTCCATCAAAAACTAATACCTCCTCATGTCCAGGCATCCAATAAAGAAACTCAGGGTAATCATTGGGTGAAATAACCTTTACATCGTGTCCTTTGGTCTTTAAGAAATGGTATAAAGCCAAAGACGATCCCAACGCATCCGCATCCGGGTTAGAATGGGTGGTGATCACAATTTTTTTCGGGGACTTGATAAGGCCTCTGAAGCCTTCTAGATTCTCCATAGAATGGGACAATGACCAGTAAGGCCATTTTTTCAAAAATTTGAACGGCAAAAATCCGAGAATTTGAGAGAAATACAAAATGGGCAAGTTCGTAACTGGTCTTTTGAGTTGAAGAAACGTATGTTTGCAGCCAATTTTTGAAACCACAATTGAATAAGAAATAATGGCAGGTAACAGAACATTTACCATGATAAAGCCTGATGCTTTTGAGGCAGGCAATTCCGGTGCGATCATTAAGATGATCGAAGAAGCAGGGTTTGGTGTAAAAGCAATGAGACTCACTCAACTAACCACCGCCACAGCCGGGGCCTTCTACGCAGTTCATAAGGAAAGACCATTTTACAACGATCTTGTAAGCTATATGACGTCTGGCCCAATCGTGGCCATGATTCTGGAAAAAGACAATGCCGTTGAGGATTTCAGAAAATTAATTGGAGCAACTGATCCATCGAAAGCTGAAGATGGTACTATCAGAAAAATCTTTGCTAAATCTATTGAAGCGAATGCTGTTCACGGATCGGATTCGGATGAGAATGCTGCGATTGAAGGATCATTCTTCTTCAATCAATTTGAGAGGGTTTAAGTAAGATCCTGAATCCAAAAGTTATTAAAGCCTTCTCCCAGCACAATGGTGACCTCACCTAGTTGAAGAAGTTCAAGAATGGCCAGAAAACTGAATATCACGAAAATCTTTTCTGGCTTTTCTTTTACTAAATCCACAAAAGACACTTTTCTTTCTTTTTGAGATCGAAGCTTACCTTTTAAAAAGTCCTTCTGGCCAGAAATCGTATAAGGATATTGGACAATTTTATGTGTGGGTTTATTCTTTTCGAGCTCATACCGGTCTAGAACCTTTTCAAAGACGCGCATCATTTTATAGAGATCCAGGTCTTGCATCTCGGCCTCTACATTGACAGATTGCGACAACTTTCTAATCTCCGACATCAGATTGCCACGAGATTCTCTATCTATCCGATCAGCTTCCATTTCCCCCAGCTGCCCGATCACAGATTTGTATTTCTTGTATTCCAACAAGTGCTTTACAAGTTCCTCCCGAGGATCTATTTCGTTCCCTTCCTCATCCAATACTGGCCTTGGTAGCAACATTTTCGACTTTATTCTCATTAAGGTCGCTGCTACGAGGATGAATTCGCTGGCTAATTCGACATTGAGTTGCTCCATTCTTTTGATGTAATCCAGAAAATCATCCGTGATTTTGGAAATAGGAATATCATGAATGTCTAATTCATCCCTTTCTATAAAGAATAGCAACAGATCAAATGGTCCCTGAAAAAGGGGTAGATCGATTTCGAATTTTTTCTGCTCATCAGCTGATGTCATTATTCAAAATTGAGCAATGCCGAGGCTAGACCCAAATTGCAGCAGTCAAATTTTTCTGATCTAAATTTGCGAAGCAATTCGAAAAACAATTTTTTGGGGTGCAGCGTTCATAAGGCACCTTTTATTCAAAGAACTTCCATGAAAATCGAACCTGGAGAATTGTTAGCTGGAATCAAAAATCCAGATGACCTAAAAAAATTACAACCCCAACAACTAGCTCAGATTTGTGGAGAACTCCGGGAATATATTACCGATCATGTATCGGTTTTCGGTGGCCATTTTGGTGCAAGCCTTGGTGTGACAGAACTGACTGTTGCCTTGCACTATGCATTTAACACGCCAAAAGATCAATTAGTCTGGGATGTAGGTCACCAGGCTTACGGGCACAAGATATTGACGGGAAGGATGGGTGAGTTCCATACCAACCGACTATATGGAGGTCTCTCAGGCTTCCCTAAGAGAAAAGAGAGTGAATATGATGCTTTTGGTGTTGGTCATTCTTCGACCTCCATCTCCGCAGCACTGGGAATGTCGGTGGCTAATGAGTACCAGAACAATGATACCCAGCACATAGCCGTAATCGGCGACGGTGCCATGACAGGAGGAATGGCATTCGAAGCTATGAACCATGCTGGTGTTTCCAACTCCAACCTGCTGATAGTTCTCAATGATAATTGTATGTCTATCGATCCGAATGTTGGTGCATTGAAGGATTATTTGACTGACATCACCACTTCGGGAACTTACAACAGATTCAGGGACGAGGTATGGAATATTCTAGGTAAAATCAGCAAATTCGGACCTAATGCACAAGACATTGTAGCGAAGTTTGAAAACAGCGTGAAGTCGTTCCTTTTAAAACAGAGTAATCTGTTTGAATCATTGAATTTGAGATACTTCGGCCCGGTAGATGGTCATGACGTCAATCATTTGGTTGATGTATTCGAAGACCTAAAGAAAATAAAAGGTCCAAAAATTCTTCACTGTGTTACGGTGAAAGGTAAGGGCTACAAGCAAGCCGAAGAAAACCAGACCAAATGGCATGCTCCCGGCAAATTCGATAAGATCACCGGAGAGATCCAAAAGAAAATTTACGACAAACCACAGCCACCAAAGTATCAACAGGTTTTTGGTAAGACGATAATAGAGCTGGCTAAAGAAAATGATAAAATCATGGGTGTGACGCCTGCCATGCCCTCTGGATCATCTTTAAATCTGATGATGGCTGAAATGCCAGACAGGGCATTTGATGTGGGAATAGCTGAGCAACATGCTGTGACTTTCTCCGCTGGGCTGGCAACGCAAGGACTTATCCCCTTTTGCAATATTTACAGTACATTCATGCAGCGGGCTTATGACCAGGTCATACATGATGTCTGTATTCAAAACTTGCAGGTGATACTATGTATGGACAGGGCGGGTTTTGCTGGTGCTGATGGGCCTACACACCATGGTGCCTATGATATCTCATACATGAGATGCATACCTAACCTCGTAGTTTCAGCACCCATGAATGAGGTGGAATTGAGAAACCTTATGTTCACTGCCACGAAATATCAGGGGCCATTTGCCATCAGGTACCCTCGAGGCCAAGGCGTTCTCCCAGATTGGCAGCGACCGATGGAAGAAATTGAGGTTGGAACAGGTCGAGAATTGGTGGAAGGTGAAGATTTGGCAATTCTCACCATTGGACATATTGGAAACTATGCTACTGAAGTAGTGGATAGATTGAGAAAGGAAGGAATCAACGCCGGTCAGTATGACATGCGTTTTGTTAAACCTCTCGACGAGAAGCTTTTGCACAAAGTATTTCAACAATATTCTGAGATTATCACGGTGGAAGATGGATGCTTGATGGGCGGTTTCGGTTCAGCCATCCTTGAATTTATGGCTGACCATGGCTATAACAGCAGACTCGTCAGACTGGGAATTCCAGATCGAATTGTGGAACACGGTGAACAGCTTGAGTTACATAGGGAGTGCGGATTTGATCCCGAAGGGATATACCAGACTGCCATCAAAATGCTCAACCCAGTTAGTTTATAATCCTTTTTTTGCTTTTCTCGTTACAATGGCGTATCATGGAATTGATGCGCAAAAAGATATTTGATCTTTTACTGCTAACCAGCATTATTCTTGGCGGCTTTTCTTGCACAAAATCCACTGATCCAAGTAAAAGCTCTTCTAATCAAGAATCCATAGCTGAAAGGCCTCCTGTAGACTTTGATTATAGCAAAATCAAAGAAAGAGGAAAGCTCATTGCCATAATGGACAATAGTTCCACTGGCTTATTCCTTTATAGAGGTCAAACCATGGGTTACGAATATGAATTGCTCAAGATGTTCTGTGATACCGTAGGGCTTGAGCTGGAAATAAAACTTGAACCCAACCTTGAAAGAGCCTTTGAAATGCTGAATCAAGGCGAGGGAGATGTCTTAGCTCACAACCTTACAGTCACCAAGGAAAGAAAGAACAGAATTTCGTTTACGCACTATCACAATCTGGTCCGGCAGGTACTGATCCAAAGAAAGCCAGAAGGTTGGAGGGATATGAAGCTCCATGAAATTGAAAAAACACTGATAAGAAACCCTGTCGAATTAATAGGTAAGGAAATTTACGTTAGATACAGGTCTGCCTATCTTGATCGCTTAAGTAACCTATCGGATGAAATAGGAGGAGACATTTTGATTATTGAAGACTTCCCGGAGGTAGAAACAGAAGGGATCATAAAAAGAGTGGCAAACGGGGAAATTGATTTCACCGTAGCTGAGGAGAATATAGCTCTTGTCAATTCTACCTACTATCCAATATTGGATATCAAGACCGCCATAAGTTTCCCTCAACAGATCGCCTGGGGACTGAGGAGAAACGCTGATACTCTTCAGCAGGTGATGAATGATTGGATTTTGGATATGAGAAAGACCTCCGATTATTATGCTGTTTACAATAGATATTTCAGAAGCAGCAAGGCAAGTAGGATTAGAAACAAAAGTGAATTTTCATCTATTGGCGGTGATAAAATCTCGCCATATGACAATTTTATCAAGGAAGGTGCACAAAAAATAGGTTGGGATTGGAGACTACTAGCAGCGCAGATTTATAAGGAGTCTAAGTTCAATCCAAAGATCGTATCGTGGGCAGGAGCCATAGGCCTACTACAAGTATTACCTTCAACAGGTGAAGCTTACGGGTTTAAAAACCTCAAGCACCCAGAAACCAATCTCAAAGCTGGCATTAGGCATATTCAGTGGCTTCAGTCTATCTGGGATAATGTGATTGCTGATTCTCTGGAAAGGCAGAAGTTTATATTGGCTTCCTACAATGTTGGTCAAGGTCATGTTGAGGATGCTCGCAGACTCACAGAGAAGTATGGTGGAAACCCAGATAGTTGGGAAGAGGTATCGATATACTTACTCAAAAAGCAAGAGCCTGAATTCTACAATGATGAAGTAGTAGAATTTGGATATTGTAGAGGTTCGGAACCTGTTAGATATGTCAAGGTTATTTTTGAGACATACGAAAACTATACCTTACTTTTTCCCTCCGAAGAACCCGCTATTGGAAGTAGCGATCTACAATCTTAGCTGACGAAAGTGCCATGGGTATTCCCCCACCTGGGTGCACACTACCACCACAGAAATAGAGCCCTTTTATCTTATTCGAAAAGTTGGCATGCCTTAGAAATGCTGCGTACTTATTGTTAGAACTATTGCCATAAAGTGCCCCTTGAGAAGAGCTTGTTTTACTTTCAATCAACCTGGGATCCAGCAGAGACTCCTCTTCTATGAAAGACGACACATCCACCTTCAAAATTCGGTACAACTTTTCGAGGATGTTTGATTTGGCTTTTTCGATTAGTTGGTCCCAATCCTGACCAGTATTATGAGGAGTATTGATCATTGTAAACCAATTTTCTGCCCCAGCAGGTGCATCATCTGACTTATGCTTACTGGTAATATTTATATAGACCGTAGGATCCTTGTAAAGATTCTTTCTATTGAAAATATGATCAAATTCCTCTTTATAGTCTCCAGAGAAGAGGATATTGTGCAAATCCAGCTGCGGGAACTCTTGACTTATGCCCCAATAGAAGATTAACGCCGAGCTAGATTTCGGTTGTTTCAAGATTTTATTCGGTGCAGGTACCTCTTTGAGTAAATGCCGATAGGTGCCAACTATGTCCATATTGGACACAACCCTATCGAATTCAATCACTTCATTTCCAACCTTTAGACCTTTGACTCGCTTTGCATTATCCAACTCGATGGCAGAAACTTTCTCTCCAAGGTGAAATTCTACCCCCAGTCGTTCCGCTAATGCAACCAGAGAAGTAGTAATAGAGTGCATACCCTTCTTTGGAAAGAAAGCTCCAATACCATACTCCAAATGCGAAATCAAATTCATAGTCGCAGGAGTAGCATAAGGGTTTGACCCATTGTAGGTGGCATAGCGATTGAAAAATTGAACTAATCTTGGGTCCTTAAAGTCTTTCTCATTTGACCTTGCCATAGTATCAAAAAAGCCCATTTTAGGGATGTTGGCATAGGACCGGAAGGCGCTTTTCGAAACGAACGTCCGCCAATCGTGCAAGGAGTTAAACATGAACATCTCCCCCAGATAATCGTACATGGTGTTACTTTTTCTAAAGAATTTTTCAATGTCCGAAGTATCATCCAAGAAAGTTTCTCCAAGCACTTCAATGAGATCTTGTTTCGTGCCTGGAGCCTGAAAAGTAGTCCCGTCTTCGAAGAAATAATTCGCCGCTCGGTTGAGTCTTATATATTCAAAATTGTCGTGATAATCCTCCCCAGCGAGCTCAAATAACTCCTCCACGAGTTTGGGGAAAGTAAATAATGAAGGACCGGCATCAAACCGGTAGTTGCCTAGTCTTACTTCTGATAGTTTACCTCCAGGATAACTATTGGATTCAAAAACTGACACTTGGTTACCTTTGGCAGCTAACCGGATGGCCGTGGCTATGCCAGCAATACCTGCTCCTACCACTCCTACTTTCAAGGATTTCATATATTCATGCCAATAAAACTGAAAATTGGTTACTTCTTAAAGATCAATTGTATTAAGATTAACAGCTTACTTATCTTAGTTAATATTTCCCAAGGCATTCACTTTTTACCATGAGTTCCCAAGTCAATAGTTTATTCGAAGATTATCTGAAAACCAGAACGATTGAAATCGACCGAGGACAGTTTCTTTACTTACTAAACTTATATCCTTCACTTCTGGTTTGCATGAGCGATGGTGTTTTGGATAAAGAAGAATGGGATGGTGTAATGAGAATTGCTGATGGTATTGCCGAGGCCTACGTTGAGTCACCAGAAAAAGAAGAGAGGCAAAAAATGGCTTTACTTTTCCGAACTGAGTTTCGGTATCTACTGGAAAACATCGACAAGTGGAAAAAAAGATTTTTGAATGCTCTAAAGAGTCATCTCGAAGATCAGACAGACGACAAGGAATTTGTCTTAGAAGCCATGTATCTTTTTGCCAATGCCGCCGATGGGATTTCAGAAGAGGAGCATGAAATCATTGAGGAATTGTCAGAGCGGCTTTCTTTAGAATATTAAGCTCTTCCACCATTCTAGAATAGTTATCCAAGTAACCGGCTTTCTTGGCCTTTTTAAAAACTTGATCTTGTAACTGACCTATTATCAAAGCCTTATGATAAGGCATATGGGAGAAAGTGACCATGGTATAAAGCGGCACCCAATCCTGAGGATATAGTTTGTGTAGTTTGGCCTCTATTTTCTTTCTTTCCAGAAAATCATCATCCATTACCTTACTCCGCATCTCTTCAAAGTTCTTTAAAGCGAGCTCAGAAATGGCATCTGTATCCTTCTTCCGGGTACTCTCAAAAATGGGCAAAATCAGATCCCAATCGGAATGATGACGATCTACCAATTCCATAAGGACGCGACAGTCCTCAAATCCCGCATTCATACCTTGCCCATAAAAAGGAACTATTGCATGAGCAGCATCGCCAAGTACCATCGTTCTATTCGATGACCAAGGAAAAGACTTAATCGTGACTAAGGAGGATGTTGGGTTTTGGAGGAACTCAGATTCCAGGGAAGGCATTAATTTTTGAACCTCTGGAAACTCACTTGAAAAGAAGCTCTTGATTTCGGCTTTAGTTGTTAAGTTTTCAAAAGACTTTGCCCCTTCGTAGGGTAGAAATAAAGTACATGTAAAGGTCTTATTTGGGTTAGGAAGAGCAATTAGCATGAAATGACCTCTGGGCCAGATATGAAGATAATTGGGCTCAAGCTGAAAACCTGTCGGGCCTTCAGGTATAGTCAGCTCTTTGTAACCATAATCAAGGAAACTTTTGTCGAACTCGCTTTTGTCCATTTCCAAAATACTCTTTCGCACCTCTGAAAAGGCCCCATCCGCACCCACTAAAAAATCGAGTTTTACTTTAATCTCATCATCCTCATATCCAAAATAGACGGTGGTACGATCAGTATTGACGTCAACGCACCGATGATCGAAATGGTAATTGATACCGGCTTCTTCCCCCAACGAAATCAACCGTCTATTCAAGTCTATCCTTGATACAGAATTTATAAACTGGCCTTTCTCACCATAAGGCTGAAAAGTAGATGTATCTCCCTGATGAATCATTCTTCCCTTCATAGGGACAAGCTCATCACTTATCTCATCATAGACGCCAGCATCCTTCAAAGTCCTAATACCACGGTTGCTAAGAGCCAGGTTAATAGATCTGCCCTTTTTGATGGTCGCTTTTCGGAGATCCCCTCTTTTTTCATATATGGAAACGTCAAAGCCTCTCTGCCTAAAGAGTATTCCCAAGAGGGACCCCACCAAGCCGGCTCCTACAATTCCAATATGTTGTGGTTTACCCATTATTCTTACGAAACGCCCTCATCAAGATATTGCTGAAATTAAATACCTCCTGAAATGAGTTATAAAGAGGGGTCGGAGCGACTCTGATCACATTCGGTTCTCTCCAGTCCAGTACAACACCATTTTCTATAAGAAATTCGAATATCTCCTTGCCATGATTCGGTAAGAACAAGGACAATTGACACCCTCTTTCTTCAGGATTTACCGGGGTAATGATTTTGATATTCGACTTTATATGCTCAGTTGTTTCCAGGAGATAGTGAAGGTAGGAAGTCAGTTTAATACTCTTTTTTCTGAGCCGATCAATCCCAGCCTCTTCAAAAATACTTAGCGATTCATGGTGTATTGCCGTGGGAATAATATTCATGTTGCTGAGCTGCCAACCATCTGCGCCAGGCATCGGGTCAAACTCATTTTTCATTTGAAAGCGAGTCTTATCATTGTGTCCCCACCATCCGGCCAGACGAGGAAAGTTTGGATCATCCCCATGCTTTTCGTGAACATAAATACCTGAGACATTGCCCGGACCGCTGTTCAAATATTTGTAGCTACACCAAGTAGCAAAATCCACCTTGTCTTTATGCAAGTTCATTGGCAAATTGCCGATGGCATGTGCTAAGTCAAAACCGGCATAAGCACCCACTTTGTGAGCCGCAGCTGTAATCCTAGCAAGGTTAAAAAACTGACCAGTGTAATATTGCACACCAGGTAACATTACCAAGGCCAGCTCATCACCTAGTTCTGCAATAGCATTTTCAATTGCCTCAAGTTTCAAGTAGCCATCATCAGGTATTTCCAGTTCGACCAGACAATCATTTGGATCATTCCCTAGCAACTGGATGAAACTGGCAACTGCGAAATGATCGGAAGGAAATGCCCCTCTCTCGATCAATATTTTTTTCCTACTCCCTTGAGGTTTGTAAAAAGAGGCTAGTAAGAGATGAAGGTTAGTGGTTAGGTTATTCATACAGACCACTTCCGATTCTTTAGTGCCCAGTAGCTGTGAAAGGCCCTTTTTGGACATTTTGGAATAAGAAACCCAAGGGTTTACTCCATAGAAGTGACCTTCCACACCACGGGCTCTCCAGTTATTCATTTCCTCCCTAACAGCAACTGCGGCATTCACAGGCTGCAATCCAAGAGAATTACCACAGAAATAGATTACTTCTTTCCCTTTCTTCTTTGGAACATGAAACTTCTCTCTGAAAACACTCAGTACATCAGCCTTGTCTTCTTCGATGGCGTACTGAACTCCCGGCTCAAATTCATCAAACATCATATAAACCTCTTATCTGTCTCCATGACACTTCCACAGTTTTTACAAGTCCTTAAATCTTCCGAGGAGTAGAATTGCTTGAATCGAGGAAGAAAGTCTTTCTCAATATTCTTAAGTTGAAAATAACTTTCATGGAGTTTGTTGTTACAAGCATCACAATACCAGATCAGTCCGTCATTTTGAGAAGCTTTTCTCTTAATTTCCACAACCAAACCAACGCTCCCTGTAGGCCTTTTTGGCGAGTGAGGCACCTTTGCTGGTAGTAAGAACATTTCACCCTGCTTGATGGGTATTGTCACAGCCTTTTTATCCTCCTGGATTTTGACCTCTATATCTCCCTCCAGTTGATAAAAAAGTTCTTCAGTCTCATTGTAATGATAGTCTTTTCGCGCATTTGGGCCTCCAACGATCATTACAATATAATCTCCGGCATCAGCATAAAGATTTTTATTTCCAACTGGTGGCTTTAGAATATCTCTATTATCGTCGATCCATTTTGCTAAATTGAACGGACTAGGTATGGACATGTCTTGAATAGAAAATATGTTAAACGTAAATATCGCTCTTATAACTAATAAGTCATGCAAATAAGTTTAGAAGGAAAACGTGCCCTGATTTGCGGTGGCACACAAGGAATTGGTACAGGCATCGCCAAATGCATGGCCTCAGCCGGAGCTGAAGTTATCTTGGCATCTAGGTCTGAAAAAAGAGCAATGAATATCACCTCTTCTTTAGACGGTGGCAACCATGGAAG